>NZ_JBVHXT010000007.1:0-202937 GCF_055569255.1 Streptomyces sp. NPDC029296
ACAGCAGCTGGGTGGAGGCCGCGCCCGCGACGCCGTTCCAGGCGACGGTGTCCCGGTCGATCCAGACCGCCTTGGAGGTGGTGAGGTCGAGGGCGCTGGAGGCTGTCCCGACGGAAGCGTGGGCGACGGCCCGGGGGAGTGCGGCGAGCGGCTGGAGGAGGGCGGCGACGAGCAGGGCGCCCGTGACCGCCGCCACGCGCTCCCTCCGCTTGCCTCGTCTTCCCCGTACGACCTGGTGGGGCGGGCGCTTCGCGGGCGCCGGCCGGTTGTGTGTCACGAGCGCGGACTCCTTGTGTGCCGAGGGACAGGGTGGGCGCGACCGTAACCACGAGCGGCCTGTTACAGCAAGAGACTTGAAACAATCAGCAAAATTCTTCACGACTGCTGTCGATGGTTCATCAGATGTGGTCGAGCCGCCCCGTCGTGCCCAGGGGCGCGTTGCCGACGGGGCTCTTCCGGCCGGGTGGCGTGCCGCCGGTCACCCGGGTGGCGCAGGGGGTGTCCGGAAGGCGTCGCCATACCAACTGAGCTGCACGAACGTGCCCGTTGTGCGGAAGGTTCGCGCAACTGTGGCCGCGTGTAACAAAGTTGTCACGCCCCGGGAACCGTGAAGGAATCTGCCTGCAACGTCTTTCGCAAGAGATTGCAACCTTGTATGTTCAACTCGCGCCCGGCGGCCGTCGGTTGAGACACACGGCACCCCGGCCCTGCTCCAGGGATGTTCCGGGCACCCAGATCAAGGAGTTGCTATGCGACGTGGCATATCGATCGCCGCCGCGGTCACCGTGGTCGCCCTCACCGCTTCCGCCTGCGGTGGCTCGGGTGGCGACTCATCCGGCAAGCCGAAGAACCCCGAGGACATCTCCGGGACGATCACGTACTGGGACACCTCGGACGCCGCGACCGAGGCCCCGACGTACAAGGCTCTCATCAAGCAGTTCGAGAACAAGTACCCGAAGATCAAGGTGGACTACCAGAACGTCCCCTTCACCGACATCGAGCAGAAGTTCAAGTCGGCTGCCAAGAGCGGCAAGGGCGCCCCCGACGTCGTCCGCACCGACGTCGGGCTGATGGCCGAGTACGCCGAGCTGGGCTACATCGCCCCCCTCGACGGCACCCCGGCGCTGAAGGACACCGACGACTTCAGCTCGGTCCCGCTGAACACGGCCAAGTACAAGGGCAAGACCTACGGCGTCCCGTCGGTCACCGACACCCTGGGCCTGCTGTACAACAAGAAGCTCCTGAAGCAGGCCGGCATCGCCGAACCCCCGGGCACCTGGGACGAGTTCATCGCCGACGCCAAGACCATCAAGGAGAAGACGGGGGCCTACGGCACCTACCTGAACCCCGACTCCTACTTCCTGCTCCCGCTGCTCTACAGCAACGGCGCGGACCTGGCCGACCCCGCGGCGAAGAAGATCACCATCAACGACGGAGCCGCCGTCAAGGCCCTGACCACCGCGAAGAGGATCAACGACGAGGCGTCGATGAAGGTCGACTTCGCGAACGCCTATCAGAACATGCAGGCCGCCTTCAAGAACGGCAAGGTCGCCATGCTGATCCAGGGGCCCTGGTCGGTCGGCGACGACCTGAGCGGCACGGCGTTCAAGGACGACGAGAAGAACCTCGGCTTCGCGCCCGTCCCGGCAGGCGCCGGCGGCAAGGCCCAGGCCCCGACAGGCGGTCACAACCTCACCGTGTACCAGGGGTCGGGCAATCTGGACGCAAGCTACCTGTTCACGCAGTTCATGACGTCGACACCGAGTCAGATCGAGATCGCCAAGGGAACCGGCACCCTGCCGACCCGCAAGTCGGCCTACACCGGTGAGGTCACCGGGGACGCCAAGATCGCCGGCTTCCAGCCGCTCCTGGAGAAGACGGCGCGTGCCCGCGTGGCCCTGCCGCAGGCCGGTTCGCTCTTCACGCCCCTGGCCCAGAACTACGTGAAGATCCTCCAGGGCGACGAGTCGGTCCAGGGCGGCCTCGACACCACCGCCAAGGAGTTCCAGAAGCTCCTGAAGGGCTTCTCCGTCGGCTGAACCGCGGCGCACACCGCCCGACGGTAACCGAAGGACACGCAGCCCCGGGGGAATCCACTTCCCCGCTGCCGCCCCGACCGGGGCTCCCCCGGGGCTGCGGTACCACCCGACTTCGCCCGCGAAAGAGCCGATGAGTATGACGACCGCACCGAGCACCGGAACGACCGACGAGACAGCCCGCGACCACCGGAAACCACACCGCGCACGGAGTACGGCACTCAGACGCGCATGGGAGAGGTACTGGTACGCCTGGGCCATGGTGGCCCCGGTGGCCATCGTCATCGCCCTGCTGGTGCTGTATCCGCTCGGATACGGCTTCTACCAGTCGCTGACCGACGCGAACGAGTCCAACGTCGCCACCACCATCGGCGCCTTCCACCGCCCCGCCACGTACGACTTCGTGGGCCTCGACAACTACTGGCACGTGCTGTCGGGCGCGGACGGCGACTTCTACCCGCGGCTGGCGTGGACGGTCGTGTGGACGGTGTCCTGCGTCGTCCTGCAAGTCGGTCTCGGCATGGGACTCGCGGTGCTGCTCAACCGCAAGATGCGCCTGCGGGGTTTCTACCGCGCGATGCTGATCCTGCCGTGGGCCGTCCCGTCGTTCATCGGCGTCTTCGCCTGGCGGCTGATGCTCAACTCCCAGTACGGGGTGTTCAACGAGATCATCCAGGCTTTCGGCCTGCCCGCGCAGAACTGGCTCGGCTCCCCGCTGTCCCAGAAGATCGCCGTCATCATGGTCAACGTCTGGATCGGCATCCCCTTCAACATGGTCGCCGTGCTGGGCGGGCTCCAGTCGATCCCCAAGGAGCTGTACGAGGCGGCCGAGATGGACGGCGCCTCGCCCTGGCAGCGCTTCGTCAACGTCACCCTGCCAGGACTGCGCCCGGTGTCGAACACCGTGATCCTGCTGGGCTGCATCTGGACGTTCAACATGTTCAACGTCATCTATCTGCTGCTGGGCAACAACACCACCGGTGACACGGACATCCTCGTCACCTTCGCCTTTCACAAGGCGTTCAACGGGGTCTCGGACTACGCGGGAGCGGCGACCTACGGGATCATCATCCTCGCCCTCCTGCTCGCCTTCTCGACCTTCTACCGCCGCAGCACCCTGAAGTCCGAGCAGGCGTGAAGGAGCCATCGTCATGACCGCAGCAACGCACGAGACCGCCACCGCGCCCGAGGACACCGTCCCGCCCCCCGCCGCCGTCCGCCGGACCCGCAGGGTGCGCGGCCGGGAGGAGCGGGGGCTCGGCGCCTCCGTGGCCCTGCACGGCACGCTGATCCTCGCCACCGTGATCGCGGCCTTCCCCGTGGTGTGGGTGTTCTTCATCTCCCTGGGCCCGAAGAACGCCTGGCAGCAGCCGGGCGAGGTGCTGTCCCACCTCGGCTTCCACAACTACAGCGACGTACTGGCCCATTCGGACCTGCTGCAGTGGTTCCTGAACACCGTCATCGTGGCGGCCGGCACCACGGCGCTGGGCGTCTTCCTCGCCGCGACCGCCGGCTACGCCGTGTCCCGGATGCGGTTCCCGGGCAGCCGGCAGCTGATGTGGGTCTTCCTGGTCACCCAGATGTTCCCCAGCATCGTCCTCATCGTGCCGCTGTACCTGCTCATGGCCGAACTGCGCCTGCTCGACAACTACCTCGGACTGATCCTGGCCTACGCGACCACGGCGGTGCCGTTCTGCGCCTGGATGATGAAGGGCTACTTCGACACCATCCCGAAGGAGATCGACGAGGCCGGACGAGTGGACGGACTGACTCCCATCGGCACCTTCTGGCGGCTGATCGTGCCACTGGCCCGCCCCGGTCTCGCGGTGACGGCCTTCTACAGCTTCCTCACCGCCTGGGGCGAGGTCGCCTACGCCACGCAGTTCATGCAGTCCGACCACTACACGCTCGCCGTCGGCATCCGCACCTTCGCCCAGGACCAGCGGCCCGACTGGGCGTGGACGTCGGCCACCGCGATCATCATCACCATCCCGGCCGCCCTCGTGTTCATGCTCGTGCAGCGCAGCCTCGTCTCCGGACTGACGGCCGGCGGCACCAAGTCATGACCGGCACCACCCCGGCCGGATCCCGGCGCCCGCCCATCGAGGACGCGCCTTCGCCGTTACTCTTCCACTCCCTGAGGGAATCCATGACCCAGCACGCCACCGACACCGTCGCCCACGAAGCCCCCGCCTTCGCCTCCCCGGACCGGGAGTGGTGGCGCGACGCGGTCATCTACCAGGTGTACCCGCGCAGTTTCGCCGACAGCGACGGCGACGGGATCGGCGACCTGCCCGGCATCCGCGCACGCCTGCCCTACCTGAAGAAGCTCGGTGTCGACGCCGTCTGGCTCTCCCCGTTCTACGCCTCCCCGCAGGCCGACGGAGGGTACGACGTCGCGGACTACCGGGCCGTGGACCCCATGTTCGGCACCCTCACCGACGCCTACGACCTGGTGGGCGACGCCCACGCGCTGGGGCTGCGGATCATCGTCGACTTGGTGCCCAACCACTGCTCCGACCAGCACGAGTGGTTCAAGCAGGCCCTGCGCGAGGGCCCCGGGTCGCCCCTGCGGGACCGCTTCCACTTCCGGCCGGGCAAGGGCGCCGAGGGCGAACTGCCGCCCAACGACTGGGAGTCCGTCTTCGGCGGCCCCGCCTGGACCCGGGTCGCCGAACCCGACGGCACCCCCGGCGAGTGGTACCTGCACCTCTTCGCACCCGAACAGCCCGACTTCAACTGGGACCACCCCGCCGTCCACGACGAGTTCCGCTCCATCCTGCGGTTCTGGCTCGACCTGGGCGTCGACGGTTTCCGTGTCGACGTGGCACACGGCCTGGTCAAGGCGGCCGGCCTGCCGGACGTCGGCCATGCCGAGCAGGTCAAGCTGCTCGGCACGCGGCCGGTGCCGTACTTCGACCAGGACGGCGTGCACGACATCTACCGCGGCTGGCGGCGCATCCTCGACGAGTACCACGGCGAACGCGTCGCCGTCGCCGAGGCATGGACCCCGACCGTGGAACGCAGCGCCCTGTACCTGCGCCCGGACGAGCTCCACCAGGCCTTCAACTTCGACTACCTGGGCGCCGGCTGGGACCCGGCCGGACTGCGCGAGGTCATCGACCGCTCGCTGCGCGCCATGAACGCCGTACACGCGCCGGCGACCTGGGTGCTGTCCAACCACGACGTGGTACGGCACGCCACCCGACTCGCGGAGGGAGACCCGGCGCGCGGCCTGCGCCGGGCCCGTGCGGCGACCCTGCTGATGCTGGGGCTGCCCGGCTCGGCCTACATCTACCAGGGCGAGGAACTCGGCCTGCCCGAGGTCGTCGACCTGCCCGACGAGGTGCGACAGGACCCCGCCTTCTTCCGCACCACGGGCCAGGACGGCACCCGCGACGGCTGCAGGGTGCCGATCCCGTGGTCCGGCCAGGTGCCGCCGTTCGGCTTCGGCCCCGTCGAGGGCGGGCCGGCCTGGCTGCCGCAGCCGGCGGACTGGACCCACCTGACCGTCGAGGCGCAGGAGGGTGACCCGGCCTCCACGCTGGAGTTCTACCGCCGGGCACTCGCCGTCCGCCGCGAGCACCCGGCGCTGGGCGCGGGCCGCCAGATCACCTGGCTGGACGCCCCGGAGGGGGTACTGGCGTTCCGCCGCGACAGCGAGCACGGCTCCTTCGTCTGCACGGTCAACTTCACCGACGCTCCCGTCACGCTGCCCACGCCCGGCACGCTGCTGCTGGCCGGCGCCGACGTGGAGCCGGGCGCCGGCACGACGGCACTGCCCGGGGAGTGCGCCGTCTGGTGGGCGGCCTGACATGCGCCCGGTACAGACCGTCCCCGTGACGATCCGGCTCGCCGACATCGCCGCACAGGCCGGGGTGAGCGAGGCGACCGTCAGCCGGGTCCTCAACGGCAAGCCGAGCGTCGCCTCCGGCACCCGCCAGGCCGTTCTCGCCGCGCTCGACGTGCTGGGCTACGAACGCCCGGTACGGCTGCGGCAGCGCAGCGAGGGCCTGGTCGGCCTCATCACCCCCGAGCTGGACAACCCCATCTTCCCGGCGCTCGCGCAGGTCATCGGGCAGGCCCTCACACGGCAGGGTTACACCCCGGTGCTCGCCACCCAGACGCCCGGCGGGTCCACGGAGGACGAACTCACCGAGATGCTCGTGGACCGCGCGGTGGCCGGCATCATCTACGTCTCCGGGCTGCACGCGGACACCACCGCCGACACCGGGCGCTACGCCGAACTACGCGCCCAGGGCGTGCCGTTCGTGCTCGTGGACGGCTTCTCGGCAAAGGTACAGGCCCCGTTCATCTCGCCCGACGACCGCGCGGCGATGTCCCTGGCGGTGGCCCACCTGGCGTCCCTGGGCCACACCCGGATCGGCCTGGCCGTCGGCCCCCGGCGCTTCGTGCCCGTGCAGCGCAAGATCGAGGGCTTCGTCCGCGCGGTACAGGACCAGCTGGGCCTGCCGCCGGACGTGACCGAGTCGACGCTGATCCAGCACTCCCTCTACAGCCTCGAGGGCGGCCAGGCCGCCGCCGCGGCCCTCATCGACCGGGACTGCACGGCGGTGGTCTGCGCCAGCGACATGATGGCCCTCGGGGCGATCCGGGCGGCCCGGCAGCGCGGCATGGAGGTCCCGCGCGACTTCTCCGTCGTCGGCTTCGACGACTCGCCCCTGATCGCCTTCACCGACCCGCCCCTGACCACGATCCGCAAACCCGTGCCCGCGATGGGCCAGGCCGCGGTGCGCACACTGCTGGAAGAAGTCGGCGGCACCCCCGCACCGCACAGCGAGTTCGTGTTCATGCCGGAACTGGTGGTACGCGGCTCGACAGCGTCGAAACCGAAGCTCCGCCACCACGCCGCCTGACCCGACGGCAGGGGGCTGCTCCCCGTGCGGGGCGGCCCCGATCCGCTGTGTCGGCCGGCCGGGTGCGTCAGGAGAACGGCAGCGGGCCGGACAGCAGCCAGGTGGCCGCCGCCGCTCCGCTCACCCAGGCCGTCGTCCAGCCCGCCCAGGCCCGGCCGGAGAGACTCCGGGCCGCCTGCGCGGCCTCGGAGGCGAGGACCACTCCGCAGACGAGTGTGAGGAACAGGTCGTCCCAGACGAGTTCCGGCCGGCCGATGACCAGCCATCCCGCCGCGCACCCCGCCAGCCCGGCGGCCATGTGGCGCCACGGTGTGGACTCGGCGGGTGCCCGTGACGTACGTCCGCGGTGCACAAGGATCAGCGCGATGTCCGCGAGGACTGCCGCTATCGCGATCAACCAGCACTCCATGGTCGGAAGGTGCGGACCCTGTTCCGGTGCCGGGCCCCCGGCACTGCCGCGACAAGATCATCAGTCGGGCTATGGAAGCATACATTGCATGATTTCGACCATTTCATGGGTTTGGGGAGCGAGGTGGTCGAAGGCCCGCCGACGGCTTCGGCCGTGTATTCGGGAGAGGCCCGCGGGGAAGTCGGGGTGGGGGGAACCGGGAGGTGTCCGCGGTGCGCGACGAGGGCGTGGTTCTGGACGAGGTGCTGCGGGCGGCGGAGGACGCCGCGCCGGTGGAGTCGGTCGACGTGATCGCCCGGAAGCTGGAGGAGCGGTTCTCGGCGAGCGAGGTCTCGTTCTGGCTCGTGGACATGCTCGGCCAGGAAGCCGTACGGCTGCCCAGGGATCTGGTCATCACGGTGAACATGCCCTTCGGGGTGCCCGCCCCGGTCACCTACGAGGTACAGCGGCTTCGTCTGGAGCCCGGCGACCGTCTCGTTCTGATCACCGATGGCATGCACGAACGCGCGGCCGCCGCAGTCGACCTCCCCTCCCTCCTGTACACCACTCGCGACGAGCACCCCCGCGAAGTGGTCCGGGCCCTGACCTCGGCGGTGCACGAGGCGTGCGGAGGGGCTCTGCCCGACGATGCCACCCTCCTGGTGCTCGACTGGCACGGCGGCCGTTCGCCCCAGCGCCGCACGAGCGGCGGCTCCGACACCTGACCCGGCAGACCCACTCCGACGGCCGATGAGGGAGTCCGGCGGCCGGGACCCGGCGGCGCGCCGCTACGGCCGGCCCGGGCCGCTCAGCCCGGAAAGCGGCCCGTGGACCGCAGGTGCCAGCGCCGCTCCGCGTAGGCCAGGTCGTCCCGCCACAGCCGGCCGGCCGTGGCGCGTACCAGAGGGCGCAGCAGCGGTGCGGCCCGGCGGGCGGCGGCGAAGCCCGGGCGGGGGGAGACGGCGACCACCGCCTCGATGACGGCGGTGCGGGGCCGGCCGGCCTCGTCCGGGCCGAGCGGGGTGGCGTGGGTCTCCACGACGGAGCCCGCGCCCTCGCCCTCGGCGACGCGCATGACGACCGTGCGGGGTTCGGGCGCGGTGAAGACGGCGCGGACCGGCACGACCAGCCGGCCCGCCACCTTGAAGGACACGTCGACGGTCAGGGCGTCCGGGCCGTCCTCCACCGCGTCGGCCGGGTCGCCGGGGGTGTCCACCACGGTCAGGTCGACGAACGAGTAGGGGTGCAACCACGCGCCGTGCCACGGGTCGAGCCGGTTGGCGACCACGTCCTCGGGCTCACAGACACCCACGCCGGTGTAGACGGCCGTCAGGGCGCACGCGAGGTCGGGCCGGGACGGTACGACCGGCGCGTCCGAGGGCTCCTCGCCGCCCACCGCGTCCAGCCGCACCCACACCAGCACCCCGTCGTCGTGCACCGGCAGCGGCGACCAGCCCGCGTACGGCCCGCCGTCCAGCGCCAGTCCGTGCCAGTGACACACCAGCGTGCCGCAGCGCACCGGGCTGTCCCGCAGCGGTGCCCCCAGGTGCGGGCAGATCCCCGGCCCGCCGACGAGGCGGCCGTCGCGTCCCCGCCACACCACGATCTCCTGCCCCGCCACCGTCCGCGCCAGTTTGCCGTTCCCCCGCAGGGCGCGGGAGGCGCCGACGGCGTACCAGTTCCCGGACGGGCGGGCCTGTGCCCGCTTCAGCGCCCCGGCGATCAGCCCGGGCCGGGCCTCGCGCCAGGTGGGCCGCCGGCCTTCCCGGGGCACGGCGTGGCGGCGCAGCGACAGCGGCAGCCGACGGCGGCTCACGCGATTCCCCCGGCGGAACGGAGGGCCGTCGTCGGCGGGCGGGAGGCGGCGGGCAGGGCGCGGGCGCGGGCGGGCGGCCGGTGTGAGGGAAAGGCCCGCGCACGCAACCGGGCCGCCGCCACCCGCGCCAGCCCGTCGGCTGCGACCACCGCCCTGCGTCGCCGCGGCACCACCGACCGCCGGTGCAGCACGGTGTAGCCGTCGCGGGCGACGGCGTCCAGGATGCCGCCGTACAGGACGGCCGCGGTGCGGATGCAGGGCCGGGCCACGGGTTCGAGCAGCTCGATGCCGGGCACCGCCTCCCGGTACACACCGCGGGTCAGCGCCTCGAACTCCCTGAGCGCGGCGGTGACCCGCGGGTCTTGGCGGCCCGTGGCGCGGCTCCAGACCAGCAGGTCCCGGTCCACGCCGTGACCGGCGAGCAGGTCGGCGGGCAGGTAGACGCGCCCGCGGTCCAGGTCCTCGCCGACGTCCCGCAGGAAGTTGCTCAGCTGGAACGCGACGCCGAGCGCCGCGGCGTACGGCGCGGCCTCCTCGCGCGGCACCACCGTGCCCAGTACGGGCAGCATCTGGAGCCCGATCACCGCGGCCGAACCGTGCATGTACGCGCGCAGGTCGGCGTAGGTGGGATAGGCCGTCACCACCAGGTCGGAGCGCATGGCGGTCATGAAGTCACGGAAGTGGGCGTGGTCGATGGCGTAGCGGCGGGCGGTGTCGGCGAGAGCGCGCACCACCGGCTCACCGCTGCCGCCCCGCCACAGCCCCTCCGCCAGCTCCTCCCGGAGCCGGGCCAGCGCCCGCACCCGTGCGTCCGTACCGGCGCCGGGATCGAGGGAGTCGACGATGTCGTCGGCCCAGCGGGCGAAGCCGTACAGGGCGTGCACGGCGGGCCGGCGTGCGGCGGGCAGCAGCCGGGTGGCGAGGAAGTAGGTCCTGCCGTGCCGGGCGTTGAGGGCGCGGCAGTGGTGGTAGGCCGCGCGCAGTGCCGGCTCGTGGATCCCCGCCGCGTCCAGCTCTCGATCGGTCATCCTGTCCTGCCTTCGGTCGCGGGGGCCGTGGGGTCGGCCGGGGGGCTGCCCGGCGGCGGGGACCGCCGTACGGCAGCCGGGGAGTCCGGCGGTACCTGGGCGGTGGTGAGGGGGTGGGGAGGTTTCTCATGCGCTCGTGGGGCGGCGGCCGGGGAGGAGCGCGGGCGGCCGCCGCCGCGCCCGGGCACGCCCGTGACACGGGCCGCCGCCAGCTTCCCCGACAGCAGCACGGTCGGCACCCCGACGCCGGGCGTGGTGCCGCAGCCGGCCAGGACCGCGTTCTCCGTGCCGCGTACCAGGTTGCGCGGCCGGAACGGCCCGGTCTGCGCGAAGGTGTGGGCGGCCGAGAAGGGGGTCCCGGCGGCGTGCCCCCGCGCGTGCCAGTCGGCCGGGGTGACCAGGCACTCCTCCTCGATGGCGGCCCCGATGCCGTCCAGCCCGCGCCGTTCCAGCTCCCGCAGCAGCGTGTCCCGGTAGCGCGGCCCGAGGTCGGACCAGGCCGCCGCGCCCGGGCCGGTGTCGGTGTTGGGGCAGGGGGCGAGGATGTAGTGCAGGTGGCGGCCGGGCGGGGCGAGAGAGGGGTCGGTGGCGGTGGGGCGGGTGACCAGGAGCGACGGGTCGCTCATCAGGTTTCCGGCGCGGGTGAGTTCGTCGAAGGTGCTGTGCCACGCCGCGCCGAACGAGATCGTGTGGTGGGCGAGGTGGGACCAGGTGCGGTCCGTGCCGGCGTGCAGCACGACCGCGGAGGGGGAGTGGCGCAGTCCGAGCGGCCGGCGCGGCCGGCGGCCGAGCAGCCGGTAGGCGACGGGCAGGTCCGGGGTGAGGACGACCGCGTCGCACGGGATGCGGCCGGCGTCGGTGACGACGGCCGTGACGCGGTCGCCCGACCGCTCCAGACGGGTCACCGGCTGCCCGAACCGCAGCTCGGCACCGGCCGCGGCCGCCGCCTGCGCCATCGCCCGGGGCAGGGCGTGCATGCCGCCCCGGGGGAAGTACACGCCGGCGACGGTGTCCATGTAGGCGATGACCGCGTACGCGGCCAGCGCCCGCGCCGGGGGCACACCCGCGTACAGGGCCTGGAAGGAGAACACCCGGCGCAGCCGCTCGTCGGTCAGGAAGCGGCCGATCCGGGCGTCCAGGCGGCCGAAGCCGCCGAGGGCGGCCAGCCGGGCGAGATCGGTGTGGAGCAGACCGAGCGGCGAGTCGAAGTTGGCGTCGATGAACCGGCGCCGCTGCGCCCGGTACAGCCGCTGCAGCCAGTCGCGCAGCCGCCGGTAGCCCGCCGCCTCGGCCGCCCCGGCGAACCGCTCCACCTCCGCGGCCATCGCGTCCGCGCCGCTGTGCACGTCGAGGCTGCTGCCGTCCGCGAAGCAGGCCCGGTAGGCCGGGTGCAGGGGGATCAGCTCCACCCGCTCGTACAGGCTCTCGCCGACGGCGGCGAACGCCTCGTCGGCCAGGTCGGGCATGGTCAGCACGGTCGGCCCGGTGTCGATCCGGTAACCCGCCAGGTCCAGGCGCCCGGCCCGGCCGCCGGGCAGCTCCTCGCGCTCGACGACCGTGACCCGGCGTCCGGCGCCCAGCAGGTGCAGCGCCGCCGACAGCCCGGCGAGTCCGGCGCCGACGACCACCACGTGGTCCGTGCGGCCGGACACGGTGCGTGTCACCGTTCACCCCTCGCGCCACCGCGGGCACCGGCAGCGTGCGGGCCGCGCGCCGGCCGCGGACGTACGCCGCCCGCTTCCGGCCGTGCCCCCGCCGTGGCGAGCAGGAGAGCGCGCAGCGGCCCGGCGCCCTCCGCGTCGAGGACGGCGCAGTCGAAGTGCCGCAGCCCCTGCGCGGCCAGCCGGTCCACCTCGGCCTCCACGGTGGCCCGCGCGCCCGTCGCGACCAGCACCTCCCGCACCTCGTCCAGGCCGCGTTCGGTGAGGGCCGGGTCCCCGAGCCACCGGTCCAGGACGGCCGGTGCGGCACCGTCACCGGCGGCCTGCGCCCGCGCGCGGGCGACCGCGACCAGATAGGTGGGTTTGCCCTCCCGGATGTCGCCGCCGCACGCCTTGCCGGTCTCCCGCGGGTCGCCGAAGACGTCGTCCAGGTCGTCGCGCAGCTGGAACGCCATGCCGACACAGCGTCCGGCATCTCCCAGCCGGCGCAGCGTCACCTCGTCCGCGCCCGCCACGGCGGCCCCCAGGGCGAGGGGCCGCTCGACCGAGTACAGGGCGCTCTTCAGGCAGGCGGCGCGCAGCACGCGGGGCAGGGACGGGGCCGCGGTGATCTGGCCCTGTACGTCCAGGTACTGGCCCGCCACCATCTCCGTGCGCATGTCGCTCCACAG
The DNA here is from genome assembly GCF_055569255.1 of Streptomyces sp. NPDC029296. Classification (NCBI taxonomy): domain Bacteria; kingdom Bacillati; phylum Actinomycetota; class Actinomycetes; order Kitasatosporales; family Streptomycetaceae; genus Streptomyces; species Streptomyces sp. NPDC029296. The sequence continues at coordinate 12,478 of NZ_JBVHXT010000007.1, forward strand.
CCGTCGCACCAGCTCCCCCGTCCCGGGCGCCAGCGGTGTCTCCGCCACCAGATCGTCGGCCCAGGCCAGCGCCAGGTCCCCGGCGAGGACCGCCGCCGACTGCCCGAACCGCGCGGCCCGCCCGGGCCCGACCCGGTCGGCGTACCGGTCGGTCAGGTCCGTGTGCAGCGTGGGCCGGCCACGCCGCAGTACCGCCCGGTCCATCACGTCGTCGTGGACGAGCGCGCACGTCTGGAGCAGTTCCAGGGCGCCCCCGATCCGCAGCGCCACCGCCGCGGACGCCGGGTCCCGGCCGGCACAGGCCCGCGAGGCCCACCACACCAGCCGCGCGCGTGTGCGCTTGCCACCCTGGAGAGTGAAGCGTGCCACCCGTTCGGCCAGTTCCTCGGCGAACAGCGGATCCGTCAGCCGTGCGCGGCGCAGGCGCCGCGCCAGCACATGGCCGAGCACCCGGCCGACCGCGCCGGGTACGTCGGCGTCCGTCCGGCGCACCTCGGCGGGCCCGGCCGGCAGCGGAGCGCTCTCGCAGTCGCGGTGTCCTTCCTCGTCGTCGGCCACCGTCCCGTGCGGAAGCGACGCCACCGGCCCCGCCGCGCCCGGCGGCGCGGTCGCGGGGTGGTCCTTCGCGTGGGCAGGCCGCATCCCGGTTCCCTCCGTCGTGTCCGTATCCGTAGTGCCGTCACCCGTCCGCCTCTGCGCGGACGGACACGTGAACGCCCCGCGCGATCGCGGAGACCACCGGGGATCCGCCCCCTCCACCGTGCCGTGTCCGGCGCCCGACCGCGCGCCACCAGGGGGTGCCCTGCATCCGCCGGGGTACACAATCCGCGATACCGGGCCGGGGCGGCGTGTCCCCCGGCGGCCGGCCCGGAATCCGTCACGGCCGCGACGACCCGCGTCCGGACCGGAAGTACACCGGGGGACCGAGGAGAGGAGACGCCGTGCCGGACGCGGACGTGGCCGTCGTGGGCGCGGGCGCCGCCGGGCTGTCGCTGGCCCACCGGCTGGCGGGACACGTTCCCGGCCTGCGGACACCCTCCGTGGTGCTGGTGGACGCGCCGCCCGGCCCGCTGCGTCCACCCCCGCGGACCTGGTGCTACTGGGCGGCGGGAACGGGACGGTTCGACGCTGCGGTGCGGGCCGAGTGGCGGCGGCTCAGGGTGCGCCCGCGCACCGGCGCCCCGGTCGAGGGCGACATCGACCCGCTGCGGTACCGCATGATCCGCTCCGACGACTTCGAGCGCCTCGTCTGGCGGGACCTGGCCCGCAGCCCCAACGTGCGACGCCTCGAAGCGACCGTCGAAGCGGTGGAGGACGTGCCCGGTGGCGCCCACGTCCACCTGAGGGGCGCCGACGGCCGGACGCGGGTGCTCAGCGCCCGCTGGGTGCTCGACTCCCGCCCCCCGGGCAGCCTCCCGGCCGCCCGCACCACCCTGCTCCAGCACTTCCACGGCTGGTTCGTACGCACCGCCCGGCCCGCCTTCGACCCGGCCGCGGTGGAGCTGATGGACTTCCGTACCCCGCAGCCCGCCCACGGCCTGTCCTTCGGCTACGTCCTGCCGACCGGGCCGTGCGAGGCGCTCGTGGAGTACACCGAGTTCTCCCGGCGCACCCTCGCACCGGACCGCTACGAGGCCGCCGTGCGGCACTACGCCGACGAGGTGCTGCACCTCGGCGAACGGCGGGTCCTGGCCACCGAGACCGGCGTCATCCCGATGACCGACGCGCCGATCGCCCGGCAGACCGGGGCCTCGGTCTTCCGCGTCGGCGCCGCCGGCGGGGCGACCCGCCCCGCCACCGGTTACACCTTCGCCGGACTGCAACGGCAGACCAGGGCCGTCGCCGACGCCCTGCGCCGCGGCCGCCGCCCCGTGCCACCCGCCGCCCACCCGGCGCGCTCCCGCGCCATGGACGCCGTCCTGCTGCGCGCCCTGGACAGCGGCCGGGCCGACGGCCCGGACCTCTTCGGCCGCCTCTTCACCCGCGTGCCCATGGCACGGCTGCTGCGCTTCCTCGACGGGGACACCCGCCCGCACGAGGACCTGTCCATCGGCCTGCGTACGCCCGTCAAGCCGATGCTGCGCTCCGCGCTGGACCTGCCGCGCCTGCCCCGCCGCCCCTTCGACCTGCCCCCGCCGCCGCGTCCGCCGACGCCTTCCGCCGCCCCGCACCCGCCCCCGACGGAGACCGCATGACCCTCTTGCGCGACGAGCGCCTCGCCGCCGCCTTCGACCACGCCGCCCGCGGCTACGACACGCTCGTGGCCGCCAACCCCGGCTACCACGCCCACCTGCGCCGCTCGGTGCGCCGCCTCCGCCTGCCCGGGGACGGTGCGGGGCTGCGCCTGCTCGACCTCGGCTGCGGGACGGGCGCCTCCACGGCCGCGCTGCGGTCCGTCCTGCCCGCCGCCCGCATCACGGCCGTGGACGCCTCGGCAGGCATGCTCCGGCGGGCCGCGGCCAAGCCGTGGGCGGAGGGGGTGACCTTCGTGCACGCCCCCGCCGAGCGGCTGTCCGAGGCCGGGGTGTCCGGCCCGTTCGACGCGGTCTTCGCGGCCTATCTCCTCCGCAACGTCACCGACCCCGACGCCGTCCTCGCCGCCGTGCGCGGGCTGCTGCGGCCGGGCGGCCGGCTCGGCGTGCACGAGTACACCCTCCGCGGCCGGCGCGCGGACCGCGCGGTGTGGACGCTGGTGTGCCGGGGCGTCGTACAGCCCGTCGCGACCCTGCTGGGGGACGGGCCGCTGTACCGGCACCTGTGGCGCAGCGTGGTGGACTTCGACACCGCCGGGCGGTTCGCGCGGCGGCTCGACGCGGCCGGCTTCGACCGGGTCCGCGCCCTGCCGCTGCCGGGCTGGCAGACGGGCATCACCCACACCTTCGTCGCCCGCCGGGCGCACGCCCCCGGGCAGGACGCATGAGGACCCCGGGCCGGGGCGCCGCGCGCCGGGGCCGCGACCGGCGGGCCCGGGTCCTGCCCGCCCGGCCCGGCACCGCCCGCGTGCAGGGGGCCCCGCCGTCGGTGGCGGTGGTCGGCGCCGGCATCGCGGGCCTGGCCGCCGCCACCGCCCTCGCCGAGCGCGGGGTGGCCGTCACCCTGTACGAGAAGCGGCCCTATCTCGGCGGGCGGGTCGGCGGATGGCCGGCCGAACTGCGCGACGGCACCGCGGTGACCATGAGCCGCGGCTTCCACGCGTTCTTCCGCCAGTACTACAACCTGCGCGGACTGTTGCGCCGGACCGACCCCGGCCTCGAACGGCTCACCGCCCTGCCGGACTACCCGCTGCGCCACGCCGCCGGCCTGCGCGACAGCTTCCGGCACGTCCCGCGCACCCCGCCGCTCAGCGCGCTCGGTTTCGCGGCGCTCAGCCCCTCCTTCCGGCTCGCGGACCTGCGCGCCATGGACCCGCGGGCGGCCCTGCCCCTGTTCGATGTGCGCGTGCCGGAGGTCTACGACCTCCTGGACGGCACCAGCGGCCACGCCTTCCTGGACGCCGTGGGCTTCCCCGAAAGCGCCCGCCACCTGGCCTTCGAGGTGTTCTCCCGGAGCTTCTTCGCCGATCCGCGGGAGCTGTCGGCGGCCGAGATGGCGCTGATGTTCCACATCTACTTCCTGGGCTCCGCCGAGGGCCTGCTGTTCGACGTGCCCCGAGCCCCCTTCCCGGCCGCCCTGTGGGATCCGCTCGCCCGATACCTGGCCCGGCACCACGCCGAGGTGCGCACCGAAACGGCCGTCGAGCACATCGCGCCCACCCGGGACGGCGGATTCGTGGCCGCCACCGGCAGGGACGAGCGCCGCCACGACGGGGTCGTCCTCGCCCTCGACACCACCGGGCTGCGCTCGCTGGTCGGCCGCTGCGGACGGCTGGGCGACGCGCCCTGGCGGGAACGGATCGGGCGGCTGCGCACCGCCCCGCCCTTCCTGGTCAGCCGGCTGTGGCTGGACCGGCCCGTCGCCCCCGACCGCCCCGGCTTCCTCGGCACCAGCGGCTTCGGCACCCTCGACAACATCAGTGTGCTGGAACGCTACGAGGACGAGGCGGCCCGCTGGAGCGCGCGCACCGAGGGCTCCGTCGTCGAACTGCACGCCTATGCCGTACGGCCCGAAGCCGCCCGGGACGTCGAGGAGAAGCGCCTGCTCGATCAATTGCGCCGCGTCTACCCGGAGACCGGCCCGGCCACGGTCCTCGACGCCCGTCACGAGTGGCACGAGGACTGCCCCCTGTTCCCGGTGGGCGGCTACGGCGACCGACCCGCCGTCCGCACCCCGCACCCCCGGCTGGTCGTGGCCGGTGACCTGGTCCGCACCGGCCTGCCCGTCGCCCTCATGGAACGGGCCGCCACGAGCGGCTTCCTCGCGGCCAACGTCCTGCTGGAGGGGTGGGGCGTGCGGGGCCAGACGCTGTGGACGGTGCCGGACCGCGGGCGCAGTGCGCTCCTCAGGGCCCTGGCCACGTGGGGGCGGGCGCCCGCCGCTCGCGAACGAGCCGACTGACCGGGGGCGCCCCGTGCGGGCCCGGCCCGGGCACCGTGACGGCCGGCGGCGCCGCGTGCGTCAGGGGGGCGGGAGAACGTCGGGAGGTCGGCAAGCCGTTCCGGCGGTGAGGCGGGACCGCCACCGGGCGTCCCGGGCCGCCGTCGACGTCGTACGCGCTACCGCGGCGGGGTGGGCCGGTCCCGCGCCGAGGACGTGTACGCCTCCCAGTCGGCGCGTCCGCCCGCGCCCATGACCCCCGTGCCGGCCGCGAAGCCGGCGGCGGGCAGGCGGCGGGTCTCGCGGCGGGCCACGTGGGTGACGAGCGCGGGGAACAGCGGCCGCAGGGGCTGGCACCAGCGCAGCCAGGGCGGGGCGTAGATGTGGGCGGCGCGGCGTTCCACACCGGCCGCGAGCCAGTCGGCCACCTGCGCGGCCGTGTGCACCCGGCGGGCGAACCGCGGCTGGTGGGCGCGCAGGGCGCGCAGCACGGGGTGCTCGTCGAGGTCGGTGAGCATGTCGGTCGCGGTCCAGTGCAGGTAGGCGATGCCGACGGCGATCCCGTCGGGTTCGACCTCGCCGCGCAGGGCCTGGGCGAAGGACTCCGCGCCCGCCTTGGACGCGCAGTAGGCGCTCATCATGGGTGCCGAGCCGAACGCGGCGGTGGAGTCGATCTGGAGGAAGTAGCCGCGCGTGCGGGCGAGCTGCGGCAGGAAGGCGCGGGCGGTGTTGGCGGAGCCGACCAGGTTGACGTCGATGACACGCCGCCACAGGCCGGCGTCGGTCAGCCGGAAGGGGCCGCCGGCCGCGACGCCCGCGTTGGCGACGACCACGGACGCGTCCCCGAGCCGGTCCGCCACCTGCCGCGCGGCCTCGTCGAGTGCTTCGGGTTCGGTGACGTCGCACTCGACGCACAGGCTCGGGGTGCGGAGCGAGGCCGCGGCGGCGCGCAGGGTCTGTGCCTCGCGGCCGAGCAGGGCGACGCGCACGCCGGCGGCGGACAGGCGCCGCGTCAGGGCCTCGCCGACCCCGCGGGCCGCTCCGGTGACGACGGCGACGCGGCCTCGCAGGACCGAGCCGTGGGAGACCGCGACGCCGGGCCGCGGCCCTGGGGTGGGGGACATGGGCGTTCCTCGCTCCGGGCGGTGCGCGGGTGGCGCACGGAGCGTCGGCGGACGCCCGGCGCCGCCTCACGCACGGGTGACCACGAGTACCCGGGGCACGTCGTCGTACGCGCACGTCGGATCTCTAAGCCACGGCACCGCCTTACGGGCGGCGTGGGCGGCACGCACGGTGGACCGGACCGGACGCGTGGCAGCGATCAGCAGCGCCTCCCCCCTCCGGCAGGGACTCCAGCCGTGCCGGGGCCGCGTCGTCGTCGGTCCGAACGGCCGACGGCACTCGGCGCGCGGCCCGCTGGCCAGGCGGCGATCCGCCGCGGCGGCCGGTATACCTTCCGTTCGCGCTCCTCGGCACCCCTCGGCCACTGTTCCAGCAGGGCCGCCCCCCGGGCCGGTCACCGGACCCGGTCGGGGAGGCGGCGTCGCGGGGCGGGGTCAGCCGGGCAGGCTCACCGTCGCGCCGACCTTCTGCAGAATCGATTCACCGGCGATGACGGGGGACAGGCCCGCGCCCGCGCCCACAGGGACGGGCAACGGGACGATCTCGGCGTCGGGGTCGGTCTCGAAGAAGTAGACCAGGGACACCAGTTCCTCGTCCGGCGCGATGCTGCTGGGCGCGAGGACGCGGTGGCGCAGGGCCCGCCAGCGGCCGTCCGTCCACAACGACATGAGGTCGCCGAGGTTGACGACCAGTGTCCCCGGCTCGAAGGGCGGCTCGAACCAGCCGTCCTCTTCGTTCCACACCTCGAGGCCGCCGACGCCGGGCTGCCGGTCGAGCAGGGACAGCGTGCCGAAGTCCGTGTGCGGCCCGACCCGCATCTGACCCGGCTGCACCTCGCCCAGGCTGGTCAGGGAGGGGTACCAGTTGACGTTCTGCGTCCACGTGGCCCGCGCGCAGCGCGAGGTGAAGAAGTCCGCCGGCAGGCCGAGGACGTCGGCCAGCACTTCCATCACCTCGTGGGCGACGCGGGTCATGTGCCCGGTGTACGCCAGCACGGTCTCCCGCAGCGCGGGCCGCTCGTCCGGCCACTTGTTGTCGGGGTAGTACAGCGCGTCGAACGCCGCGTCACCGGTGCGGTGGCTCGGGCCGACGTGGAACGCCTCGTGCAGGTCGGACGTGTCGGGCTTGCCGTCCAGGGCGCCGACCTGGAGCGCGCCCAGTCCGCGCCAGCCGTTGTCGTAGGGGCGGCTGACCCGGTACCGCTCCTTGTCCGCACGCGGCAGGCCGAAGAAGGCGCGTCCCTCGGTGCGCATCCGGTCCGTCAGTTCCTCCGGCACCCCGTGACCGGCCAGCAGGAACAGGCCGGTCTGCCGCAGGACCGCGTCCAGGCGCGCGGCGATGGCGGCGCGCTGCGCGGAGTCCGCCTCCTTCCACTCGGTCAGGTCCAGTACGGGGATGTCCTGCGCCATGTCGGGCTGCCTTTCGTCGGGGTGGAGACCTGCTGCCATGCCGTCACCGCCGCCGTGCCGGCGCTGCCGGCCCGCGGGCGGTGTCGTGTCCGTCACCGCTCCGGACCCGCCGCGGCGTGCGTCCTCGCGAACCGCTCGATGTCGCCCAGGCCTTCCCCGGGCCCCCAGGTGAGTGCGGGGATGTGCGCGTTGATGAGTTCCCCGTCCTCGCGCAGCACGGCGGAGGAGGGGTGGTACATGTGCAGCAGGGGATCGCGGTACTGGTCGAATGCGGAATGCGTGTCCATGCGGTAGGCGAAGTCGTTGTCCTCGCCGCCCCAGCCCTCGAACCGTTCGTCCATGCCGCCGATGCGGTGGAAGGCGCTGGTGCGGACCCAGACACAGCAGCCGGGCGGCCGGCGCAGCACGAAGGCCCGCAGGCGGTCGGTGTCGACCTGGGGGGCGCCGCGCCCGAGGCGTTCCTCGATCGCCCAGGACGTCGCGGACTCGTCGAGGCACCACATGTCGCGGTAGCTGAGGTGCCCCATGGTGCCGCGCTCGCGGAAGCGTGCGGTGTTGCGGGCGATGAAGTCGCGGTCGACCAGCACGTCGGCGTCCAGGATGCACACGGCCTCCGGCCGGCCGGGCGCGTTGACCACGCCGACGTTCACCGCCCAGGACTTGTTGAAGAGCCCGTCCTTGCGGGCGAAGAGGTAGTGATCGGTGTACGGCGCGACGACGTCCCGCCAGCGCGGGGTGTCGTCGCTCTCCACGACCACGACCCGGTACGACGAGGCCGGCACCGACTGGTCGCGCAGCGACAGCAGGCAGGCCAGCAGGTTGCGCAGCCGGTGTCCGGGGCCGCGGTCGCGGAACGGTACGACGACGAGCGTCTCGGCGTCCCCGCCGGGCGCGGCGGGCGGCCGGCCGGCCGGGGCGCTGGCGGCGCCCAGGGAGCGCAGCCGTTCGGGCGTCACGCTCCCGTCCGCGCGGGGGCGGTAGTGGCGTCCCAGGTGGTAGCCGAGGCGGGAGTTGGTCTCCGCCTGCCACGCCTCGGCGAACAGCTTGCCGAGCGCCGGGACGGCGCGGTCGCGGGCCAGGTCGGTCAGCCGCCGGTGCAGGGTCGCGTGGGTGGCCGGGTCGGCCGGGTCGGCGCGCAGCGCCTCGGCCGCCGCGAGCAGTTCACCGTCCGGGACCCGGGCGACGGCTTCCGCCACCGCCTGGCGGTACGGCTGTCCGCGTTCCCAGTAGAAGATGCTGGCCTCACGTGCCTGGGGGTCGGCGTCGACCGCGAGGGTGGTGACGACGGCGTCGGCGAGCTGGTCCGGGTCGTCGGGCATCAGTGCGGGCACGGGTGTCCCTCCTCTTGGCATGGGTCGGTGGCAAGGGCCGGTGGTGAGCGCGCCGGCGGCGCGCCTCGCTTCCGGGCCGCACGAGGTCGTACGGAGCCGTGCGGGCGGCTCGGCGGCGAGCGGCCGGGGTCAGAGCGCGGCGGCGCGTTCCGCGCGGGCCAGCAGGAGGCGGGTGCCGTCGTGCACTCCGCGCACCCGGACGCCCGCCGTGGCCGGATGGACGGTGAGCAGGGTGCTGGCCAGGCAGGTGTTCTTGGGCCGGGACGCGTACCGGCCGAGGGCGCGCGGCTGCCCCGTCACCCGGTCCTCGGGCAGGCCGAGTCGGCGCGCGATGAGCCGGGCCCAGTCGGCACGGGAGATCCGCTCGGGCCCGCCCAGGTGCAGCAGTCCGGGCGCCGGTGCCGGGAGCACGGCGGCGGTGACGGCCGCCACGTCCTCGACGAGCACCGGGGTGGTCCACTGGTCGGTCGGGGCCGTGATGTGCTCTTCCGCGCGCAGCCGGTGCACGCAGGACGAGAAGTAGTTGAGCCACTTCGGGCTGGCGGCGGGCTCCCAGCCGTAGATCAGGCTCACCCGCAGCACCGTTGTCGCGCCCCGTTCGGCGAGGACCTGTTCGGCGGCGAGCTTGGCCCTGCCGTAGGCGTTGGCGGGGCGCGTCGGGGTGGTCTCGTCGGGGGCCTCGGCGGTGCCGTCGAAGACGTTGTCGGTGGAGATCAGCACGATCCGCCTGTCACCGGCCGCCTCCGCCACGACGCGTGCCGCCCCGGCGTGCCCGCGCAGGGCCTCTTCGGGGTGCTCCTCGCACCAGGTGACGTCCGACGGTCCGTGGACGAGGACGATCCGCTCGGCGTTCGTCGCGTCCAGGACCCGCCGGACCGCCGTCGGGTCGGTGACGTCGAGGGCCGACCACGGCGCCGGGTGCCCGGCATCCCCGGGCGGCGGTGTCCGCGACGCGATCACGGCCTTCTCACCGGAGCGCAGCAGGTGCGCGGCGACGGCCCGTCCGACGAATCCGCTGCCTATGACCAGGGTGCTCATACGCTGTCCTCCAGGACGGGGGTGGGGTGCGGGGACCGCCGGAGCATGCGGCCCATGCCGATCAGGCAGTGGTCGTCGTCGGCGGCGCCGAGCGCGAGCATGGCCCGGGTCTCGGCGCTGTCCAGGCCGAAGCAGCCCTGGCGGACCAGTTCGTCGCCCAGCAGGGAGACGAACCGCTCTCCCACGGCGACGGCGAAACCGCCGATGAACAGGTACCGCCGGATGCCGATGGCCGTGAACAGGCAGGTGACGGCCGAGGCGAGCGGGCGCAGCGCACCGCGCAGCGTCCGGGTCGCGAAGGGGTCGCCGGCGCGGACGGCCCGGGCCAGCGCCTCGTTGGTGATGCCCTCCGGACGGTGTCCGGCGGGAGCGGCGAGCACCGAGCGGGCGAAGGCCGGCGGGTCGGCCGCGGCGGCGCGGCGGGCCGCCCGCAGGATGCCGCGGCCGGAGGCGACGGCGCCGAGGTGGCCCCGGCCGCCGCAGTCGCAGGGCGCCGCGTCCTCGCTCAGGTCGACCGGCCAGTGCCCCAGTTCACCGCCGTGCCCCTGGTCGTCGACGAGGACCTCGCCGTGCCGGAAGACCTTGCTGCCGATGCCGGAACTGATGGTGATGAGGCAGAAGGGATCCGGTTCCGTCTCGGCGTAGCGCCAGGCCGCGGCGGTGATGTCGTTGGCGACCAGCACCGGCAGGCCGAGCCGCGCCGAGAGCAGGTCGCCGACGTGCACGGGGTCGGCCTCGCCGCCCCACAGGGTGGGGGCCGCGCGGACGACGCCGTCCCCGGCCATCGGTCCGGCGAAGGAGAGGCCCACCGCGCTCGCGCCCCGGCCGTCGGGCGAGTCGAGGTACTCCTCCAGCTCCCGGCCGAGCTGGTCCAGCACCCGGCGCTGCAGGGCACGGGCGGGCTGCGGGCCGTGCCGGCCGATGCCGTCGGTGGTGACCCGGCGCACCGCCTCGATGCCGTCGTCGGCCGCGATCCGGCCGATGCGCAGGGTGGTGCCGCCCAGATCGGCCACGACGTGACGGCGCGGGCCGGACGCGGCCCCGGGTGCGGCGCTCACGACGCCGTCCTGGCGGGGGCGGGCTCCGGGTCGCAGTGCTGCACGGTGCCGTCCTCCAGCACGATGACCGACTCCAGCCGCGCCCCGTCGGGTATGCGGGCCCCCGGCAGCAGCACGGAGTCCCGTACGGTCGCGCCCGTGCCGACGCGCACGCCGGGGTAGGCCACGCAGTGGTCCAGGAGACCGTGGTTGACGAGGTCGTCCCGGACGATGCTGGACCGGATGCCCGCGCCGTCCTCGACGAACCGGGGGAGGAGGTCCGGGCGCACGGTGAGCGGCAGGTCGGTCAGGGGCAGGGCGGGGGGCCGGCGCAGCAGTCCCCGGTGGGACCGGTGGTAGCGGTCGACGGTGCCGATGTCCTCCCAGTGGCTCTCGACGGCGTAGCCCCTCACGCGCTCACCGGCGGCCAGCATCGCCGGGATGACGTCCCGGCTGATGTCGTGCTGCCAGTCGGTGCGTCCCAGCCGGATCAGGTACCGGCGCAGGATCGCGGCGTCGAAGACGCAGAACGCGGCGAACACCAGGTCGCTGGTGGGGTCGGCGGGTTTCTCCACGAACCGGGTCAGGTCTCCGCCGGCGTCGAACTCGACCATGCCGAAGAGGTGGACGTAGCGCCGTTCGACGCGCTGGTACGACACGGTGAGCGCGGCCCCGGAGGCACGGTGCCGGCGGATCATGCCGCCGTAGTCGAACCGGTAGACGTGGTCGGCGTGCAGCACCAGGATCTCGGACGGGTCGCCCTCGAAGACGTGCTCCGCCTTGCTGATCAGGGCGTCGGCCGTGCCCCGTTCCCGCGGCCAGGTGCGCCGCGGCAGCACGGGGGGCGGCGCCCCGGGGGAGCGGCGGTACGCCTGGTCGTAGGGCCCGAAGTGCACGCGGAAGCCGGGCTCGCGGTTCCAGCCGGTGTGCAGGTGGTCCATGAGCCGGCGCTCCTCGTACTGGGAGAGCAGCAGCACGTCCCGGAAGCCGGAGCGGCGGGCGTTGGCGAGGCTGAAGTCGATCAGCCGGGCGGTGCCGCCGTACGGCACCAGGGGTTTGAGCCGGCCCCGCCCCAGGGGACCGAGGCGCCGTCCCTCGCCACCGGCCAGCAGGACCGCGCGGACCCCTTCCGTGTCCCGAGAGGCGTGCGGCGTCGGCGCGGTCATCGGTTCCGGCCGTACGTTCATGGTGACGGGGCCTTCCTGTGGGACGACGTCGGGAGGGGTGCCGTGCCCGTGCGGCCGGGACCGGCGGGGGAGGGGACCGTGGTGCGCCCGCCCAGGGAACGCCACCAACTCACGGTCACGCTGTCCGGGTCGAGGCAGGCGGGGATCCGCATCGATGTCCGCGCCCGCTCGAACGCGGCGATGGTGGCGTCGACGTCGTCGGTCTCCACCGTGAACAGGGCGAGGTGGCTGCCGGGCCCGGCCGGGGAACCCAGCGGGAAGTCGCCGCCCGCCTCGCCCGGGAGCAACTGGAGCCGCCGGGCGGAGACGAAGCCCGGGACCCGGAGCACCTCGTCGAGATGGAAGTCGTCGTACCAGCGGTGGTACTCGGCCTCCGCGCCGGGTCTCGGCCGGGTGTGCACCACCAGGACATGGGTTTCCATGCGTGCCCTTTCGGAGTGTCAACTGCCGTCGTGCGCGGCCGGGACGTCCGTCCGTCCGGCCGCCGGGTGCCGCTGGAGGAGGGCGAGGGCCGCCAGGGACGGGGCGTCCTTGAGCCGGCCCTCGGCCACCAGCCGCCACACCTCCTCCTCGGGGAACCAGCGGCTGATCAGACCGGCCTCCTCCGGTTCGAGCCGGGGCTCGCCCTGGGTGAGCCCGGTGGCGAGGATCACGTGGAAGCCCTGGTCGCTGTAGCCGTAGGCGGCGTACAGGTGCCCGATCCGGGTCATCTCGGCGGCGGTCAGCCCCGTCTCCTCGGCGAGTTCGCCCCGGGCGAGGTCGAGGGGGTCGGCATCCGGCCGGTCCTCCCAGGAGCCCTGCGGGAACTCCCAGTACCGGCCCGCGACCGGATACCGGTACTGCTCGACCAGGTGGAACCCGCCGTCGGCGTAGGGGAGGACGATCGCGTAGTCGGGCTTGTGGACCACGCCGTACAGACCCGGCGTGCCGTCCTCGCGCACGGTGGTGTCCTCGCGCACGCTCATCCAGCGGTTCCGGTAGACCACCTTCGAGCCGGTGGCCGTCACCTCGGGGGCGTGCCGCACCGGCAGCGCGTGCCACGCCGACCTGCCGTCGCGGCCGGTGACGAGCAGCGCCAGCTCCGGTGCCGGGCCGGGGACCTCGCCGGTGAACAGGCCTTCGGCTCCTCGCGCGGTGAGTTCCACCACGGGGGCACCGGGCGTGACCGGCACGGCCTCGACCCGGCCGAGGCCGGTGCCCTGCCACCGCACCCGCACCGTGTCCCCGGCGCGGTGGGCGCTTCCGTGCCCGGCCGGGAGCGGTGCGCGGTCGCCGCCGGCGAGGACCGAGCGGACCACCGGGGTGGCGTCCGCCGGGCGGCGCCCCTCGGCACAGGCCTCGAACACGGCGAGGAAGCGGTCGGCGGCCGCCTTCCAGGTGAAACCGCGGGCCGTGGCCACGGCGTTGGCACGCAGGGTCTCGATCCGCCCCGGGTCCTCGCGCCACAGGGTCAGCATGCGCAGCAGGCCGGACCGCACCGCCTCCGTGAGCGCTTCGTCGTCCACCCGGAACGAGCGGGGCAGCGCCAGCCCGGTGGCCCCGGGCGCGTCCAGGTCGTCGGTGTGCCCGAAGTGCCGCATCCCCTGCTGGGCGGTCGCGACGGGCACGCAGCCCGCGGCCATCGCCTCGCCCATCGCCATCAGGAAGGTGTCCATCTCGAACTTGGACGGGAAGACGCAGAAGTCGCCGGCGGCGGCCCAGTCCATCAGTTCCGGCGTGCTCATCGGACCGGTCCGGACGCGCACGAGTCCGGCGTGGTCGCGTTCCAGCGCGGCCAGGTCCTCGTCCCGCGGGGGCCGCGGCGCCAGGCAGTGCAGCAGCACGTTGACCCGGTGCCCCTCCGCCAGCAGGCGCCGCACCCCCCGGAACAGCTCCTTCTGGCCCTTGTGCTGCACCGAGTAGCGTGCGTTGTGGTAGATCGTGGGCAGCGCGGGGTCCAGCCCGAGGGCGTCCAGGGTGCGCCGGCGGCGCTCCTCGGACCGCTGTACGTCGAGCCACTCGTCGCCGATGGCGCAGCCGCCGACGGTCATCAGGTGGGTGCGCTCCCGCAGTTCCCGGCGCACGGCCAACCGCTGGAACAACTGCTCGAACGGGGTCCCCGCCTGGGTGAGCGCGTGCGCCAGCTGCCCGTCGGACAGGAAGTCCAGCGCGGCGACGGAACGCGACACCAGGCCCAGCACCGGCAGGTACTCGTGGCCGGGACGCTCCGGGGAGTCCGTGTAGAGCAGGGTGCGCGGCAGGTAGGCGCGCATCGCCCGCTCCAGCCCGCCGTCGAGCGGCGGGTCCGCCAGACCGTCGGCGACCGAGGCGTCCGCCCCCTCGTGGCGCAGGACCGTGCGCACCTCGGGGCCGTACACCTTGGTGTTCACCGGCAGGTTCGTCTGCACCGTGGACACCACGTGGTGGCCGTGCCCGGCGAGCAGCGCGGGCAGGAGGTAGTGGTGGACGGGCTCGTGCAGGTGCACGACCGCGCCGGCCGGGATCCGCTCCCTGACGTACCGCGCGGCGGCGACCTGGAAGACCAGGGTCTTCAGATAGGTCAGGTCGTGGCCCTTGAGGTCGGCGGGCGGGTAGAAGGTGTCCGGGTGGGTGTCCAGCACTCCGCCGCTCAGCAGCACGATGTCGATGCCGTCGACGGTCATCCGGTGGGCGCGCACGGACACCGGCAGGCGCACCGTCTCCGGCCGGCCCGGCCACTCGGCCGGGTCCAGCCGTACCGGGATGGCGTCGTCCGTCCGCCAGTCCAGGTCGACGACCTCGTACCGCTCGCGCAGCAGCGGCAGGAGGCCGTGCGCGGGGGTGACCGCGCCGACCCGGTGCCCCTGGTCCCGGAACTGCCGGGCCAGGTTCCACAGGTAGACGGAGGTGCCCGCCTTGACGAGGTGGTCGTCGAATCCGCTGAACTCGAAATGACACTCGATGATCTGCACCGGTCCCTCTGTTCGCTAGGCGGTACGGCAAGTCGGTGGGGGAGCTGTCCGGGTCAGCCGCGTCCGGAGCCGGGCACCAGCCCGGGATCCTGGGTGCGGCCGGGGGCCCCGGTCGTCCGGGCGGCCGGGCGCAGGGCCGGTGCGCCGAGCGCGACCAGGAAGACGAGGAGCGCCGGCAGGCCGAGGGCGAGGGGCAGCCCGACGAACGTGCTGACGCCGCCGATGACGATGGGGCCGATGAGGAAGCCCACGTAGCCGAGACTGACGACCAGGGACAGCGCGGCACCCGCGCGGGCCGGGTCGCGCTGGCCGGCCGCGGAGTAGACCTGGGGGGCGATGCAGGACATCCCCGCTCCCAGGCAGGCGAATCCGGCGACCCCCGCCCACGGTCGGCCGACGATCAGGGCCGCCGTCATGCCGACGGAGGCGAGCACACCGCAGGCCCGTACGAGCGCCACCGGCCCGAACCGCGCCGTGAGCCGGTCGCCGAGGAGCCGCCCGGCGGTCATCGCCGCCGAGAACGCGGCGAACGCCGCCGCCGCGAAGCCGGGCGAGCCGCCGAGGTCCTCGTGCAGGTAGACGGCGCTCCAGTCGGCCGCCGTGCCCTCCCCGACCAGGGCGCACATCGCCAGCGTACCGAGGAACCACAGCTGCGGCGAGCGGATGACGCCGCGCCCCGCGGACCCGGCGGGAGCGTCCTGCGGTGCGGTGGCGCCCGTACCGGCCGGCAGCGCCCAGACGGCCGCCCAGAGCGCCAGGAGGACGACACAGCCGCCCACCGAGAGGAAGGTCGCCCGTGCGCTCAGCTCCTGCCGGGCGAACAGGCCGCCGGCCGCCGAGCCCAGGAAGCCGCCGATGCTGTAGACCGCGTGGAACGACGACATGATCGGCCGTCCCCAGGCCCGCTGGACCTCGATCGCGTTGGCGTTCATGGCGATGTTCAGGGTCCCGTGCACCAGCCCGAACAGGAACAGGGCCAGCATCAGTGCGGCGAGGTCCGGCATATAGGCCGGCGGGACGAGGAGAAGCCCCTCCAGCAGTGCCGTCGGCACCATGACCCGGGTGCTGCCGTAGCGGTCGGTGAGCCGGCCGAGGACCATCATGCCGACGATCGCCCCGAGGGCGAAGGACAGCAGCGCGAGGCTCAGCAGGCCGTCGCCGAGGCCGAGATGGCTCTTCACACTGGGGATCCGGCTCGTCCAGGCACCCAGGGCGGCGCCGAACAGCAGGAAGAGGAGGGAGGTGGCGGTGCGTCCGCGCCGGAGCGTGGCGCGGTCGGTGCTGAGGTCCATGCGGGCGGTCTCTCCGATCGGTGCCCTCGGTGGGTCGCCGGGGGCGGCGGCTGGGGGTGCTGTCTCGTCGGTGCCGTCGGCGTCAGGCGGCGGGGGCCGCCTTCTCGGGGGTGCCGGACGGACGCAGCACGGAGGCCGTGAAGACGAGCGACAAGGTCAGCAGGGCGACCAGCGCGAAGGAGACGGGCAGGGAGGTCGCGTCGGAGACGAAGCCCATGACGGCCGGTGCGAGCAGGTTGGAGGTGTAGGTGAGGGTCGCGATGCCGGCGATGGTGCGGCTGGTGTCCGTGGCCGCCGCCCCCGCGGCCGCGAAGGACAGCGGCAGGACGACCGCCACCCCGATGCCCACCAGGGCGAAGCCGCAGACGGCGGGTGCCGGTGTGCGCGCCACCACGACGAGGAGCAGGCCGGCGGTGGCGACCGCTCCGCTGAGCCGGACCGCGTTCACCACGCCGATCCGCCGGACCACATGGTCGCCGAGCAGCCTGCTGACCGCCAGGGCGCAGGCGAACCCGGTGTAACTGCCCGCGGCGACGCCGTCGTCGGCATGGGCCACGGAACTCAGGTACAGGGCGCTCCAGTTGCCGCTGGCGCCCTCGGCGAAGACGGCGCAGAAACCGACCGCGCCGATGGCCAGCGCCGACCGCGGCGGCAGCGCGAAGCGCGGCGGTTCCTGCTGGCCCGGCCGCGGCCTGATGTCGAGCACCCCCTGGACGGCGTACAGCCCGGCGCAGGCGAGGACGGCGGCCGCGACGGCGAAGTGGACGCGGGCGTCCACCCGCGCCGCCGCGGCGAGCGACCCGGCGCCCGAGGCCACCAGCCCGCCGACGCCCCACATGCCGTGCATGCTCGCCATGACGGAGCGGCCCAGTTCCTTCTCCAGTTCGACCCCGGCCGCGTTCATGACGACGTCCGCCATGCCCGCCGCCGCCCCGAACACCAGCAGTCCGGCGAACAGCAGGACCACGTCGGGCGCCAGCGCCGGCAGCAGCAGCGCGACGCACCAGGCGGTGAGCAGCGTACGCAGGGCCGCGCGCCCCCCGAACCGGTGCACCAGCCTGCTGGCCAGGGGCATGGCCACCAGGGAGCCGAGGGCCGGAGCGAGCAGGGCCACGCCGAGCGAACCGTCGCTGATGCGCAGATGGTCGACGATCCAGGGGATACGGGTGGCGAAGCTGCCGGCGACGGCACCGTGCACGGCGAAGACGGCCGCGGTGCGCACGCGCGCCCCGCGTGCTCCGGGGCGTTGCTGCGCGGGCCGGTCGGTCGACGCTTTCATGGCGGGTTCTCCTCGGGGGTGCGATGACGACAAGCGCTTGCGGTGATCCGGGGGCGCTTATTTTTCAGGCAGGGTTCCTGAAAATAAAGAGCCGTCGGCGTTTTCCGGCCTCGGCCACCGGCTCACACGAGGTCGGGCCCGGGCGTGCGCACCTCGCCGCCGAGCCGCTTGGCCTCGGCCGTGATCTGAGCGCCCCAGCGGTCCCACAGGCCGCCCGCGAGCCGCGAGGTGACCACCACGAGGTCGAACCGCCGGTCCGGCCAGGGGGTGCGCATCCCGCACAGGTGCAGGGACGCCACGACCGTGGCGGGGGCGCCGTCCACGGCCTGCTTGAGGGCCCGCTCGTCGAAGTCGCAGAGGGAGAACCGCGCGTTGGCCAAGGCCCACTCGGCCGGCAGCCGCGCGCCGCAGCCGAACACCGCCACGCGCGCCGGATCACCGGCTCGCTCCGTCAAGTGCCGCGTCGCCTCGGCGAGTTCATCGGACGCGTCCCGGCTGCCGGCCGCCGAGGTCCAGCCCAGCAGGTCCTCCCACTCGACCTCCAGGGGGTCGATGAGACCGCGCGAGGACACCGCCCAGTACAGCTCGGTCTGCACCCCGGGGTGCTTGTCGAGGAAGCGCTGGCAGTTGCGCATGATGCTGACCGCGGCCTCGTCGTGCGCCCGCTCGTGCGGCAGCTCGATCCCCCACGCCGTACGGGAGACCACCATGGCGGTGCCGTTGCGGTGCAGCCGGTACCCCAGCTCGATGTCCTCCACCCCCCAGCCCGTGAAGTCCTCGTCGAAGCCGCCCACCGCCCAGAACTCGGCCGCGGGCAGCGAGAAGTTCAGCGTCCACAGGAACACCCAGGGCATGGCCATGCGGCCCGGATCGAATCCGACGCGTTCGTAGTCGGGCAGCCGCATGTCCTGGAAGGACGGCACGTCGATCAGCCGCCGCACCACCTCCTCGGGCGGGAGGGTGTCGACGATGCCCTCCATCTCCCGGCTCGGATTCGCGGGGTTGTAGCCGTAGGAGTAGCCGAGCACCGCCTGCCGGCGGCCGGACGCGTGGGCCTCGAGATGGGCGCGCACCCAGTCCGGGCCCACGATCATGCCGGTGTCGAGGAACGCCAGCACCGGGGCGGTGGCCAGCCTGGCCCCGCCGTTGCGGGCCGCCGCCACCCGGAACCCCAGATCCTCCTGGAAGTGGTAGCGCACCCGCAGCCGGTCCGCGTAGGAGCGGACCAGCTCGGCGGTGCCGTCCGAGGAACCGTCGTCGGCGACGACCACCTCGAAGTCCGACACCGGGACGCTCTGCCGGACCAGGGAGGCGAGCGTACGGTCCAGCAGACTCTCGCGGTTGTACGTGGGGATGACCACGGACAGCCGGGGGACGGTCTCTTCGTGCATGGGGATGTGTGCCCTTCTCTTGGCTGAAAACCGCTGCGGGGACGGGAACGGGCCGGCGGCACCCGTCATCGGGCGGCCCTGACGAGCGTCGCCCCGCCGTCGACGTTGATGGCCTGCCCCGTGACATGCCGGGCGTCGGGGGAGCACAGGAACGCCACCGCGGCGGCGACGTCCGCGGCCGTCTGCTCCCGGCTGGTGTACGGCGGTGCCTCGCGCAGGACGACCCGGTCGGCGACCACGCGCTCGAACTCCGCCCGGTCCACCGCCGCCCACTGACGGCTCCAGACGAACCCGGGCCGGACCAGGTTGACCCGGACCGCGCGCGGTGCGAGGAGGACGGCCAGGGAGGAACTCCAGTGCTCCAGCGCGGCCTTGGCGGCGCCGTAGGCGGGAGAGACCGCCCACGGCATCGCCGCGGCGATGGAGCTGACGTTGCACACCGCCGCGCCCGGGACGAGCCGGTCGGCCAGGGCGCGCGTGAGCCGGTAGGCGGCCGAGACGTTGAGGTCGATGATGTCGTCCCAGACCTCCGGCGGCGGCCAGGCCACGTCGGCCACCGGTACGACGGACGGCCGTCGCTCGCCGCCGAGCACGTTCACCAGCACCGACAGCTCGGCGGGCAGTTCGCCGGCCAGTTCGGCGAGCCGGCCCGCGTCCCGCAGATCGCACTGCCGGAAGTCGGCCCCCTCGGGCAGCGGCGCCGTGGGCTCGTTCACGTCGACGACGACGAGCCGGTCGACGACGCCCCGGGCGAGCAGTTCCTCGGCCACGGCGCGGCCGATGCCGCCGGACCCCGCGGTCACCAGACCGACGGCGGGCGAATCTCCGCTCATGACGCCTCCTTCGCACGTGTGGGTGAGGGGTGGGCCGGGTCGCCGGGAAGAAAGCCGGGGCGGGGCGCCCGTCGGGCGCCGCCCAGCAGGACGATGTGCCCCGCGCGCAGCCGGGGAGCGAGGTCGCCCACGGCGCCGACGACCCTCGCCGCCGACGCCTCGGGACCGAGGGCCGGACCCCGCACCCCGACGACGGTCATGCCGGCGGCGCGCGCGGCGGTGACCCCGGGGAGCGCGTCCTCCACGACGACGCAGTCCGCGGGCGCGATGCCGAGCGCCCGGGACGCGGCCAGATAGCCGTCCGGCGCGGGTTTGCCGCTCACGACGTCGTCGGCGGTGACCAGGACGTCCGGCACGGGGAGCCCGGTGGCGCGCAGCCGGGAGCGGGCCAGGGCCCGGGTCCCCGAGGTCACCACGGCCCAGGCCGCGCCGGACAGCGCGCCGAGCACGGCGTCCGCGCCCGGGCAGCGCGTGAGGCCGTCGGTGTCGGCGACCTGCCGGGCCTCCACGCGTGCCGCCTCCGCCGCCGCGTCCAGGTGCGGGGCGACCGCGCCGACCACCTCGACGGACCGCCGGCCGTGGCAGGCGGCGAGCACCCGGGCCGGCTCCAGGCCCCGGTCGAGCGCCCACGCCGTCCAGGACCGTTCCACCGCGGCTTCCGACCGCACGAGGACGCCGTCCAGATCGAACAGCACGGCGCGGCACACCAGTTCCTCGTTGTCCTTCACGGCGCCGAACCTCCTTCGGGGACCCGGGACGGTGCGCCGGTCACGGTGCGACCGACCAGGCGGCGCAGGGCCCGAAACGGCGGTGCGGGGTCGCGTCCTCGTAGGGCAGCTTCTCCGGGAGGCTGATCAGCTCCATCTGCATCCCCCACGGGCTGAGGAAGTAGATCCAGCGGTCCCCCGCGATGGGCCCGCTCGTCACGGTCCGGGGCGCGTCACCGAGGACGCGTACGCCGGGCTGCCGGCGCAGGTACGCGGTCGCCGCGTCGATGTCGCGTACGTAGAAGGCGAGATGGTGCCCGCCCACGTCGCTGTTCCTGGGCAGGTCCCGGTTCTGGTCCGGTGCCGTGTACTGGAACAGCTCGATGTTGGTGACCGGGCCGAGGCGGAGCATGGCGATGTCCGCGGTGGCCCGTGGGTGCACGTCGAGCGCCTCGCGCATCCAGTCGTCGCCGTCGGAGCGGATGGTGTCCTCGCGGTAGAGCAGGTCGGCGCCGAGGACGTCCACGAAGAACCGCACGGCCTCGTCGAGGTCGGGCACGGTGTAGGCGATGTGGTCGACGTTGGTCGCGGTGGGGATGCCCCGGGCCGGCTCCGCGAGCGACGGCGCCCGGGCCGGAAGGCGACGCGCCACCGCGTCCGGTACGCAGGTCACCACGACGACCTCCGTGGCGGAACCGGCCACCAGGCGCCCGGCGGCACCGGCCGGGAGGAGAACGGCGTGCCCTTCCCGGACGGGACGGCCCGGGCCGTGCCCGGCGCCGTGGAAGGAGGCGTCGCCCCGCAGCACGTACCAGAGGCACTCGGTGCCGGCCTCGGGGTCCGCGTGGAGCACCGAGTCCTTCTCCAGGGTCACGTGGTCGACGGACTCGCACTCGCTGAACAGCATGCCGCGCCGCGCGAGGCACCGCCAGCGCCGGCTGCGGCCGTCACCGTCCACCACGGTCGAGGCGGCGCCGCTGTCGGTGACGATCACAGCCCCGCGCCCCTCTCGTGCGGCGAGGGGACGACGAAGCTGGCGCACACGGCCCGAAGCCCCGCGGCGGACGCGGTGATCCGGAGGTCCTCGCCGCCCGACGTGGTCACGGACATGCCCTCCCGCACGGTGACGTCACCGGACCCACCGGTCGCCGTGGCGGCGCCCGACAGCACGAACACCGTGTGCTCGGCCCCCTGCCCGGGCAGGCGTTCCGAGGCGCCGGGGGCCAGTTCCAGCAGCCGGATCCGGCGCAGCGGCCCCTGGAGGGTGGGGCGGGGATCCACGTCCCGCACCTCTTCCAGGTCGACGATCACCGCTTCACCGGTCTGCGGGTCCGTCATGGGCGCGTCCTTCCAGGGCGTGTGGCTGAGGGCCAGCGTGGGCGGGGCGGGGACTTCGAGCGTCAGCCAGCTCAGTGGCCCGGCGCCCGTGTTGCGCAGACCGTGCGTCGCGCCGAGACCGGTGAGGATCACCTCTCCGGCCCGCACCGGGTGCGGCTCGCCGTTGAGCAGTGCCTCACCCCGGCCGGACAGCAGGACGTACGCCTCCTCGGTACGGCTGTGCAGGTGCTCGCCGCTGAGCCCGCCGGGCGGGACGCACGCCCACTCGACGGCCTCGTAGGGGCCGCGCAGCCCCCGCCCGGCCGCGAGCGACCGCCACTGGGTCACTCCGTCCGCGCCGTGCACCCCGTGGACCTGAGACGGGGAGCCGAGGTCGGAGATCTGCAGATCAGGCCGCATCGAGGCCCCCGGCGGCCAGCGTGGCGAGGGCCTGCCCGATCTCGTCCACCGTCACGTCGTTGACGAACCGGGCGGATCCTATGCCCACCGGGAGCGGCAGCCGCTGCAACCCGTCCCGGTGCCGGACGGTGTCCTCCAGCGCCTCGGCCAGGCTGTGCACCTCGCACACCGGGTGGTACTGCGGAAGGCGCAGCCGGCGCATGACGCCACCGATGCGCCGCTGCTCCCCGTCGCCGACCAGTCCGCGCCGGCGGGCGATGGCGGTGGTGAGGGCCATGTCGATGCCGACGGCCTCGCCGTGCAGCAGGTCCGGCAGCGCCCGCATCTCGATGGTGGGGCTGAACGTGTGCCCGTAGTCGACGAGGCGCTGCAGGTCGTTCTCCCACAGGTTGGGCTGAAGCTCTTCGAGCATGCCGTGGATGGCCCGCTCCAGCACTTCCTGCACCACGTCACCCTCCGCGCCCCGCGCCTGCATGCGGCTCGACACCAGCGTCGTGCCGTGCCGTTCCAGCAGGGAGAACAGGCGCATGTCCTTGACCAGCGCGATCTTGAGGATCTCGGCCAGTCCGTTGCTGACGTGCCGCTCGTCCAGCGTGGCCAGGAAGTCGCGGTCCAGCAGGGCCAGCGCGGGCGCGAAGTAGGTGCCGAGCCGGTTCTTGTGACTGCCGAAGTTGACGCCCGTCTTGACCCCTACGCCCGCGTCCACGATGCCGATCAGCGTCGTGGGGACGCGCACGTAGGGGGTGCTGCGCCGGTACAGGCTCGCGGCGAAGCCGACGATGTCGAGCAGGACGCCACCGCCGATGGCGATGATCGGGTCGTGCCGCCGGGAGATCCCGAACGCGTCGAGGGCGCGCACCACGTGGGAGACGCTGTCCATCGTCTTGGTGCGCTCCTCGGCGGCGAGGACGCAGATGGACGGCTCCAGGCCGTGCGCGTCCAGATAGGCGCGCAGCCGGTCACCGTAGTGGCGCTCCACGTGGTCGTCGAGCACGATGAACCGCCGGTTGCCGGTGCGTTCGGTGACGCCGGCCAGGGCCAGGTCGGAGTGGGCCGGGTCGAGGAGCCCGTCGACCATGCGGACTTCGTAGCGGACCGGTTTCGTCGCCTGGACCAGCCACTCGGGCCGGTCCCCGCCGTTCCTGATCAGGGCCGATACCGAGACGTCGTCGGTGTCCGGCCGGGTACGGGTGGTGGACTGCACAAGACTTTCCATGGCGTCGTTTCCTCATCGGTTACGGATGGAAAGGGATGGGTGCGATGACCCGGTCTGCACCGCTCACGGATGTGCGGTGGCCGGGGAGCGTTCGAGTAGACCGGTATAGAGCGAGCAGTAGTCCATGAATTCCCGGTAGATGAGGAATTCCTGGGTGCAGCGATGATGTGCGGCGGTTCCGTATCGCTCGCGCAGATCACTCTCCGACAGCAGCCGGAGAATCGCGTGACCGAATGCGGCGAGGTCGTGTGGATTTCGCACCAAGAGCCCTTCGTGCCCGTCGCGGATCTGGTCGGTGATGCCCCCGACCGCGCTCGCGACGATGGCCTTGCCCTTCCACATGGCCTCGGTGACGGTGAGCCCGAAACCTTCCCGCAGACTTTTCTGGACGACGACGTCGGCGCGCCGCTGCAGCGCGTTGACGGAGTCGGCGTTCGCGTCGGAGTCCAGCAGCGAGAGGGTGACCAGGTGCACACGCTCGCGGACCGGCCGGTCGAGCGCTTCCCGGACGCCGCACAGGTCGCGCAGGATCCGCGAGCCTTCCGGATCGTCGGGGATGTCGTCCGGGTCCGGCCCGGCCAGCACCAGATGGACGTCGTCCCGGACCGGCGCCACGTGGTCCGCGAAGCCGCGCAGCACCCCCGCCATGTCCTTGAGCGGATCCCAGCGGGAGACCTGGAGGACCACGGGGGCGTCCGCGGGAAGCGGCCGGTCCCGCACGATGCGGGCGGTGTGCCCGGCGGCCGGCCGGCCCGGCGCGGCCTCGAGTCCGATCGCGCGCAGCCGGTCGTGCACCGCCGCCTGTGCCATCGGGCGGTTCTTGCGGGCGGCGGGGTCGATCGACGGCCGCAGGACGACGACCTTCCCCTCCTGTTCCGTCAGACAGGACGGGGCGTACCGCTCGGCCGAGAACACGCACCGCGCGGGAGCCCGCAGATAGGGAGCGAGGAAGGCCCAGGTGTCCCGCACCACCGCGGTGTGCGAGGCGGTGCCGATGTGGCAGCGCCAGGCCACGTCCAGGCCGGCGGCCACGAGGTGCGGGGCCAGGCCGAGCGTCTGCGGGTCGTGCAGGACGCAGAGGTCGCCCGGCGCGATCCGCTCCAGTACCTCCCGCGCCTGACGGAGCGTGGTGGCCTCGTAGACCTCGCGCTCGGCGGGGCCGAGCGGTCCCGCCGGGTCCGGACTGCCGTGCAGGCGGTGGTGGAGCCGTTTGGTCACCGCGAAGAACGCGGGCTCACCGCCGAGCACCAGCCACCGGGCTTTCAGCCCGGACTCGTTGTGCAGCCTTATGGCCTTCTCCAGCAGATCGGCGACACCGCCTCCTCGGGCGGTGGTGTTGATGTGCCAGATAGTGCGCTGTGCCAGAGAGTGCGCCACTCGTGCGGATAAGGAGACTCCGCGGGACGCACCGTTGTCGGATTCCGGGAACACCTCGCTGACCAACGAACCCACGTCCGCCACCTTCCTCGTGACTCGGACACGTGCGACGGTTGGTTACAAGAGCTTGCAGCGACCATCTGGTTCTTTAATGGTCAGTCCACAGAGATCCTAGAGAGCGCTCACTTGATCGGTCAAGCGACGGGTTCAGGCCAGGGCGGAAGGTCTGCCCCGGAGAATGGATCAAGGTGTGACCTGCGAAGTTCGATATTCCGCACAAACCCTTCGAGTGTTTGAGGATCAGATCGGCCATGATCGTCCGGAGCGGTGAGGCCGGTTTTTCTTGTCGGAAATGTTGCGTCCATTCCGCGAAATGCATCGTTAACCCTTTGCTCACCTTGCCCGTGCGCCGCGCCCGCACCGCCGAACCGCTCCGCGGGCACGCCGCTCCGCGGGCGCACCGGTCCGCGGGCGCGCCGGTCCGCGTGGATGACCGGTCAGGTTCGGAGCGAGCCCAGCGTCGCGGCCAGCGCCTCGATGTCCTCTTCGGTGTTGTAGTAGTGCGCCGATGCCCGTACCACGGCGGGGAGACCGCGCGCCCCCAGGTCGTAGCGGGCGGAGGTGATCGCCGAGACGCTGGTGTTGATGCCCGACGCGGCGAGCCGGTGCCGCACGTCGGCCGCGGGGATCCCGTCGACGGTGAACGTGACGATGCCGCAAAGGCGCCGGCCCCGGTCCCGGACGGTCACGCCGGGCAGCCGCGCGAGCCGGTGCCGCAGCCGTGCGGCGAGGGCGGTGACCCGTTCTTCGATCGCCTCGATGCCCCAGCCCAGGGCGTACTCCACGGCGACGCCAAGACCGATCTTGGCCGCGTAGTTGGTCTCCCAGGCTTCGAACCGCCGTGCGTCGGAGCGGACTTCGTAGGTCTGCGCGTCGGTCCACGTCGCGGCGTGCAGGTCGAGGAAGGGCGGCTCCAGCTGCTCGACGAGCCGGTCGGAGACGTAGAGGAAGCCGGTGCCACGCGGGGCGCGCAGGAACTTGCGTCCGGTCGCCGACAGCATGTCGCAGCCGATCTCCCGTACATCTACGGGCAGTTGACCGACGGACTGGCAGGCGTCCAGCAGGAACGGGACGCCGGCGGCACGAGTCAGCCGGCCGACCTCGGCCGCGGGGTTGACCAGGCCGCTCTGGGTGGGCACGTGGGTGACGGCGACGAGCTTGACGTCCCCGTCCAGGCGCCGTTCGAGGTCCTTCACCGACAGCTGGCCGTGTTCGTCGTCATCGACCACCTCGACCCGGACACCGGTGCGGCGGGCCGCCTGGAGGAAGGCGATGACATTGCTGGCGTACTCGGCGCGGGAGGTCAGGATGCGATCGCCGGGACGGAAGCGCATCGCGTAGAAGGCCATGTCCCAGGCCCGCGTGGCGCTTTCGACCACGGCGACCTCGTGCGGCCGGCAGCCGATCAGGCGGGCGATCGACGCGTAGACGGCGTCGATCCGCTCGGCGGCGTCCGCCGCGGCCTCGTAACCACCGAGCCGCGCCTCGAGTCGCAGATGACCGACGACGGCGTCGAGTACCGGAGCCGGAGCAAGTGCCGCGCCGGCGTTGTTGAGATGTACGACGTGGGCGCATCCGGGGGTCTCTTGGCGGGCACGGGCTACATCCAGTGGTGCCGGCATGGGACTCCTGTCCTGTTCACGTGCGTCACGGGTAGGGGGTCGGCTGGGAGTCAGGGTAACCGCGCGGCCGGAACGCGCCGGCCGCCGAGCCGTGACCGCACCTCGCGGGCCTGACGCGTCCGGCCGCGCGCAGCACCAGGCCGACCCGCCTGCCCGAGCGAGGAAAAGCGGTTTCTGCCGCAGCCCGCCGGGGCGCCGGCCCTCATCGGAATGGCGTGTTCCGTAACTGTCCGGAACCTTGCCGTTGGCCGGCGGCCACCCTATCCTCGCCGCACGGAAAGCGCTTTCCCGCGTGGACGGCTGAGCACGACGGCACGCCGACACGGCACGAGGAGTACCACCCAGGATTCGAGCCGCGTTCGGCGGCGAATGACCGAGTGGGAGACGACGATGAGACGACCAGTCGCCATGCGACTGTACGCGGCCCTGGCCACGCTGGGGGTGGCCGCCGCGGCCGGGATGGTCGTGGCGATGCCCGAGGAGGCGTCGGCCGCTGCCTCAGGCGCCACGGGGTACGCGACACAGAACGGCGGGACCACCGGCGGTGCGGGCGGGCAGACCGTGCGGGCCACCACCGGAACCGCGATCCACGCGGCCCTGTGCTCCCGGGCCGCCGGCAGCACCCCGATCACCATCCAGGTCGAGGGCACCATCAACCACGCCAATACCAGCAAGGTGTCCGGCGGCAGTTGCAACACCGCCGCCGGCGTCATCGAGCTGAAGCAGGTCAGCAACGTGACCATCGTCGGGGTCGGCGCGGGTGCCGTCTTCGACCAAGTGGGCATCCACATCCGCGAGTCCAGCAACATCGTCATCCAGAACGTGACGGTGAAGAACGTCAAGAAGTCCGGTTCCCCCACGTCCAACGGCGGTGACGCCATCGGCATGGAGAGCGACGTCCGCAACGTCTGGGTCGATCACGCGACGCTGGAGGCCTCGGGCGGGGAGGCGGAGGGCTTCGACGCGCTCTTCGACATGAAGGACAACACCCAGTACGTCACCCTGTCGTACAGCATCCTGCGCAATTCGGGCCGGGGCGGCCTCATCGGATCGAGCGAGAGCGACCTGTCGAACAGCTACATCACGTTCCACCACAACCTGTACCAGAACATCGACTCCCGCGCCCCGCTGCTGCGCGGCGGCACGGCCCACATGTACAACAACCACTACGTGAGCCTGAACAAGTCCGGGATCAACTCCCGGGCCGGCGCCCGTGCCAAGGTGGACAACAACTACTTCGAGGACTCCAAGGACGTCCTGGGCACCTTCTACACCGACGAGCTGGGCTCCTGGCAGGTCGCCGGCAACATCTACGACAACGTGACCTGGACCAGCCCCGGCACCGACAACCATCCGGCCGGCCCGAACCCGCAGTCCAACACCACCGTCGCCATTCCGTACGCCTACACGCCCGACGCCGCCAGCTGCGTACCCGCCATCGTGGGCCAGACGGCGGGCGCCGGAAAGGGGCTGCGCGTCTCCGACGGCAGCTGCACGCCGCAGACGCCGACACCCACCCCCACGCCGACTTCCACCCCCACTCCCACCCCCACGCCGACGCAGCCCGGTGGGACCAACCTCAGCATCGGAGCGGGCTCCGACGGGTCCAGCAAGGCCGACGGCACGAGCTACGGCAACGTGCGCGACGGCGACCTGAACACCTACTGGTCGCCGTCCGGTACGACCGGCTCCATCTCCATCAAGTGGGGCTCGCCCACCACCGTCTCCTCGGTCGCCATCAGGGAGACGGCGGGGACCGCGGGCCGCATCGGCTCCTGGCGCGTCCTCGACGGCGACACCGGGGCGGTGCTCGCCTCCGGCAGCGGCGCGGGCGTCATCTCCCTGCCCCGGACGACGCTCTCCAAGGTCACCTTCCAGATCACCGGCGCGAGCGGCACCCCCCAGGTCGCCGAGTTCGAGACGTACGCCGGGTAGTGCGAGGCGCGGCCCCCGCCCGCCCAGCGGGGGCCGTACCACCGGCGGGACGGGCGCCGTGGTGAACGCGAGGTCGGATTGCCGCCAGCGCCGGCGCCTTCGGCCGCGCAGCCTGAGTACATGACGACATCGACTCATCAGCCCATGGCCATCGCTCCCCACGTTCTCGACGAACTCCGCGAACGCGACGACGCCGGCGTGGTTCCCCGCGCCTATGCGCACGACACGGAGGGAACGCCGCTGCGCTGCTGTCTGCGCCGTGGCCGGGCCGGCGAGCGGATCTCGCTCGTTTCGTACGCTCCATTGCGCCGGTGGGCGGCGGAGGCGGGAGCCGCCCCGGGGGCCTACGACGAGGTGGGCCCGGTGTTCATCCACACCGACCGGTGCCCGGGGCCTGACCCGGCGTCCGGTTATCCGTTCGCCGAGACCGGGGCACTGCGCGTCGTGCGCCGCTACGACGGCGAAGGCCGGATCGCGGGGGGCACGGTCGTGCAACTGCCCAAGGACCCCGGGCTGGCGCAGACCGTCGTGGAGCAAGCCCTGCACACGGCGTTCGCCGATTCCCGCGTCGCACTCGTGCACGTACGGGCGGTGGAGTACGGCTGCTTCCACTACGAGGTGCGCAGGCCCTGACCGCGGGGGCGGCCGGAGCGCGCGGCTACCGGCCGGTGGGCGCCGGTGCCAGGCCGTCCGCGACCAGACCGGCGAGGACCGCCTCACCGAGGGCGTGGACGGCGGACCGCGGGCGGACCATGACGGTGAACTCCTTGATCCGGCCGTCGTCGTCGAAGTGCAGGAGGTCGATGCCGTGGATGTCCCTGCCGCCCGCCCGGGCACGGAAGAGCAGCACCGCGGAGTCGGCGGACGTGTTGTCGGTGCTGGTCCGCGCGGTGCCGGTGTGGTGGCCGACGTAACGGAAGTCCTCGAACGTGCGCAGCAGGACCTTGAAGAGGCCCAGCACCGTCGGCTTGCCCTCGAAGGGGGTGAACTTCACCGGACTGTAGAAGCGGATGTCCTCGGTGAACAGGTCGTCCAGTGCCGTGAGGTCACGGCGGTCCACGGCGGCACGGAAACGGTCGGCGGTGCTCATGGCTCGCTCACCCTCCATAGTCATGAATGTGATTAGTCATTTTCATGACTATCATGGACGGGGGATCCGCGACAGAGGCACGCAAGGGAGACAGCCCGATGGCGCTACGGCACGCCGTACTGGCGGCACTGCTCGACGGAGAGCTGAGCGGCTACCAGCTGGCCAAGGCGTTCGACCTCGGTGTGGCCAACTTCTGGTACGCCCGGCCGCAGCAGCTCTACGCCGAGCTGGCCCGGCTGGAGAAGGACGGGCTGATCGCGGGCCGCGAGGTGCTCCAGCAGACCCGGCCCACCAAGCGCCTGTTCCGGGTGACGGACGCCGGACTCGCGGAACTGGGGGAGTTCACGGCCGCCTCCGCGAAGCCCTCCTTCATCCGCGACGACCTGCTCGTCAAGGTCCAGGCCGCCGACCACGTCGATCCGCAGGCCCTGATCGAGCAGCTCTCCGAACGCGCCGCCTTCGCCCAGGCCAAGATCGACCTCTTCGGCAAGCTGCTGCGCGGCATGCGCGGCGACCGTACGGAGGAGGAGTTCCTGCGCCACGGCGACCGGGTCGGCCCCTACCTGACGTGTCTGCGCGGTCTGGCCTTCGAGCAGGGCAACCGTGACTGGTGCGAGCACACCGTCACGGTCCTGCGGGAAAGGCGGCAGGCCCATGCCCGGCACTGACGCGACGTACCGCCGCTGCACCGCCCCGGGCGACAGCCGGACCGAGGGGCCCTCGGCGACGGCGACGACACCACCGTCCCGCGCGGCTTCGCCGACCGGCTCGCCGAACGCCCGGTCGTGCCACAGGGCGCCGTGCGCCGCGCGCCGTGCGTGAGCCTCGCAGCGGGCCGGCGGTGTGCCCTCACGCGCCGGCGGCGGCCTCGTCGAGGGCGGTGAGCGCGGCGTCGGCCTCCACCTGGCGCGGGCTGCGCAGCGCCGCCAGGGCGTCGCGGGCGGCGAACAGCGTCTCCCTGGCCTCCGGATGTCCCGCGGCGCCGAGCGCCTGGCCCAGGTCCAGCCGGGCCTGTCCGGCCCACGCCGGCATCTGCGCGGCTTCGAAGGCGGCGAGGGCCTGCCGCAGCGGCGCCTCGGCCTCCTGCCAGCGTTCCAGGGCCGCCAGGTCGTTGCCGATCTGCTGCCGGGCGACCGCGTGGTACAACGCGATGACCTCCTCGGTCCGACCCGGGATCCCCGCGCGGCAGATCCGCTCGCTGCGGCGGTGGATGTCCAGGGCCTCGGCCGCCCGGCCGGTCTGGCGCAGCAGGGTGCCCAGGCTGTTGAGGACCGTCAGCTCGGCGAGCCGGCCCTGCGGTGACTCCTGCGAGGCGAGACAGCGGGCCGCGTCGCGCAGGCGCTCCTGGGCCTCTTCCGCACGGCCCAGCCGGCTGAGCGCGCCCGCGCCGTAGCCGAGCGCCCAGCCCTCCTGCAGCCCGTCCCCGCAGTCGCGGGCCGCCGTGAGCGCGGCGTCGGCGCTCGTCAGGGCGGCACGGGGGTCGTGGACGCAGAGGTTGTAGGCCCAGGCGAGGTAGTTGAGGTGAACCGCCTCCTCACGCCGGCTGCCCAGGGAGCGGGCGGCGTCGGCGGACCGCTGGAACACCTCCACCCACTGCTCCCAGTGCTGGTTGAGGTCGGAGAACCAGTGCATCGCCTCCGCCGTGTCCAGCACCTGCCGGAACCGGCCGGCGTCATGGGCCCGGCGCAGTGCGGCGAGCCACTGGGCCCGCTCGGCCTCCAGCCAGGCCCGTGCCTCCTCCCGGCCGGTGGGCGCCGTGTCCGGGTCCGGGTCGCCCGGCGATGCGGCCTGTTCGTGGTCGACGTCGAAGTGCAGCGCGGCGGCGGTGGCCCGGCGCAGCATCCAGTGCGCGGTCCGGTCCAGGGCGGCGTCGCGGACCTCGGGGCCGTCCTCGGCCTGGGCCTGTTCGGCCGCGTAGAGCTTGAGCAGGTCGTGGAAGCGGTACCGCTCGGCGGCGGCGTCGCTCTGCAGCAGACCGGCGTCGGTCAGCTCCTCGGCGCGGGCGACCGCCTCGTCGTAGGACAGGCCGGCCAGGAGCGCGCCGGTCTCCGGGCTGAAGTCCGGGCCGGCGGCCAGCGCGGCGCGGCGCAGCAGGGTCTTCGCGTCCGGGGGGAGCTGACGGTAGGAGAGCGCGAAGGCGGCGCGCACCCGCAGGCTCCCGGCCTGGAGACCGTCCAGCCGCCGGCCCTCGGCGGCGAGGCGGGCGACGAGCTTGCCGAGGCGTTCGTGCGGGCGGCCGAGCAGCCGCTGGCCGGCGATCCGGACGGCCAGCGGGAGGTGTCCGCACAGGTCGGCGAGGTCGCGTGCGGCCTGTGCCTCCGCCCGTACCCGGTCGGGGCCGATGATGCGGGTCAGGAGCTCCACCGCTTCCTCGCGCCGCAGCAGGGCCAGATCGGTGCGGTGGACGGACTCCAGGCCCGCCAGGACGTGGCGGCTGGTGACGAGGGTCAGGGACGGACCGGTGCCGGGCAGCAGGGGGCCGACCTGGGACTCGTCGGCGGCGTTGTCCAGCAGCAGGAGTATGCGCCGGTCGCCGGCCAGGGACCGCCACAGGCCGGCGCGGTCGTCGGTGCCCGCCGGCAGCGCGGCGTCGGCCACCCCCATCGCGCCCAGCAGCCGGGCCAGCGCGTCCCGGGGGGTGGTCGGCTCGGGATCCATGCCGTGCAGGTCCAGGACGAACTGCCCGTCGGGGAAGTGCGGGGCGAGGAGGTGCGCGGCGTGCACCGCGAACGCGGTCTTGCCGAGACCGGGCTGCCCGGAGACCACGCTGACCACCGGCCGGCCCGCTCCGGCGTCCCGCGCCAGGTCCAGCAGACGGGCGAGGGCCGGGCCCCGCGCGGTGAAGTCCTCGATGTCGCGCGGCAGGGCCAGGGTGCCGCCCCCGGCCGGGCCGGTGGCCGGCCGGGGGCGCGGCCGGCCGAGGGCGGCGGACTCCTCCAGGCCCGCCGCCTCGTCGTCGTCCAGTCCCAGCGCCGCGGCCAGCGCCCGCACCGTACGGCGCTGCGGCCCCCGGGTACGCCCGCGCTCCATGTCCGCCAGCGCCCTGACACTCACCTGGGCGTCGTGTGCGAGGGCCTCCTGACTCAGTCCGGCACGGGTGCGCAGATGGCGCAGCCGCTGCCCGAAGTCCCCTGTGGATGGCGTGCCGTCGCGCACCGTCGATGTCCCCGATCGTCCGGCTCGTCCGGATGAGAGCCTCCGGCAGAAGTATGGCCGACGGTACTTCTGCCGGGAGAACCGCCTGGGCGCCGCGGACCGGAAGTGATCGACTGAAGGCCGACGCGGAACGGCCGCCTTCCGGGGCGAACGCAGACGTGGCACCGCATTCCCGGCGGACGACCCCGCCGGGACACGGGGCCCGCCCGGGCCCGGGAACGGCCCGGACCACCCGCAGTCGACGCGAAACCGCGCACCACCAGTACGACGACCGAGGCCCACGGCACCGCGCCGCGGCCCACACACTCCGGGGGGAACTCTCCATGAACACTCCGCGCAACCGCTCCGTGCTGCTCGCCGTCGCGGGCACGGCTCTCACCCTGTCCCTCACCGCCTGCCAGAGCGACGGGGACACCACGTCGAAGGCCGCGGCGGCCCCCAAGGCCACCGTGGCGTCGTCCACGGCGTCCGCCCAGCAGGCCGGCGACAAGGACACCAGCACGTCCGAGGGGACGGGATCGGCCGGCTCGGCCCGTGCGACGGGAGCGAAGGGCTCCGCGAACTCCACCGGTTCCACCGGTACCAGTGGCTCCACCGGTTCCACCAGCGAGCAGGCCTCCGCCTCCGCCCCGGTCTGCGCGGCGGGAGACGTCAGCATCACCGCCGCCACGCAGGACGGTCCGCCCTACACCCACATCGTCCTCACGGCGAAGAACACCTCCCGCCACGTCTGCCGGCTGACGGGCTTCCCCCACATCCAGTTCCTGGAGAGCCACAAGCAGGACGTCCCGGCCGTCGGCAAGAGCAAGCCGGCCACGCCGGTCGTGCTCACGACCGGTGCCCCGGCCTACGCCCTGGTGAAGCTGTCGGACGGCGGGGTCGACGAGGACAACGAGCCCGTGTCGGCGTTCTCCGTCACGCTGGAGGGCGACTCCACGGTCATCGCCGTCACCGCGCCCGGCAGCGACGGCATCGCCGTCGACCCGGCCAAGGCCCTCACCGGCTACTGGACCCCGGAACTGCGCAACGGCGCGGACGACTTCTGAGTCCCGCCGCGGGGCTGACGGCCGAGCACGGTGACACCTCGTCCGCCGGGTGACCGACGGCGTGCGGGCGTTCGGTGCGGCCGTGGGGGACCGGCGGCACGTCGAGCGCACGGTCGAGCACGCCGCGGAGACCGTCCGCCGCCGGGGCCCGCCCGGTCCGCCCGCGCCCCGGGGCTCACGGCGCGGGTACCAGGCGACCACCAGTACGCCGACCGCCGGCACCAGTACGGCCGGCACCCGCATCGCGGTGTCGGGGGGCGTGGTGAAGTCCGTGACGACGGAGTGCCGCAGGCCGGGCGAGGTCAGGCCCCGGGCGGCCGGCCGCTGTTCGGCGGCGGGAACGGTCGTCGGCGCCCCGGGCCCGCGCAGCGGCGCCGGAAGGCCCGCGGTGAACACCCCGGTCACCACGCTGCCGCCGACCGCCACGCCCGACGCGCTGCCCGGCTCCCGCGCCAGGCTCTGCGACCCGGAGCCCACCCCGGCCCGGTGCTCCGGCAGCGCGGACATCATGCTGTGCGACAGCAGCGGGGTGGCCGGAGCGCACCCGGCCGCGGTGAGCGTCGCCCCGAGCGCGTACAGGGGATACGGGCTGCCCGGGCCGACCAGCGAGACCGTGCCCAGACCGGCCGCCGGCATCGCCACCCCGGCCCCGAGCGTCACCCGCGGGCCGGCCCGCCGCTCCACGGCCACCGCGCAGCGCGGCGCGAACCGCAGCGCACCCGCCATCGGCAGCAGCCCCACTCCCGCCCCCGGCGGCGAGTAGCCCTTGGCGCACTGCAGATACTGCCCGTTGACGCAGAACAGGCCGAACATCCCGGCGAACGCCGGCGCCATCCCGACCGCTCCCGCCCGCACCACCGGCACGGTGAACAGCCGCGGGTCCAGCATCGGATGTTCCCGCCGCAGCTCCCAGCCGGTCCAGGCCGTCAGCAGCACGCCGCCGCACCGAACCCGCCGAGCACCCGCGCGCTGCCCCAGCCGGCCTGCGGACCGGAGACGATCCCCGACAGCAGCGCGAGGAAACCGGCCGTCAGCAGGCCCGCGGACACCACCTGCACCGGCCGGCCGTGCCGCGGCGGCGCCGGGGCGAACACCACCACCAGGACGAGGGCCGTCGGCGACAGCGGCACCACGCACCCGAACAGCGCCCGCCACGAACCGGTCTCCAGTGAACCGGTCTCCAGCGCCGCGCCGCCGCCGACGTTGCCCAGTACGGCGGCCAGGCCCGTCATCGACGCCCACACCGCCACCAGCCGCGGTCGGCGCGCCGCCCGCCAGCAGGGCCAGGGCCGTCGGCAGCACCGCGGCGGCGCCCACGCCACTGACCACCCGGCCCGCGATCACCGCGCCGATGACCGGCGCCACGGCGCGCACAGCAGGCACCCGGCGGTGAACAGGCCCAGGCCCGCGGCCGGCACCCGCTCGCGGCCGAGCCGGTCGGCGAGCGCGCCGCCCGGGATGAGCAGGCAGGCGAAGAACACCACATAGCCGTCGACCACCCACATCACCGACTCGGCCGACGGGCGCAGCGCGCTGCGCGACAGCGCGGGGAGGGCGAGGTTCACCGCGGACACCAGGCCCACGAACAAGCGGACACCAGGCCCACGACCAAGGTGACGCACAGACACATCACGGCGACGGTCAGGGGCCCGGGATCCCGGCTTCCGGGCTCCGGGGTACCGGGTGGAGACCCCCCGCGCCCCGGCCCGCGGACCCGGCCGGGCGCCGTCCCGCCTGCGCTCCCGGGACCGGGAATCACCGTACGCCTGCCGCGCGTCGTAGGTGGTCGTCGTCCCGCGGGTCCGGACCGGCGTGCGGGTCCGGGACGGCGCGGACGAGTGCGGTGCGGAACGCCGGCCGGTCGCCGCGTATGCGCAGGAACTCCAGGTCCACCGGGCGCCCGTCGGGCAGTCTGGTCAGCCGTTCGACGCTGAACAGCGCCGAGCCCGCCGGGAGGTCCAGCAGCGCGCACGCGTGCGGGTCGCCGCCCACCCCGTGCACGGTGACGCTCGCGGAGCCGAGCCGGCCGCCGGCTTCCTGCCAGATCACCGCGGTCTTCGTGGACGGCAAGCGGCTGTGGCACGGCCGGCCCACCGACTGGGACGGGCCCGCGCCGGTCCGCGAGGCCGCCGAGACGGGACCGGCGGTCGTGCGGCGCGCCCGCGTCCAGCGGGTGGACCCGGACGACACCACCCGCCCCCCGCGCCCACCCCGCTCCTGACCTGCGCGGACCGCGGGCCGGGGGGTGCCCCCCAGGCGTGGGCCGAGGTCCGCGTGTGCCAGGTCGCCGGGGGAGCGGCACCCTTCCTGTCGTCGGTGCGCCCGCTCGCCCCTCTCCGGGCGAAGGTCTTCTCTACCGTGCCGGAAGGAGTCCGGCGTGCCGGTGCGTCGGGTTCATCGCCTCGACCGCCGTGACCAGGGGGGCGAGTCCGGGGTTCCTGGCGGCTTCGGCGAGCGCTTCCCTGAGGGCGGTGTCGTTGGTCGGCCGGGCCGCTCCCAGCAGCTCCAGCCCCGCGTCGCTGACATCGGCATAGATGCCGCGGCGGTCGGTCGGACACAGGTAGCGGGAGAGCAGGCCACGGTCCTCCAGGCGGGTGACCAGGCGGGTGGTGGCGCTCTGGCTGAGCACCACCGCGTCGGCGACCTGCTTCATCTGCAGGTGCCCGCCCTCACCGTCGTGCTGTCGGCTGAGCACGTCGAGCAGGGAGTACTCGCGCACGCTCAGGTCGTGCGCGGACTGCAGGGCACGCTCGATGTGCGCCTCGATCCGGGCGTGCAGGAGGGAGAGGGCTGCCCATCCGCTGGCCAGAGCGGTCAGCGAGGGATCCGTGGCGGTCATGGGTCCGGGTCTCCTTCCGGATGAGACTCGGACCCAGGGTAAGCCCTGCGTGGAAATATCGGCTAGGGCTTACATAAGGCTTTTGCAAGTATCGCGGTGCCGGTGTGACGGTGAGTCGTAGATATTCCGCCGTTCAGTCGCGCGAGGGCTGCCCGCGTTTGCACTTAGAGAGCGTCTGCAAGTATTGTCGACGCTCGTAAGGCGCACTAGCAATCATACGAAGGATGGCGCCATGCCTCTCGCACTCCTCGCTCTGGCCATCGGGGCCTTCGGAATCGGGACCACCGAGTTCGTGATCATGGGCCTGTTGCCCGAGATCGCCGGAGACTACGGCGTCTCCATCCCGACCGCCGGTCTGCTGGTCACCGGCTACGCGATCGGCGTTGTCATCGGCGCCCCGCTGATGACCGTGCTCGGCACCAGGGTCGGCCGCAAGACGATGCTGACGCTGCTCATGGGCCTCTTTGTCGTCGGCAACCTGCTCTCCGCACTGGCGCCCGGCTTCGGCGTGATGCTCATCGGCCGCCTCGTGGCCTCACTGGCCCACGGCGCCTTCTTCGGCATCGGCTCGGTGGTCGCCGCCGACCTGGTCGCACCCGACAAGAAGGCCGGCGCCATCGCCACCATGTTCACCGGCCTGACCATCGCGAACATCGTCGGCGTGCCGCTCGGCACGTTCATCGGGCAGACAGTGGGATGGCGCACCACGTTCGCCGTCGTCGCCGCGCTCGGCGTGGTGGGCCTGCTCGGCATCGTCCGGCTCGTGCCCGACATGCCCCGGCCCGAGGGCGCACACCTGCGCGGGGAGCTGACCGCGTTCCGCAACCCGCAGGTGCTGCTCGCGATGGCGATGACGGTACTCGGCTTCGGCGGCGTGTTCGCCGCGATCACCTACATAGCGCCGATGATGACCCACGTCGCCGGCTACTCCGACGGCGCGGTCACCTGGCTCCTGGTGCTGTTCGGCGTCGGCATGTTCCTCGGCAACCTGCTCGGTGGCCGCTACGCCGACCGCAACCTGATGCCGATGCTGTACACCGCTCTCGGCGGCCTCGCCGTGGTGCTCGCGCTGTTCACCGTGTTCGCGCACGACAAGATCCTCGCCGCGCTCGCCATCCTGCTCGTCGGGGCGCTCGGCTTCGCCACCGTCCCGCCGCTGCAGAAGCGCGTCCTCGACCAGGCGCACGGCGCCCCCACCCTGGCCTCGGCCGTGAACATCGGGGCGTTCAACCTCGGCAACGCGCTCGCCGCCTGGCTCGGCGGCGTGGTCATCGCCGCGGGCCTCGGCTACACCGCCCCGAACTGGGTCGGCGCTCTCCTCGCCGCCGCCGCCCTCCTCCTCGCCTTCTGGTCCGCCGCCCTGGAACGGCGCACCCCCGCACCGGAGAGCGCCGCCGGCGCCCCCGCGGCGGCCCCCGTCCCGCACTGACCTCCTCCACCTCCCCAGGAGAAGCACCATGAACACCACTGCCGTCACTCCGCTGACCACCGCCGACGCCGAGACCCTGGTCGCGGCCGTCCGGGTCGCCGCCGAGGCCGCCGGGGTCCCGGTCAGCGCGACCGTCCTGGACGCGGGCGGGCACCTGCTCGCCTTCCGCCGCGACGACCGGGCGGTGCTGATCTCCGGCGAGACCAGCACCCGCAAGGCGTACACCGCCCTGCAACTGAACGCGCCGACCGCCGACCTGGTCGACCTCGTCAAGCCCGACGGGCCGTTCCACTCCCTGCCCACCGCGCTGGACCGGCCGCTGCTGTTCATCGCCGGCGGCATCCCCGTCCATCGCGACGGCCGCCTGATCGGCGCGGTGGGCGTCGGCGGCGGAGCCCCCGAGCAGGACCACGCCTTCGCCGCCGCCGCACTGGAGGAACTCGCCCGCTGACGCTCCGCCGCGAGGGCCCGACCCGCGTGCCCGGGCCATCCCCGGCCACATCAACCACATCGACCACACATCACACCGATCACCGATCACCGATCACCGACTGAAAGAGAGCCACCCCATGACCAGCGTCCCCGCCGTGAAGCTGAACAACGGCGTCGAGATCCCCCAGCTCGGCTTCGGTGTCTTCCAGGTCCCCGACGACCAGACCACCGCCGCCGTCGCCAACGCCCTGGAGGCCGGATACCGCAGCATCGACACCGCGGCGATCTACGGCAACGAGAGCGGTGTAGGCCGGGCGCTGGCCGCCTCCGGGCTGCCCCGCGAGGAGCTGTTCATCACCTCCAAGCTGTGGAACGCCGACCAGGGCTACGACGCCACCCTGCGCGCCTTCGACGCCAGCCTCGCCAAGCTGGGCCTGGACCACCTCGACCTCTACCTGATCCACTGGCCCACGCCCGAGCGCGACCTGTACCTGGACTCCTGGCGCGCCATCGAGCGCCTGGCCGGCGAGGGACGGATCCGGGCCGCCGGCGTCTCCAATTTCCAGCCCGCCCACCTGCGGCGGCTGCTGGACAACAGCTCCCTCGTCCCGGCGGTCAACCAGATCGAGTTGCACCCCGGCCTCCAGCAGGCCGAGCTGCGCGCCTTCCACACCCGGCACGGCATCGCCACGGAGGCGTGGAGCCCGCTCGCCCAGGGCGCGGTCCTGGACGACCCCGCCGTCACCGCCGTCGCCGACCGCACCGGCAAGACCCCCGCCCAGGTGGTGCTGCGCTGGCACCTTCAGCTCGGCAACATCGTCATCCCCAAGTCGGTCACCCCGGCCCGCATCCGCCAGAACCTCGACGTGTTCGACTTCCGGCTCACGGACGAGGACATGACCGTGCTCGCGGCCACCGACCGCGACCTGCGCACCGGCCCCCACCCGGACCAGTTCAACTGACCCGCGAGCCCGAGCCGGTACACCGGCACCGGTACGGCTCTGCCCCGTACGCCCCGCCGCCCCGTCCCGGGCAGTCGCCCGGGGCGGGGCGCCGTACCCGCCCCGGAAGGACCCACCGTGGCACCCCCGCACCCCGCACTCGCCCGTCTGGCCCCCACCCCCGGGCGGCTCACCCTCGGACTCGAGCTTCCCCTCGACAACGACTGGGACCCGTCACGGCAGCACGCCGACCGCGAGGCCGGCCGCCCCTTCGGCGTCCCCGACCTGACCGGGCACACCCGGCTCGCCCGGCTCGCCGACCGGCTCGGTTTCGCCGCCCTGTGGCTGCGCGACGTCCCGCTCTACGACCCCGTGCAGTTCGGCGACGCCGGATCGGTCTTCGAGACCTTCACCCACCTCGGCCACCTGGCCGCCGTCACGGACGACGTCGTCCTCGCCACCGGCGCGGTCGTGCTGCCCCTGCGCGAGCCCCTGCTGGTCGCCAAGGCCGCCGCCACCGTGGACGTCCTCGCGGGCGGCCGCATGCTGCTCGGGCTCGCGAGCGGCGACCGCCCCGTGGAGTACCCGCTCTTCGGACGGGACTTCCACCAGCGCGGCACGGCGTTCCGCGAAGGCGTGGGGACCCTGCGCGCCGCCTGGCGCGGCGGCCCGCTGGAACTGCCCCGGGCCGGCCTCGGCGCCGACCGGCGGCTCACCGTCCTGCCCAAGCCCGTCCACCCGGCCGGCATCCCGATCGCTGTCGCCGGCGGTGCGCAGCAGACCCCCGAGTGGATCGCCGAGCACGCCGACGCCTCCCTCAACTACCCGCGTGACCTGGGCGCCCTCGGCCTGAAAACGCGCGAGTGGCAGCGGCTCACCGGGGGCGGCAAGCCGTACCTCACGCCCATGGTGCTGCACCTGCGGGAGGACCCGGACGCCCCGCCGCGCCCCATCCGGCTGGGACTCAGCGTCGGAAGCAAGGCCCTGATCGACCACCTGGGGGAGATGGCCGGCCTCGGCGTCGCCCATGTCTCCTTCAATCTGCGGCCCAGCGAGCGGCCGGTGGACGAGGTGCTGCACGAACTCGCGCAGGACGTCCTGCCGCACTTCCCCCGCCGGGACCCCGAGCGCGGCCACGACTTGCATTAGCCCGCGTCTGCAATTATTGTTGACGCTTGTAAGGTGCTCCTGCATTGACAGGCGCAGGGCATCGGCTCCGGTACTCCGGCGCCAAGGCACCATCGAAAGGCACCCCCCATGTCCCTCAAGGAAATCCTTCCCGGCCGTCTCGGCTTCGGCACCGCCCCGCTGGGCAACATGTTCCGCGCGATCCCCGACGAGGAGGCCCGCGCCACCGTCGAGGCCGCCTGGGACCAGGGCATCCGCTACTACGACACCGCCCCCTTCTACGGCGCCGGCCTCGCCGAGGAACGCCTGGGCCGCGTCCTGTCCGCCAAACCCCGCGACGCCTACGTGCTGTCCACCAAGGTCGGCCGGGTCATCCTCGACGAGATCGAGACCGACGTCCCCGACTTCGGCGAGAAGGGCGGCCTCTTCGAGCACGGCAACCCCAACAAGATCCTCCACGAGTGGACCGCCGACGCCACCGAGCGCTCCATCGAGGGCAGCCTCAAGCGCCTGGGCGTCGACCGGCTCGACATCGTCTGGGTCCACGACATCGCCCAGGACTTCCACGGCGACGCCTGGATCCAGAAGTTCGAAGAGGCCCGCACCGGAGCCTTCCGCGTCCT
The DNA here is from genome assembly GCF_055569255.1 of Streptomyces sp. NPDC029296. Taxonomy (NCBI): domain Bacteria; kingdom Bacillati; phylum Actinomycetota; class Actinomycetes; order Kitasatosporales; family Streptomycetaceae; genus Streptomyces; species Streptomyces sp. NPDC029296. Next base: position 53,138 of record NZ_JBVHXT010000007.1, read on the forward strand.
GTCCCGCCTGCGCGACGAGGGCGTCATCAAGGCGTGGGGCCTGGGCGTCAACAAGACCGAGCCCATCGAGATGACCCTCGCCCTGGACGAGCCGCGGCCCGACGGCTTCCTCCTCGCCGGCCGCTACACCCTCCTCGACCACGCCCACGCCCTCCAGCGCCTGCTGCCCATGGCCCAGGCACAGGGCGTCGACATGGTCGTCGGCGGCCCCTACAGCTCGGGCATCCTCGCCGGCGGCAGCCACTTCGAGTACCAGCAGGCCCCGCCGGAGATCATCGAGAAGGTCTCCCGCCTGAAGGCCCTCGCCGAGAAGCACGGCATCAGCATCAAGGCCGCCGCCCTGCAGTTCTCCCTGGCCCACCCGGTGACCGCCGCGGTCATCCCCGGCGCCACCCGCCCCAGCCGCATCGCCGAGGACCTCTCCGCCCTCGGCGAGACCATCCCGGCCGCCTTCTGGCACGACCTGCGCGCCGCCGACCTGATCAGCCCCGCGGCCCCGCTGCCCGACGGCGCCTGATCCCCGCCCACACCTTTCCCCCACACCAGGATCCAGGAGAAAGACCATGGCCTCGACTTCCGTCAGCCGCACCGTACCCGCTTCGCCCGACAAGGTCTGGAGCCTCATAGGCGGCTTCGACGCCCTGCCCGACTGGCTCCCCTACATCCCCGAGAGCACCCCACTCGAAGGCGGCCGGGTACGCCGGCTGACGAACCCCGAGGGCGAGGTCATCATCGAGCGCCTCGTGGACTTCAGCGAGGCCGAGCGCCACTACAGCTACGCCATCCTCCAGGCCCCGTTCCCCGTCGACGGCTACGTCTCTACCCTCCGCGTCCACACGGTCCCCGGCCGGGACGACATCGCCGAGGTCCAGTGGTCCGGCCGCTTCAATCCCGACGGCGCCACCGAGGACGAGGTCGTCGGCCTCTTCACCGGCATCTACCGCGACGGCCTCGACGCCCTCCACAAGACCCTCTCCGCCTGACACCGCGGTCGTCGCGGAGCCCCGCCACGCGGCCCGGACACGCTTCACGCGCGCCCGGGCCGCGGCATGCGGGCAGCCCGGTCGGTCAGGCCGCCGGCGACCAGCGATCCGCGGCACCCCTTCGCGTGGTTTCCCCGCTCGATGCGTTTCCGGTCGATGCCGAAGGGCAGCGTGGCGGCTGCGCAGCCGTTCAGCCACCAGGAGGAAGCGCAGTGTCCGACTCACCGCAGCACCGCATCTTCGCCATGCTCGACGCGGACGGCGACGGCGTGATCACCCGCGGGGAATACCTCGCGCGGGTCGATCGCGTGGCATCCGCCGTGGGCCGCGACGCCCACCACCCGGCCGTCGCCGCGGCGCGGGCCGCCCACGAGGCCGTCTTCCAGGACATGGACGCCGACCACGACGGGCGCGTGACCTTCGAGGAATACCGCGCGTGGGTGGGACCTGACGCGTTCGAACGCTCCTGCCGGTCGGCTCTCGGCTCCCTGTTCGACATCGCCGACACCGACGCGGACGGGCGCCTGGACCGCCCCGGGTTCTCCCGTCTGCGCACGGCGGCGGGAAACGCCGAAGCGGACGCCGACGAGGCGTTCGCCGCCCTCGACACCGACCGCGACGGCCTCGTCGACCGCGACGCCTATGTGGCGGGCATCCGGGACTTCGTCACCACGGGCGACTCTCCGATGGCCGCGGCCTACGGTGCCGGGCGGCCGGTGCAGGGCCCCCGTTCCTGACAGGACCGCGGCCCGGACCGCACCTCGGACACCACGGCGCACGTGCGCGGGCCTGCCGGCACGGCCCGAAGCGGTGCGCGCCGACAGGGGGTGCCGACCGGCCGGAACGCGGCCGCCGGCCGCGGGGACGGGTGTCCCGCGGCCGGCGGTTTCCGGCGGTGCCGGAGGTGGTGCCGAACGCGCCGTTACTTGTCTCCGTACTCCTTGCCGGAGTCGCCGTCGCCGTCCGGGGCTCCGCAGCCGTTGCCGGAGTCGCCGTAGCCACCGGAGTGCCCGTAGCCGTGGTCGCCGGGCCGGCAGCGCTTGTTGCCCAGCCGGACGGTGATGCCGTCCCCGGCGTTGTCCTCGGTCAGCTCGTGCGGACCGCTGACCGGGTTGCCGGGCAGCTCGTAGCCCTCGGGTACAGCGACCTCGCGCACGTAGTACTCACCGAGCGGGAGGCCGTCGAAGGCACAGTCGCCCCGGGCGTCGGTCGTGCACCTCTGACCGATGCGGGTGTCGGGGTCGGCGCCGGAGGTCTGCAGCCCGGCCACCGCGTTGGTCTCCTTCCACAGCTCGAAGACCGCGCCCGCGAGGGGCTTGCCGCTTCCGGCGTCGGTCTTCTCGACCTTGAGGGAGCCCTCGGTGCCCGGCTCCTCGGTGCGGATGTTCTCGGCGGTGACCTGTACGCCGTCGTCGGCGTTGGCCTCGGTCAGGACCAGGGGGCCGAAGACGTTCTGGTCGGGGAGGTCGTAGCCGCTCGGGGCCGTGGTCTCGCGCCAGTAGTAGGTGCCGGGTGCGACCGTGCGTGTGCACAGGCCGGCCGTGCCGGTGGTGCACACCCCGCCGACCTGGGTGTCGGGGCCGGCGCCGCCGGTCTGGAGGCCGGGTGTGCCGTTGGTCTCCTTCCACAGCTGGAAAACGACGCCCGCGAGCGGGTCGCCGGTCCGGGCGTCCGTCTTCTCGACGCGGACCTGGCCGGTGACCGGCTGGGGTTGCTCGGTCCGGGTGTTCTCGGCGGTGACCTGTACGCCGTCGTCGGCGTTGGCCTCGGTCAGGACCAGGGGGCCGAAGACGTTCGGGTTCGGCAGGTCATAGCCCTCGGGGGCCGTCGTCTCGCGCCAGTAGTAGGTGCCCGGTGCGACCGTCCGCGCGCACACGCCGTCCGTGCCGGTGGTGCACACCCCGCCGACCTGGGTGTCGGGGCCGGCGCCGCCGGTCTGGAGGCCGGGTGTGCCGTTGGTCTCCTCCCACAGCTCGAACACCGCGCCGTCCAGCGGCTCTCCGGTCTCGGCGTCGGTCTTCTCGACGCGGACCTCGCCGGTGACCGGCTGCGGTTCCTCGCTCGGGGTGTTCTCGGCGGTGGTCTGGACGCCGTCGTCGGCGTTGGCCTCGGTGAGGGTCAGGGGGCCGAAGACGTTCTGGTCGGGGAGGTCGTAGCCGTCGGGGGCGGCGGTCTCGCGCCAGTAGTACGTGCCGGTCTCCACCGTCCGTACGCACAGGCCGTTCGCGTCGGTGGTGCACACCCCGCCGACCTGGCTGTCGGGGTCGGTGCCCGCGGTCTGGAGGCCGGGTGTGCCGTTGGTCTCCTCCCACAGCTCGAACTTGGCGCCCGCCAGGGGAACACCGGTCTCGGCGTCGGTCTTCTCGACGCGGATCTGGCCGGTGACCGGCTGGGGTTCCTCGGTCCGGGTGTTCTCGGCGGTGACCTGTACGCCGTCGTCGGCGTTGGCCTCGGTCAGGACCAGGGGGCCGAAGACGTCCGGGTTCGGCAGGTCGTAGCCGTCGGGGGCGGCGGTCTCGCGCCAGTAGTACGTGCCCGTCTCCACCGTGCGCGCGCAGACGCCGTCCGTGCCCGTGGTACAGGTGTCACCGATCCGGGTGTCGGGGCCGGCGCCCGCGGTCTGGAGGCCGGGTGTGCCGTTGGTCTCCTCCCACAGCTCGAATTCCGCGCCCGCGAGGGGGTCACCGGTCTCGGCGTCGGTCTTCTCGACGCGGACCTCGCCGGTGACCGGCTGCGGCTCGCCGCCGCAGTCCGGCAGGTCGCCGTCGAACGGGTAGGAGTGGAACTCGACGCCCGTCTGGGCGCTGGTGTGAGTCAGCGAACCGGTGGTGAGGAAGCGGCCGTCCATGCCGGGCAGCGACACCGTGGTCATGGACGCCTGCTGGCCGACCAGGACACTGCCCTGGAACTGGCCCGAGCCGGTCAGGTTCACCGAGGTCGCGTCCGGGAAGTTCCACAGCAGGCGTTCGCGGTAGGCGTTGAACGGGTCGGTCGCGTCGTCGATGCCGCCGCTGTAGGTGTTGATCACCCGGTTGGCGCCGACGATGTTGACCAGGACCGTCGCGTCGTCCGGGATGTTCGCGAAGGCGATCCCCTGCTGGCCCCCGCCGGGGCCGGTCAGGTCGAAGTCGACGTTGAACACCTGGATCGCGGACGTGCCGTCGCCCGTGAACAGTGTCTGGTAGCCCTGATTCACCGCCGTACCCGTGGCCGGCCGGGCAGCCCCGTCCACGCGGGCGTAGCACTGGCTCGCGGCGGTCAACTGGTCGCGCAGCGGCAGGTACGGCTGTGCGGCGTCCGGGTCGTGGACGAGGGTGGCGTCCACCGTGCCGGTCACCGTGCCGCCGTACCGGACGACCCCGCCCTCGGCGAGCAGCCGCTGGCCGGGGGCGACGGTGATGTCGCCGCCGGTGGTCAGGAAGTCCGCGCCGTCGGGCGGCGGCACCCGCGAGCCGACCCCGGCGATACCGACGTTGTAGACGGCGCTGCCCGCGGTGTCCTTGGCCATGTCGAAGTCGTCCAGTACGACGACCCGGCCCTCCGCCTCCGCGGCCCTGCCACGGACGAGGAAGTCGTTGCCGACGAAGATGTTGATGCCGTTGTCCCGGCCGGCGAAGGGGCCGTTGTTGATGCCCGGGAACGGGTCCGGGCAGTCACCCGGGACGCAGGGGCCGAGGCCGCCCGGCAGCGGGGCGGCCTGGGCCTGGCCGGCCCCCACACCAATGATCAGGGCAGGGGCCAGTCCCGCCACGAGTGCGCAGGCCAGCCCGGCCCGGCCCAGTCTGGGCCGGAGAGCAGCCACACGGTGTCCAATGGAATGCATGCCGACAGGCTTCGCCGCCGGGACCCGCGCGGCGGTGACGACATTCCCGGACCGGACGGCTGTCACGCGGACGGCCCGCACACGTTCGGCCCGTTGGACGCGACATCCGCGCCCGCCGGGTGTACGCGCACCGCGGGGACCCGCCGCCCCCTGGGAGACGAAGGCGCCCGGTGGGGCGGGTGCGCCTCCTCGCGGACGGAACCCGACCGCGAGGAGGCTCGCGTGGTGCTACTTTCGCCAGAACAGGTGGTGGGCGACCCCGCTCGGGCTGGGGACCACCTCCAGGTGGTAGCGGTCGCGTAGGTCGCCGGGGGACTCCCAGAGCCGTAGTCCGGATACGAGTGCGATCGGCGAGACCGCGACGTGCAGGGTGTCGACGAGGCCGGCGTCGAGGAACCGGCGGATGGTGGTGACTCCGCCGCCGAGCCGGACGTCCTTGCCCTGTGCCGCTTCCCGTGCCTGCCGCAGGACCGTGGCCGGGTCGCCGCCGACGAAGTGGAACGTGGTGTCACCGAGCGTGAACGACGGGCGTTCGTGGTGGGTCATGACGAACACCGGTGTGCGGAAGGGGGGTTCCTGCCCCCACCAGCCGCGCCACTCGTGGTCCTGCCAAGGCCCCCGCTGGGGCCCGAACTTGTTGCGGCCCATGATCTCGGCTCCGATGTTCCGGGCGAAGTCCCGGGTGAAGTAGTCGTCCAGCCCCCGGCTCCCGCCGGGATCGGTGCGCATGGGCCAGCTCGCCGTCGCCCCGGCCCAGGCGAACAGCCTCTCGGGACGGTCGTGACCGAACGGATTTTCGAGACTCTGGTGCTCGCCGGCGCCGATCCCGTCGCTCGAGACGTTGAAGTTCATGACTCTGAGAAGTTGGTCCACGTGTGTCCTCGTCCGGTTCCGTCGCGTCCTCGTGCGGCGGGCGCCGCACATCCTGATGTCGAACGGGACGGAGCCGGATCGACAGCCGTCCGCGGCTTTTTCCCGGTCCGTCGGTGAGCGGGGCGCCGGCGGGGCGGTAGCGGCGGGCGCGGACGGCCTCCGGCGCGGCCGAGGAGCGGCATCATCGCCTGCACGGATGAGTGTCACCACGCTCGATCGAGCGCGATATCCCTCCTGGTCGGGTCGCCGTTCGGTGCCACCCGTGGCGGCACCGGCCCGCACCCCCTGGATTATCCTGTGAGGCCGTGGCCACCCGCCCAGGAGCCCCGGACCTGTCGTGGTGCATCATGTGTCCGGCGCTTCGGGAGGCGGGCGCCCGGCCCGGGAGGATCCGCCACTCGTGCGGGCGCGGGCGTGGTGAACGTCGGCATCGGACGGTGATTCCGGGGCATACAGGCATGGGTGTACGCGGTCGTGGGGACGATCGCGAGGGTGTTCGGCTGGAGTCATGGCCACAGCGGTGGGCCTGCGTGAGGGGAAGGGTGTCGCGTGGCACGTTCCGACGGGATTGAACACGTGCCGTCGACAGCGGCTGGCGACGTGTTCGCGGCCGATCGCGAGATCGGCGGGGACCTGGCCGAGGTGGACTGGGCCTCGACGCCCCTCGGGCCGCCCCAGGGCTGGCCGCAGAGCCTGCGCACCACGGTCAGCATCCTCCTGTCCTCCCGGTTCCCCATGTGGATGGCATGGGGCGAGCGGCTGACCTTCTTCTGCAACGCGGCCTACCGGCGCGACACGCTCGGCCGCAAGTACCCCTGGGCGCTCGGGCGCCCCGCGAACGAGGTATGGGCGGAGATCTGGGACGACATCGGACCGCGCGTCGACGCCGTCCTCCGCACCGGTGAGGCCACCTGGGACGAGGGGCTGTTGCTGTTCCTGGAGCGCTCCGGCTACAGCGAGGAGACGTACCACACGTTCTCCTACAGCCCTTTGCGGGACGACACGGGCGACGTGGTGGGCATGCTGTGCGTGGTCAGCGAGGACACCGACCGGGTGATCGGGGAACGGCGGATGTCCACGCTGCGGGACCTCGGCTCGGATCCGAGCGTGATCCGGACCGAACAGGAGGTGCTGGCCTTCGCCGACCGGCAACTGGCCCGCAACAGGCGAGACCTCCCCTTCACCCTGACCTACCTGTTCGACGGCGACACCGCCCGGCTGGCCGGTGCGACCGGCGTCCCCGAAGGGCACCCGGCCGCTCCCCCCGTCCTCCCGGCCGGCGGCCCGGACCGTCCGTGGCCGGTCGCGGACCTGCTCAGGGGTGAAACGGCCCTGGTGCCGCTCGCCGGTGGAACCTTCACCGGCCTGCCCGCCGGCGACTGGCCGGAACCGCCCACGCAGGCGCTCGTGGTCCCGTTGCTCCAGCAGGGCAGCGTGCCGTACGGCTTCCTCGTGGCCGGCCTCAACCGGTACCGCGCCCTGGACCAGGGGTACCAGGGCTTCATCGAGCTGACCGCGGGACACATCGCGTCCGGCATCGGCAGTGCCCGCAGCTACGAGGCGCAGCAACGCCGGGCCGAGGAACTGGCGGAGCTGGACCGCGCCAAGACGGCGTTCTTCTCCAACATCAGCCACGAGTTCCGCACCCCGCTCACCCTGATCATGGGACCGGTCGAGGAACTGAGGACCAGGCTCGGTGAGGCCGACGAGCAGGCGCGACAGGAACTCGACCTCATCCGTCGCAACAGCCTGCGCCTGGGCAAGCTGGTCAACACGCTGCTGGACTTCTCCCGCATCGAGGCCGGGCGGATGCAGGCCCGTTACGAACCGGTCGACCTGGCCTTGGTGACCGCGGAACTGGCCAGCGTCTTCCGCTCGGCCGTCGAGAAGGCCCGACTCGCCTTCGACGTCGACTGCCCGGCCCTGGACGAGCCGGTGTACATCGATCGCGGCATGTGGGAGAAGGTCGTCCTCAACCTGCTCAGCAACGCCCTGAAGTTCACCTTCGACGGTGCCATCCGGGTGAGCGTGCGCCGGGACGGCGCGCATGCGGTGGTCACCGTTTCCGACAGCGGCATCGGTGTGCCGGAGGCGGAGATGCCGCGCCTGTTCGAGCGGTTCCACCGCATCGAGAACGCCCGCTCCCGGTCGAACGAGGGCAGCGGCATCGGCCTCGCTCTCGTCCGGGAGCTGGTCGGTCTGCACGGCGGTGTGATCACGGCCGAGAGCACCGAGGGCGTGGGCACCACGTTCACCGTCGAAGTGCCGTTCGGCACCGCTCATCTCCCCGCCGAGTCCGTGGTCGACGCGGCGGGCAGTCCGGTGGCCTCCGCCACCGCCGACCCCTACGTCCAGGAAGCCCTGCGCTGGCTGCCGGGCGGCGACATGGGCGCCGCGGCCGGGAGCCCCGTGGCCGAGACCGAGGTGGACGCCGCGCCGGCCGCTGACGGAGGCACCGTCAGCGCCCGGGTGCTGGTGGCCGACGACAACGCCGACATGCGGGAGTACCTCACCCGCATCCTGGTCACGGCGGGATACGAGGTCACCACCGTCACCGACGGTGTCGAAGCGCTCCACTCCGTCCGCCGCGACTCACCGGACCTCGTCGTCAGCGACGTGATGATGCCCCGGCTCGACGGACTCGGACTGGTGGCGCGGCTGCGCGGTGACGCGCGTACGGCCTCGGTGCCCGTCCTGCTGCTGTCCGCCCGGGCCGGACAGGAGGCGTCCATCGAGGGGTTGCGGGCGGGCGCGGACGACTACCTGGTCAAGCCGTTCGCCGCTGCCGAGTTGCTGGCCCGGGTCCGCGCGAACATAGAGCTGGCCCGGCTGCGCGGTCATCACCTGCGCTGGCGGACGGCGCTCGTCGACTCGCTTCAGGAGGCGTTCTTCGTCTGCGACGAGTCGGGAGCCGTGGTGGAGATCAACACCGCGTTCACCGACATCCTCGGCTACGGCCCCGAAGACCTCCCGTACACCCCGGTCCACCCGTGGTGGCCGGACCCGGCCACCGACCCCGAGGCGCACCGGCAGGTGGAGGAGGCGTTCACCGGGCTGCTGCGCAACGGGCAGGGCACGTACACGATTCCCGTCACCCACCGGGACGGGCACCGGCTGTGGGTGGCCGTCACCTACAACGCGGCCCAGGATCCCGACACCGGACGCCAGGTGACCGTCGGCACCTTCCGGGACGTCACCGCGGAGCACTACGCCATCCAGCGCGAGAGCGCCCTGGCCGCGCTGAGCACGTCCCTGTCCAAGGCCGCGAGCCTGCCCGAGGCCCTGTCCGGCGCCCTGACCGTGCTGAAGTCCCTGTGGCGTGCGCGGAGCGTGGACGCCGCCGTCTTCGGACGCGGTGACCTCCCGGACCTCACGGCCACGGAAGCGGACCTGAGCTGGGCGGACCTCCCCCGGGAGCGTCAAGACGCACTCGTCGCGCTGCCCCACGGGTCACCGCTCACCCCGGTGGCGCGGGACACCGGCGCCGGCGTCCTGCTGGAACACCCCGACGGCCCGCTGGCCCTGTGGATCGACCTGGGCGAGTACCGGCCGTTCACCCCGGAGGACCAGCTGCTGCTGTCCCTGCTGGCCGGGCACCTCGCGCAGGGCCTGGTCCGGGCCCACCAGATCGACCAGCAGCGGGAAACCGCGATCGCGCTGCAACGCGCCATTCTGGGTCCGGCCCGGCTTCCCGACGGCTTCGCCGTCCGCTACGAGCCCGCCACCCGCCCGCTGGAGGTGGGCGGCGACTGGTACGACACCGTCGCCCTGCCGGACGGGCGGATCGGCATCGTCGTCGGCGACTGCGTCGGCCGGGGTCTGGAGGCGGCCAGCGTCATGGGGCAGTTGCGCAGTGCCTGCCGGGCGCTGATGCTGCAGGACTCCAGCCCGTCCCGGACGCTGATGGCCCTCGACCAGTTCGCCGCGAGCGTGCCGGGCGCCCTGTGCACCACCGTGTTCTGCGGTGTCCTGGACCCTGGCAGCGGGGAGCTCACCTACTCCAGTGCCGGACATCCGCCCGGCATCATCGCGCACCCCGACGGCGGCACCGCACTGCTGGAGGAGGGACGTTCGCTGCCTCTCGCCGTACGGCCGGGCAGGCAGCGGCCGGAAGCCGCGTGCACCCTCCCTCCGCGCGCCACGCTGCTGCTGTACACGGACGGTCTCGTCGAACGCCGCCGTCGCCCGCTCAGCAGCGGGATAGTCGAGGCGAGCGAGGCCGTGCAGGCGGGCCGCGACGTACCCGTCGACGACCTCGCCAGCGAAGTGATGTCGCGACTCGCGCCGGTCGGCGGCTACGACGACGACGTGGCGTTGCTCCTCTACCGTCATCCGGCGCCGCTGGAGATGTCGTTTCCCGCCGAGTCGGCCCAGCTCGCACCCGTGCGCAAGGCGCTGCGCAGCTGGCTCGACCAGTGCGACCTCCCTTCCCACGCGATCCAGAACGTTCTCGTGGCCGCCGGGGAGGCGTGCGCCAACGCGATCGAGCACGGGCACCGGCACTCCCCGGGGGAGGTCGTGCGGCTGCGCGCCGAGGCACTCGTCGACAACCTGCGTCTGACGGTCGCCGACAGTGGCCGGTGGAAGACCCCCCAGCCCGAGCTCAACGCCCACCGGGGACGCGGGGTGGCCCTCATGCGGGCCATGATGCAGCGGGTGACCATCACCCCCGGGCCCTCGGGCACCACCGTCGACATGCAGATGAGGATCGCCTCATGACCACGCCTCTCACCCTCACTCCCGGCCGGGGCCCGGACGGCACCGCGCGCCTCGCGGTCAGCGGCGAGATCGACATGAGCAATGCCGGCTCCCTGGCCGAGGCGCTGGACGGCGGTTCCGGCCCGCTCGTGCTGGACCTGACGAAGGTGGAGTACCTCGACAGCGCCGGGCTGAGCGTGCTCTTCGCCCACGCCGACCGGCTACAGCTCATCGTCACGCCGCTGCTCGAACCCGTCCTCACCGTCTCGGGCCTCGACGGCCTGGCCACGGTGCGGGGCCCCGGCCCGGACGACGGGCCCGCGGCGTGAGCGGTGACACGTCGAACCCGCGGCTCCGCCCGCGTCCAGTGACCGAGCCCTCCGCCCAGGAGTGATGACCAACGTGACCGACACCCTTCACGTGACCGTCCAGTACACCGGCGACCGCGTCGCCGTCCTCACCGTCGTGGGCGACGTGGACCTGCACACGGCGTCCACGCTGCGCGAACGAGCCGTGGCCGTCGTGGGAGAAGGAGTCCCGCACCTCGTCCTGGACCTGGCCCAGGTCGACTTCGTCGACTCCACCGGCCTCAGCGCCCTCATCAGCCTCCTGCACACAGCGCAGAAGGCGGACGGATCCGTCCGGCTGGCGGCGGTACCGGACCGCCTCGTCCGCATGGTCACCATGACCGGCATATCCCAACTGCTGCCTGTTCATGCCACGGTGGCCGACGCACTGGCCGCCCAGGCCGCGGACGACACGGCCCGGCGCGCCGGCGACATCGGCACGGTCCGCTGACGCCGCCGCGCACACCGGGACGGGCCCGCTGAGCCGGCAGGGCACTGACAGTCGTCTCCTCGGGTGACCGCCCGGATTCCGGCCGACCGGGCCCGCCGCTGACGCGAGCCGGCGTGTCATCGCCTTCGCGCCCGTCGTGGCCGCCGTGCCCGCCGCGTCTGCGGCACGGCGCGTCACCCTGGGCCTGTACCGAACGCCGACCGTCGGCAAGGCGATCGGCAACTCGGTGCCAGGCGGGGGAGCGGCAGCCTGCTCCTGTGGCGCATGAGGCACAGGGGGCCGGAACGGGCATCCGTTCGTTTCGGGAGGCTTGCGCCGGGCCATCCCGGAGAATACGACCCTGATGAGACATCGACTGATGTCATACGAGACGATGATCTGCCTGGCATCGGCGGCAGGCGGCTTGGCGAGGGTGGCGAGATGGCAGTGGGGTGTGAACGGCCGAAGAGGAAGGTGACCCGTTCCCAGCCGGCGCGCGACACGGACGAGGACCTGTCCTTGTTGTTCGGCACGTCGACCGCGCTGTTCGCGTCCATGGCCGGACCGGCTCATGTGCTGGAGGCGGCGAACCCGGCCTTCTTCGAGGCGATCGGAGGCGGGCGGCGCGAACGCACCGGCGTCCCGCTGGCCGAGCTCATGCCCGAGCTGACCGCCCAGGGATACATCGCCCTGCTGGACCAGGTGTACCGGACGGGCGGGCGGCACGTCGGCCGTGACGCCCGTGTCCTCATCGGCATGGCCGACGGAGCGCGCGAGGCCTACTTCGACTTCACCTACGAGGCCCGCCACGACGCCAACGGCAAGGTCATCGGCGTACGGATGATCGGAGTGGAGACCACCCAGGTCAGACACGCCCGGCGGCTGGCCGCCGAGCAACGCGCGCTGCTCGAGCAGATCGCCCGCCGGGCGCCGCTGACGGACGTCCTGGACGGCATGTGCAGGACGATCGAGGAACTCTCCCCCGACGTGCTCGTCTCCGTACTGCTGGCCGACGAGGAGGGCCGGCACCTGCACCACGGCGCGGCTCCCAGCCTGCCCGGCTTCTACAACCAGGCCATCGACGGCATCGCCATAGGCGAAGGCGTCGGCTCGTGCGGCACCGCCGCGCACCGGCGCCGGAACGTGAGCGTCAGCGACATCGCCACCGACCCCCTGTGGACCGACTTCCGTGACCTCGCCCGGCGGGCCGGGCTCGCCGCCTGCTGGTCGACACCGATCCTCAACCGGGACGGCCGGTTGCTGGGCACCTTCGCCATGTACCACCGGGTTCCGCGCACCCCTCAGGACGCCGACCTGGCGCTGACCCGTGTCTTCGCGGACACGGCAGCCCTCGCCATCGAGCGTCACCGCGTGGAACAGGCCCGGCTGGCGGCCGACGCACGGGAGAAGGCGGCCCGCGACGACCTGGCGTTCCTGCTGGCCGCCAGCACCGCCCTGGCCGGCCGGCTGGACGAGAAGCAAACGCTCCACCGGCTGGCCGCTCTGGCCGGCTCCGCCCTGGCGCCGCTGGCCGCGGTCGACATCCTGGAGACCGGACGCGTGCACCGGGTGGCGACCGCCGCGCCGGCCGAGGAGGCACGGAGCCTGCTGGCCTCCCACCGCCCCGCGCGCGACGCCGAGGACGACCCCGTCGCGCGCGTCCTGGCCTCCGGCCTGACCGAAGTGGCCCACCGCCCCCCGACCGGTCCGGGCCCCTGGGACGCCCTCGGCGTCACCGGCTACGTCTGCGTCCCCCTCCTGGACCGCGGGCGGCCGTTCGGCGCGCTGACCCTGCTCTCCACCGGCGGGCACCGCTTCGACGGCCACCGGGTCGCCCTCGCGGAGGAACTCGCCCGGCGCGCCGCCTCGGCCGCCCGCAACGCACGCCAGTACGCCCAGCGCGCCGCGCTCGCCCGTGACCTGCAGACGGGCCTCCTGCTGCCCGACCTGCCCGAGGTCCCCGGAGCGCAGCTCGCGGCGTTCTACCACCCGGCCGGCGAAGGGCTCGAGATCGGCGGCGACTTCTACGACGTCTTCGCCCGCGGCGACGGAAGCTGGTCCTTCGTCCTCGGCGACGTCTGCGGACGCGGGGCCATGGCCGCCACCACGACCGCGCTGGTCCGCCACACCGCCCGAGCCGTCGCCCCGCTCCTCCACGACCCCGTCGACGTCGTCAAGGCCGTCGACAAGGCCCTGAACGACCGGTACGCCCAGGCGAACAACGGCTTCGTGACCCTCGTCTACGGCCACCTCACGCTGGCCGCCGACGGCCTCGCCGTCCAGCTCGTCCGGGCCGGCCACACACTGCCCCTGCTGCTGGACGGCGACCACGTGGTGGACACGGTCGACGCCTCCGGGGGGCTGCTCGGCATCAACATCCCGCCCAGGCTCGCCGCCCGCCACCTCACCCTCCGCCCCGGGGAGAGCCTGTTCCTCTACACCGACGGTCTCACCGAGTGCCGGACCGACGGAAGCGAACAATACGGCGACGCACGCCTGGCCAAGGCCCTGGCCTCCGTGCCGAGACGGCCGACCGCGGCGAAGATCGTCGAAACGGTGGCCGAGGACGTCCGCGCCTTCGTGAATGACAGACACGTGGAGGACGACCAGGCCGCATTGGTCATCACCGCCGACGAACCGGCGCCGTGCCGGAACCCCCCGAACGACGGCATACGGCCCTGACACCTCCGGCCCGCCCCGGCCACGCCGACAGCCCGGGTGTGCGCGGGTCCGGGAGGCCGCCCGACGGCCCGGCCTCGCGGCGGCGCGGCAGCCCTGCCGCCCGGTCCACCACGCGCAGCGCGTTCTCGGAGCGGCCCTTGCCCGGAACGATCCCGGCCACCGGGCGTATCGTCGCCGATCGGCTGGATGCACCCGTCGCGCCACCACCGCCGCGACCAGCCGCAGCGGCTCCCGCAGGGACGTGCCGGCGGACAGCGGCGGCAGCGCGTACACCCCGAGCGACGTCCGAGATGCGTCTTTCTCCCGGAGGTCGTTCACTGGGCGGACCGCCTCCTGACGACGGCGGGACAGACCTCGCCAGGCGGACACCGGTGAGCGGAAAGGCTTCTGCCATGGACGAAGGGTGTACGCCCTCCCGCCGCGCGTTCCTGCGCACCACCGCCGCGGCCGGGCTGGGCACCGCGGCTTGCGGTCTCGCGGTCTCCGCGTGCGCCGGACCGGCCCGGCGGGCGGAAGCGGCCCCGGCCGGCCGCGGCCCGTCCACGCCGGCGACCCCTCCAAGCGGGGGCCGGACGTCCAACGATTACGGTCACACCGACGCCGACTACACCCGGACGGGCCTGCGGCGCGACGTGATCCGGCAGTGGGAGGACGGCTTCCGCACCGACGCCCACAACGACGACCCGAACGTCTTCGAGTGGTGGTATTCCGACTTCACGGGAGACGACGGCACGGTCGTCTCCTTCACCCTGAGCACCCGGCTCGACGACGGCTTCGTCCCCGAGCCCGGTGAGGCCGGGCGCGCACCCAAGGCCGCCGTCACCGTCACCGACCCCGACGGCACCAGCCACGGCGGTGTCCACCGCTACGGGTGGCAGGAATTCACCAGCGCCGAGAACCGCTGCGCCGTACGCCTGGGCCCCTTCACCTTCACCGGCGACCTGAAGACCTACCGCATGCGGGGCCGGTCGGGTGACGTGGGCGTCGACCTGACGCTGACCAGCACGGTGCGCCCCTTCCGGCCGGGCACCGGCGTCATCTACTTCGGCGACACCGGCCACTCCTTCGGCTGGCTGTGCGCGGTGCCCTCCGGAACCGCCACCGGGACGGTCACCGTGAACGGCCGCACCCGGCGCTTCACCGGCCACGGCTACCACGACCACAACTGGGGCGACCGCCCCTTCCCGTACGGCGTCGAGCACTGGCGCTGGGGCCGCGGCAGCGTCGGCCCGTACGCCGTGATCGGCGCGGACCTGCACCTGCGCGAGGAGTACGGCGCGGGCACCGTCCCCGTCTTCCTCGTCGACGACACCCGGTCCGGCAAACGCCTTGTCGGCGCCTACGACCCGAGGACGGTGACCGCCCACGAATCCGCCCCGGAACCGCACCCCGACGCGGACTACCCCCGGAACTACTACAGCAAGGTCCGCTGGTCCTACCACCGCGGCGGCGACAGGGCCGGTTTCACGTTCACCGACACCGACCAGCTGATCGTGTCCCGGCATCACCTCCCCCACCCCACCCAGGCCCAGAAAACCGCTCTGACCAGGCTCGGAATCGACGAGATCTGGTACACCCGCTACGCCACCACCAACGACCTCACCCTGGACCCGGCCGGCGCGCACGCCTCGGGGAACGGGACGGGAACCCTTGAAGCGGCCCAGTTCGGCCTGGGCGGCGCGCCCGCCAAGGACGGCCACACCCGCCCACCGCCCGCATAGACACCGGAGCGGACGGGGCGTCACACGGTCTGCGGGTCGACGGCCATGTTCTGGCCGGCCGCGATGTACCAGCCGTCCGCCTGCTTCGCGATCACGTACAGCGTCGCTCCCCGCGGGCCGTCGACGGGGCTGCCGGTGCGGTCGGTGGGCGTCTGCACCACATTCACCGCGATCACGTCGTGGGCTATCTCCAGCAGCTTGACCACGTCGTACCGGGCGAAGGAGTCGCCGAGGAAGCTCTTCATCGCCACGGCGCTGAACTCGGTGATCTCTTCCCTGCCGTCAAGGCGCCTGCCCCTCGCGTTGGTCCAAGAGGCGTGTTCGGCGAACCGCTCGCCCAGCGCGATCGGGTCCTTCTCGTTGAAGGCTCTCTCCAGGCCCTTCACCACACCTGTCACCGCGGCCCGGACCTCCGGTGAAACCGTTCCCACTACAAGAATGTCGCTCGTCATGACGGCGTCCTCTCCGAATCGCTCAAGTGGCGGCTGCGATCACTGCCGCCACTCACCCAACAACCTCAACCAAGATCGAGGTCAAGAGCGGCGGACGTGCGGACCGGGTTGACCGGATGCTGCCTCCGTTTTACGCTCGGCCCATACGGATGCAGCATCCGTTTCATCGCGTCGTGGAACGGGAGTACGAATGAGTGGCGGGCAGCAGGGGCGCAAGCCGCGTGCGGACGTCATGCGCAACCGGGCCGCGCTCCTCGAGGCGGCGCAGCGCCACTTCCTGAAATACGGGGTGGGAACGTCGCTGGAAGCGGTCGCCAAGGAGGCCGGAGTCGGGCCCGCGACGCTGTACCGGCACTTCCCGACCCGGGAGGCGCTGCTGGCCGCGGTGCTGCAGACGCGCTCGGACGAACTGATGGCCCGCCGGGCGGAGATCGCCGGGATCGACGACGCGGCCGAAGGGCTGCGGCAGTGGCTGCGGGCCTTGGAGGAGTACTTCAGCGCGTTCAGCGGGCTGCCGGAACCGCTCATGGTCGCGGCCAGGGCGCAGGAGCCGGACAACCCCCTGACCCTGCCCTGCGACATGCTCATCGCCACGACGGACGAGTACGTGGCGGCCGCCCGGCGCGCGGGACGCGCACGGCCTTCGGTGACGGGGTTCGACCTGTTCCTCGCCGCCTGTTCCGTCGCCTGGCTGATGGGCACCGGCTCTGCCGACGAGGAGTCGCTCGGCCGTCTGCGCGACCTCATCGAAAGCGGCTACCGCCGGCCCGGCGACGCGGAGTAGGCCACCGAGTCGCCGACCGCGCCACCTCTCCTCGGAGGAGTGACGCACCCCGCGGGAGCGGCTACGACCCCTACGACGCCGGCGTGCCGGCCGACTCCTGGCGCGGCAGCCGCTGACCACCGAAGGAGCTTCCTTGCCCAGCACCGCCTCACTCTTCACCGACCTCGCGCGGACCAGGCACTCCCCGCGGCGGTTCCTCCCCGCCCCGCTGTCTGCCGCGGACATCCGCGGTGTGCTGGAAGACGCCCAGACCGCCCCCTCGAACAGCAACACCCAGCCCTGGAACGTCCACATCGTCTCCGGCGCGGCCCGGGACACCCTGAGCGAGGAACTGCTCCAGGCGTACGAGGAGGACCGGGCCGCCCCCGACTTCCCCTTCGACTACGGACAGGGCGTCCACCGCGACCGGTCGCACGAGCACGCCGCCCTCGTCTACGGCAGGTGGGGAGTGGCGCGCTCGGACCACGAGGGCCGGAAGGAGGTCATCCGCGAGAACCTACGCTTCTACGGGGCACCCCACGTCGCCCTCCTCTTCATACCGGTCCTCGGCGACGGGGTACGGGCAGCCGGCGACGTCGGCATGTACGCCCAGAACTTCCTGCTCTCGCTCACCGCCCGCGGCCACCGCGGCATACCGCAGGCCATACTCGGCCTCTACGCCGACACCGTCCGCCGGACCCTCGGCGTCCACGACGACCTCAAGCTGCTGTTCGGCATCGCGTTCGGCACCGGCGACCGGACATCACCGATGTACGACATCAACATCGGACGCGTCCCGCTGCGACAGAGCGTGGTCCTGCACGACACCCCCGGCGTCCTCGATGAACACTTCGTGCCGTAGGCCGCCGGGCGCTGCACTACCCGGCGGTCAGGACGGTCTCGTGCACGGTCCGCAATATCTCGTCGGTGCCGGTGCGCTCCAAGCGCAGATGGGCCGAACGGCCGCGCAGGGTGAGGGTCATGAGCTGGTTGCCGAACCACGGCCCGCCCTGCTTGCGCCACCTCACCGGCGGGCGGGGGCAGCGGCCGTGCCGGGCCAGCAGCCGCCCCAGGAGGCGGGCCGGGGCGCTCCAGCCGAAGCGGAAACCGATCCGCATCGTCAGGGGCACGGAGTTGTGCACGGGCGAGCAGGTGAGCTGGACGACCGGGATGCCGGGGCCGCCGGACGGCCAGGAGGCGCGCGCGACGTAGCCGTGGTGCACGTCCCCGGACAGCACGCACACGCTCGCCGGGGCGCCCGGCGCGGATCCGGCTTCGCCGATGAGGCCGGCGAGATCGGCGAAGGAGCGCGGGAAGGCCGCCCAGTGCTCCAGATCGGCGCCACGGCGCAGCCACTCGCCGAAGCGGGCCCAGCGGTCCCCGCGTTCCCCGGCGCACAGGGCCGCGTCCCAGCCCTCGGCGTCGTGCACCAGGTGCGGGAGCAGCCAGGGCAGGGAAGTGCCGATCAGAAGGTGGTCGTACGCCCCCTCGTCGGCCAGGACCTGCTCGCGCAGCCAGTCGGCCTCGCCCGGGTCGAGCATGGCGCGCCGGTCCTCGTCCAGCACGCGTGCGGCCCGGGAGTCGACCATCACCACCCGGACCCGGCCGAAGTCGCGCCGGTAACTGAAGCGGACCGAGGGGGGATCGGCGTCGGCCCGTTCGGCGAGGGCGCGCAACGCGTGCGTGCCGTCGGGTGCGTTGCGCACGGCGGCCCAGGCCGGGTCGTCGGCCAGTTCGGCGGGGGAGAGGTTGCCCAGGTGCTGGTGGACCCAGTAGGACATCAGGCCGCTCAGCAGCCGCTGCTGCCACCAGTCGGTGGAGCGCATGTCGGCGAGCCAGGCGGCGGAGGTGTTCCAGTCGTCCACGATGTCGTGGTCGTCGAAGATCATGAAGCTGGGCACGGTGGACAGCAGCCAGCGGATCTCCGGGTCGAGCCAGGATTCGTAGTAGAGGTGGCAGTACTCCTCGTAGTCGGCGACCTGGCTGCCGGGCGCCTTGTCGAGGTCGCGGCGACCGGCCAGCAGGCGCCGGGTCTCCTCGGAGACCTCGTCGGCGTAGACCTGGTCTCCCAGGAGCAGCAGGACGTCCGGGCGCCGCGCGTCGGGGTCGGCCGCCAGCCGCTTGGCGAGGGTGTCGAGCGCGTCGGGGCCGACCGGGTCCTTGCCGTCGGCCGGGGGCGCGGCCCAGCGGCACGACCCGAAGGTGACCCGGAGGGCGTCGCCGGCGCCGGGGGACCGGATGACCGAGGGCGGGAAGCGGGAGTCGGGCAGGGGCCACACCGGCGCGTCGTCCAGGAACACCTCGTACGACGGCGAGGTGCCCGGCCGGAGCCCGGTCACCGTGACGAGGGCGTAGTGGTGCCCGGCCACCCGGAAGGTGGGGGCCGTGCCGCCCGCGCCGTCCGAGCAGCGCACGCGCGCCGTGCAGGGCACGTCCGTCTCGACCCACACGGTCGCGCACGAGCCGTCGGTGTACCTCAGCAGTGGTCCCAGGCGCAGTTCGGCCATGTGATCGCCTTTCTGACTCGCACCGTACGGAAAGGAACGACCGTAGCGACGGTACAGGTGTCTGGGACCCGTTCGGGTGGGCACGTGGGAGAAGACCGGGGCCGGCCGTCCCCGGTGAGTGGCGAGGCGGAGAGGCGGTGTCGTGACCGAGCACGAGCAGGCGACCCAGACCCAGGAGACCCACGGCACGGCGCGTGAGGACGACCTGCTGCGGGGGCTCGAGGTGGACGACCGGCAGCCGGAGCGGCCGGTGCTCCTTGACTCCGGCGGCCGGCCGATCGAGACCTGGCGGGAGAACCACCCCTACGACCACAGGATCGGCCGGCGCGACTACGAGCAGGCCAAGCGCATCCTGCAGATCGAGCTGCTGAAGTTCCAGCGCTGGGTGAAGGACACCGGCCAGCGGGTCGTCGTGGTCTGCGAGGGACGGGACGCGGCGGGCAAGGGCGGCACGATCAAGCGCTTCACCGAGCGGCTCAACCCTCGCGGGGCGCGGGTGGTGGCGCTGGAGAAGCCGACCGAGCGGGAGGCGGGTCAGTGGTACTTCCAGCGCTACGTGGCCCACCTGCCGGCTCGCGGCGAGATCGTCTTCTTCGACCGTTCCTGGTACAACCGCGCGGGCGTCGAGCGGGTCATGGGGTTCTGCACGCAGGACGAGTACCGGCAGTTCCTCCGGCAGGCCCCGATGTTCGAGCGCCTGCTCACCGACGACGGCATCCTGCTGGTCAAGTTCTGGTTCTCGGTGTCCCAGGCCGAGCAGCGCACCCGGTTCGCGATCCGCCAGGTCGATCCGGTGCGCCGGTGGAAGCTCTCCCCGACGGACCTCGCCTCCCTCGACCGCTGGGACGACTACACCACGGCCAAGGTCGACATGTTCCGGGCCACCGACACGCCGCACGCGCCCTGGACGGTCGTGAAGAACAACGACAAACGGCGGGGCCGGCTGGAGGCGATGCGCAGTCTCCTCGACCGTTTCGACTACCCGGCCAAGGACCACGAGGCGGTCGGCACCCCCGACCCGCTCATCGTCGGCGCGGCGGAGACCCTGCTGGAACCGGGCGAGGAACCCACGGCCCTGTCGCCGACACCACTGGCCGGACCGGGCGGCGAGCCCGGCAACCACCCGAACCCCCGGTGACGGGCCGGCGGCGTCCGCGCGGCGTCGAGGACCGGACGCGTCCGGCGGTGTCCGGCCGGCCGCGACGGCCCGGAACGCCGACCGGTCCGGCACCGGCTCTCCCGCGGCGCCCCCCGCCACGCGTGCGTGCCGTTCCGGCAGGATGAACACATGCTCATCGTGATCGGCGGACTGCCCGGCACGGGCAAGACCACCCTGGCCCGGCTGCCGGCCGCGCGCGTCGGCGCGGTCCACCTGCGCGTCGACACCATCGAACAGGCCGTCGTCCGCTCCGGCCTGGCCCGGCACCCCGTCGGTCCGGCCGGCTACGTCATCGGATATGCCTTGGCCGGTGAACATCTCCGGCAAGGACTGGCCGTGATCGCGGAATCCGTGAACCCCCTCGCTGTCACCCGTGACAGCCGGCGGAGCGTCGGGGTCCGGGCGGCCGTTCCCGTCGCCGAAGGGGAAGTCGTCTGCTCGGACCCGGACGAGCACCGCAACCGCGTGACCACACGAGCGACCGACATCCCGGACCTGCCACTGCCCGATGGGCAGCAGGTCCTCGGCCGCGATCACGAACGGTGGAACCGGGAGCACATCGTCGTCGACACGGCCGGACAGGACCCGCGGCAGTCGCTTGCCGTGCTCCTCCGCCGTCTCGCCGCCACGGGCTCGTGATCAGGTGGCGGTGGCCTCCCGGTCGGAGGACGGCCATACGTAGGGCAGGTCGTCGGGAACGCCGGGGAACACGTCCGCGTAGGTCTCGCGGTCCTTGCGGACGAGCGCGGACTGATGGCTGCGGTGGAACGCGGCGTCCCCGAGCCACGGCGGCAGTTCCCCGGCACCGGCGAGCGCGGCCTGGTCGCGCACGGGGGCGCCCGGATGGCTTCCGGCGTAGCCGGCGACGAGTGACGCGGCGCAACTGTCCTGGTGTCCCTGCTCCCGCCACACCCGGCAGATCTCCAGCCCGTAACGGACCAGGGCCTCCTCGTACCCGCTCCACATCCGTACGGCCGGGTGCCTGCGCCAGCCGTAGCCGGGCACGGTCAGCCCGCGCAGGACCTGGAGCGCCTCGACCCGCTGCTTGCCCAGGCGCCGGCGGTCCAGGAGCAGGGCGGAACGCCGGAAGTCGGAGTCGGGCAGGAACGTCTGCATGGGTGCCGTCCTGGTGGGGGTGCGGAGTGGGACTTCGCTTCAGTGGTGCCGGTGCCGGCGAGCATGGCGGAGGGCCTCCCGAGCCGGTGGCGCGCCTTGAGCGCCGGAACACGGGTCAGCCCTCGGCGACTGGTGGACGCGCGCCGTGGCCGGGGTGCCCCGGGGTACGGCGGGCCTCCTTCATCTCCGCCTCGTACAGGTGCCTGCGGCCCTGGGCGAGTTCCCTCACCGCGCCGTGCTCCACCTCCTGGAAGGGCCGGTAGTACGTGTCGTCGTAGGCTTCGACGATCTGGAACGTCCAATGGCCCGGGATGACGTCGCGGCCCAGGATCTCGGTCTCCACCCTGTCCGCCCACTCCGTGTGCCCGGCCTCGCGCAGCAGCCGTACCGCCCGGTCCAGCTCCAGGTCGGCCCCGCCGGTGAGCTGGTGGAAGCTGTACAGATGGCCGCGGGCGCGCTCGGTGGTCTCCAGCGCCTTCGACAGCGATCCGAGGGCCTCGACGGTCCGGTCGCCGACGCCTGCGGGGCGGCGGTGCCCGTCGTCCGGTGTGTCCCGGTGGTCGTTCATGGTCCTCCTCGGACGCTGGGGATGGTCGCCGTACCCGTCCTCCTTCCCGTTCCGTCGCGGCGGCGGGTGCCCCCGTCGGCCGAACGGGTCAGGCGCGCTCCGCGGCGGGCGGTCGCCGGCTGCCGGTGGCCTCCTCGTGCGAGCGGAGGCCACCGGCGGCGCTACCTTCTCAGCGGTTGGTCCACAGGTTCCACTTCCAGGGCCACATGGAGCCCTCGGCGCACTGGTAGCGGTCCCAGTGCCCGCGCTCGATGCCCTGCTGGCCGGCCGTCTGGCACCCGCCCAGGGTCATGTACTTGCCGCGGTGGATGTCGAGGCTGTCGGCCGCCCGGGCAGCCGTCACGTGGTGGGCCGCCGTGCCGGGGACCGCGACGGCGGGCGCCGCCGAAGCCAGCCCGAGCCCGACCACCACGATCGCTCCGAGGGTGGACAGTGTGGTGCGTACACGCATGATGAAGATCCTTCCGGTAGGGGTTCGAAGTCGGCCGCCGCGGCATCCGCCGGCACGGCCACGACCACCGGCACGCTCACCCTCGGGGGTGATCTGCTCGGCCGGTATGCCGAGTTTGCGCAGGAAGGCGCACCTTCACAACCAGATCCCGGTTGCTTCGGCGATGTCGGGATAAATACAGTCCTGACCTGCTGGGACACGCCTGTCCCGGGACACGGGTCAGTCGGCGGGACGCTGTTGCTCCCGCCCTGCAGAAAGGCCCCGATCGATGACCGGCCAACGACCGGACCAGGGCGCGGCAGCACGGAGGCTGGGGGACGCGCTGCGGAGCCTGCAGCAGCGATCGGGCCGCACGCTCCGCAGCCTGGAGACCCAGGTCCGTATCAGCGACTCGTCCCTCTCCCGCTACTTCCGCGGGGAAACCGTGCCCGCCTGGGGCGTGGTCAGGGACCTGTGCCAGGCGTTGGGCGCGGACCCCGCCGAGTACCGCGCGCTGTGGGAAGCAGCCGATCCCCACCGCCCCGACGCGCCGGCCGGCACCCCCACCGCCGATGCCGCCGGTCCGTCTTCCCTCTCCCGCCCCACCCGGTGGCGTCGGCTGCGCGGACCTCTCTCCAGCCGTGGTGCCATCGCCGCGGTCGCCGCCACGGGAGGCGCACTCGTGGCGGGGCTGGTGCTCCTGCTCCTCTTGCGCGGCGCCTCCGATGCCGCGCAGGGCACCAAGGGCGGCGCGGGTGAAAGCGGCGGTGCCGGGGTTCTCGTCCACAACGTCGAGAAGAAATGCCAGAAACCCCACACGCACGAATGCGCCCTGTCCCTGGCCTACGACCCCTACCGCCCCTACGTGACCTCGAACTCCGCCGACCGTGTCTGGCACCACGACCTGCTCCAGGCCCGCTGCACCATCGCCAACGGCGTCACCGTCACCGACGAGAACCACGCACACACCAGCATCTGGATCCAGGTCGCACGGCACGGAAAACACCTCTGGCTGCCCGGGATCCGCGTTCAGCCCGACCATCTGAACCAGCTCACCGCCGTCCTGCCCACCTGCCCCCCGTAGGCACCGGTCAGCCCGCCGAAGGACTTCACCGTCGTGCCGTGTCCCGCGGGCCCCGGTCGGGCGCGCCCCCTTGCCGATCTGATCTTCACGCCTGTTTCATGGCGTTCACAGGCGTCTCACCGATACCGGTGAGGTGCTCGATACAGCCTGTGGGGGGCACAGTTGAATACAGCACACCGCTCCAGACGTGCCGCGACCGCACTGCTCACCGCCGTGCTCGCCGGCACCGGACTGACCGTCGCCACCGCGCCCGCGGCCCACGCGGCGGCCTCCGACGCCGTGGCCAAGCTGCCGATCTCGTCGTACTCGGGCCTGGCCGTCGACTCCGTGCACGAGCGCGTCTATGTCGCCGACCAGCGCGACACCAACTCCGACGGCACCGTGGTGGTCTACGACTTCAAGGGCCAGAAGATCACCACGCTCCAGCACCAGTACGCGGTTTCCGGTGTGGCGCTCAGCGAGGACGCCTCGACGCTGTACGTGGGCGAGCGCTCCCGCGTCGTCGGCTACGACACCGGCACGCTCCAGCAGAACGGCGTGTACGGAGCCGCCTACGACACCTGCGGCCGCCAGGTCGCCTTCGCCGGGGGCAGGGTGTGGAGCACGCACGCCTACGTCTACCAGAACTACCAGTGCGCCACGGCCTCCACGGCCCTGGACATGTTCGCCGACGGCACGGTCAACCCGACCGGCTGGAACGACGTCGGCCGGCTCCAACTGGCCCCGGGTGCCCGCGCGGGGAACCGTCTCCTGATGGGCCAGCCCAAGGAGAGCGGTGCCGCGAACCCCTTCCTCGCCTCGTTCGACGTCAGCGGCGCCACCCCGGTGCGGGACGCCTCCCGGCGGTTCGCGGACGGCGACGGCAAGGGCGCCCTCGACCTGAGGGACATGGCGGCGAGCGCGGACGGCACCGAGGTCGCCGTGGCCGACGCCACCGCCGGCACCCGGCTGCTGAACGCCGGCGACCTGTCCGACGCGCCCGGCCAGTACCAGGCCCTGCCCACCGGGGCGTCGTCCACCGCGGTCGCCTTCAGCGGCGACGGCACGTACATCGCCCGGGGCGCCCAGGCCGCCGGCAGCACACCCGACCTGCTCGTGCAGAGCGCCGACCCGGACGACGGCACACCGCCGCTGGAGTTCGCCTTCCAGGGCAGTCTCGACGGCGACGGCGTCGCCCCGCGCGGCCTGGCCTGGTCCCAGGACGGCTCCCGGCTGTTCGCGGTCACCCGGGGCGGCACCGGCCAGGAGTACTGGCTGCACGTCATCCAGCCCCCGGCGGTGCAGTACGACACCCGCTTCACCGGCGGCCTCACCCACAGTCCCGCCGGCGCCGTCGCGGGCGAGCCGCTGTCGGTGCGCGGCCGGCTGGAGTGGGACGGGCCCGCCCCCGCCGAGCCGCTGAAGGCGACCGCCGTGCGCGAGGACGCGAAGGGCACGCACCAACTGGGCACCGCCACCGTCAAGGAGGACGGTACCTTCACCGTCCTGGACGAGCCCGACCTGGTCGGCGAGGCCACGTACAGGGTGTCGTTCCTCGGTGACCTGACCCACCGCCCCGCCACCGACGTCACCCACACCGTGACGGTCGGCAAGGCGCCCGCCTCGATCACGCTGACCGGGCCGCAAGAGGCCACGATGAGCGGGGGCGTCCACCTCACCGGCACCTTCACCGCACAGGGCAAGGCGCTGCCCGAACGGGCCACGCTCACCGTGAGGCGCACGGACCGGCTCGGCACCGGCACCCTGTCATCGGTGACCGTCGCCGCCGACGGCACCTTCACCGTCGACGACCTGCCGCGCACCCGGCGCGAGGCGACCTACACCGTCAGCTGGCCGGGTGACGACCTGCACACGAGCGCGACGGCGTCGGCCACGGTGTACGTCCGGCGCTGAGACCGCCGCCCGGGTATGGGGTGAAGACCTCGGGAAATGGGCGTCGCCGGCTGCGCCCGGGGGTACCGGCACCCGCATGACCTTGTCGGTGGAAGTGCTGCCCGAGTCGGCCCTGCGCGAGGTGATCGGTCTGCTGGTCAGGCTGATCGAGTCCGCCGGCGCCCTGATCATCTTCATCGGCGGCGTGTGGGCGTTCGTCCAGTTCGTACGAGCGGGCACGCGAGGACGCGGCAAGGTGGCGGGGTTTAACCGGATCAGGCTGAGCCTGGGCCGCTTCCTCGTGCTGGGCCTGGAGTTCCAGCTCGCCGGTGACGTGCTGCGCACGGCGGTCGCGCCGAGCTTCACGGAGATCGGCCAGCTGGCGGCCATCGCGGCCATCCGGACCGCGCTGAACTACTTCCTCGGCCGGGAGATCGCTCAGGAGAGGGCCGAACTCGAACGAGGAGAGGCGGCGCCCTCGCACGGCGCCAAGGACCTGCCGGGATGAACGCGTGGCCACAGACGGCGGCTGTGCTGATCACCGCCCTCGGCCTCGCCGCCGCGGCAGCGGCCTGGCGCCTGACGCGCACCGTGCGAGGGGCCCTGGCCGTGCTGCTGGATTTCCTGACCGCCGCCGGCCTGCTGCGACTGGCCGGCGAGCCGTCATGGGACAGCGTCCTCCTGGCGGCAGCGGTGATCGCACTGCGCAAGCTCCTCGGCGCCTCCCTCGCTCTGTCCCGGCCGCATCACCCCGCGCCCGGGGCTCATCCGCCCTGGCGAGCACGGCGACGGCCTGACGGGGGTGACGCAGGCCGGCGTTGACCGAGCCCGGGCCGGCATCGTGCTCCAGCACCGGCTCCAGGTCGACGGCGCCCGCGTCCACCTCCGGCCGACGACCAGGACGGCACCCCGGCCAGGCGGACGATGCCGTACGCCGCGGTGCCTTCGTGGCGCCGCGCCTCCCCCCGCCGTAGGCCGATAAGCCGGAGAACCCGGGGTAGGAGGGGCGAATCGGTTCGGTCGAGCGAAGGGACGAGCGAGTGCGTCGACAGCTGATGTGGATGCTGGTACTGCGGGGCGCGGCGGCCTTGTCGTTCGGGCTCGTGGCGCTGGTGTGGCCGGGCGTGACGGTACTGGCACTGGCTCTGCTGTTCGGCGTGTACGCGCTCGTCGACGGGCTGGCGCTGCTGGCGAGTTCCGTCCGCGAGGAAGGCGGCACAGCGCACCGGCTGGCGCACGCGGCCGGCGGTGTCCTGGGCATCGTGGCCGGGGTGATCACCATCGCCTGGCCCGGCGTGACCGCGCTGGCGCTGATCACCCTGGTGGGCGCGTGGGCGGTGATCACCGGCATCACGGAGATCTGGGCGGCGGTGCACTTCCGCCGGGAACTGCATCACGAGTGGCTCTTGTTCCTGGCCGGCGCCGCCTCCGTGGTCGCCGGGGCGCTGATCTGGGCTCGGCCGGACATGGGGGCGGTCACGCTCGCACAGGTCATCGGCCTCTACGCGCTGGTCTCGGGCGCGTTGGCACTCGGCACCGCCTGGCGGCTGTACGGCATCGCCACCGCGCGCCCGGCCCGCCACGCCCGGCACGCGTGACGCTTTTGGAGGCGCCGGCCCGCCCAGGCCGACGCGCGGCCGCCTGATCGCCTTCGTGGCCCCTTGCCAGGATTCCGGCCGTCCCGGTTCCGGCACCGGTATGTCGCCGGGATTGCGACTCATGCCACACCGCAGACCGGGCATACGTGACGCATGAGTCCGGGCAGCCGGCCGGCGCGGGGCGGCGTCCAAGGCCGTGTGCGACCGGACCGGCTGGAGGAGCCAGAGGAAGGTGGACCATGGAACTGGCCGAATTGCTCGCGCACGCGCTGCGCCGGCAGCGCCTGAGTGCCGAGGCGATCGCCTACGCCACCGGAATCCGCGTCCCGCGCGTCAAGGCGTTCGTCGAGGACGGAGCCGAAGGCCCGATCCGCCCGACGCGGGCAGAACTCACGGAACTGGCCCAAGCGCTGTCGCTGCCGCTGCCGGAGGTGCTGGCGGCGAGCCGGGGACGCCGGGCCGTGGTTCACGCGGGCCACCCGGTGTGAGGCATCCGCCAGGCACAAGGCCGGCGGCATCACCATGCGGATCGTCGTCCGGGCCATCCCGGATGCCGTCTGCGTACGCCCACGCGCCGCGCCGACGGCCGTCCTGATCGCCGTCGCCTGCCGGGAGGGCGAACCCGGTCGTGCTCCCGCAGGCCCGACCGGCCCGGACCTGTTGTCCCGCTGGTGGCCTTCGGCGGGCCGGGAGGCGGCGCGGTCCTCGTCGTGAACGCGCGGCCTGCCGGTTTCCGCTTGGTACGACCACCAGCGGCGTGCGGAGTCCGCAGCCGCTGGTGGTGCCGATGGGCGGTTCGGCCGGGTGGGTGATCAGCCGGCGTGCGCGGTGGACGCGGTCGCGCCGGGGACGCCGTGCGCGGTGACGAGGCGGGCGCTGCCTTCGGCGAGACGGTAGGCGAGGCCGACGACGCCGGTGTGGCCGGCGGCGACCTGGTCGGCCAGGACACGGGAGCGGTCCAGGAGCAGATCGACGGTGTGCTCGATGTGGGTGTCGATGAGGTGGCTGTCCTCGGTGAGGCCGGCCGCGCGGGCGGCGAGCACGCTGGGGGTGACGCGCTCGACGACGTCGCGGACGTATCCGGTCGCCGACGCACCGTCCTCGATGGCGGCGCGGGCCGCCGCGACGGCGCCGCACGAGTCGTGCCCGAGGACCACGACGAGGCGGCAGTCCAGCACGCTGGTGCCGTACTCGATGCTGCCGAGCACCTCCGGACCCAGGACGTGACCGGCGGTGCGCACCACGAACAGGTCCCCCAGGCCCTGGTCGAAGATGATCTCGGCGGCCAGCCTGGAGTCGGAGCATCCCAACAGGACCGCGAAGGGCTTCTGGGCCGGGGCGAGTTCGGCCCGCCGCGCGGCGTCCTGGTTGGGGTGCCGCGGGGTTCCGGAAACGAAGCGCTGGTTTCCGTCGAGCAGGGCGTCGAGTGCCTGAGCAGGAGAGACAGGGATGGATGCCATGAGGGCAGCGTACGAGGCGGGCCGCCGGGCCGCGCCCCCGGGGTGCGCAACAGCGCCGTCCCGCTCTCCACTGGCCGATACGCCGCAATGTTTCGGTGCCCTCATCGAATGATGCAGAGGGGTTGACGGACCCCAGGGGCTCTCTACGATCCTTAACGTCCGATCAGCCGAAGCACGTTCGAAAAACCGAACCGAACGCCTGGGGTGCCGCGGCTTGTCCCTCCGGCCCGGCGCGCCGACGACACGAGGAGTCCATATATGTCATGGTCACGTCATTCGGTGAATCGTCGTGCCGCGCTCGCGGCGGGCACCGGCCTGGTCGCGGGAGGCGTGCTGCCCGCCGTGACGGCCGGGCCGGCGTCCGCCGCGCAGCCCGCCGCACCCGCCCCGGTCCGCGCCACGACCTACGCCAACCCCGTGCTCTGGCAGGACTTCGCGGACATCGACATCATCCGCGTGGGCGACACGTACTACTGCTCGGCCTCGACCATGCACTACTCACCCGGTGCGCCGATCCTGCGCTCGTACGACCTGGTGAACTGGGAGTTCGCCGGCCATTCGGTGCCGGTGCTGGACTTCGGCTCCAAGTACGACCTCAACGGCGCCCGCGGTTACGTCCGGGGCATCTGGGCCTCGTCACTGGCCTACCGTCCGTCCAACAAGACGTTCTACTGGGTGGGCCAGATCGACTTCGCCAGAACGTACCTGTACACGGCGTCCGCCGTCGAAGGTCCCTGGAGCCGGCTGGCCACCATCGGCACCGCCTACTACGACGCGGGCATGCTCGTGGACACCGACGACACCCTGTACGTCGCGTACGGCAACACCACGATCAACGTGGCGCAGCTCTCCGCGGACGGCCGTACCCAGGTGCGTACCCAGCAGGTGTTCAGCACCCCGTCGAACATCGGGACCCTGGAGGGCTCCCGCTTCTACAAGATCAACGGCAGCTACTACATCTTCCTGACGCGCCCCGCCAACGGCCAGTACGTCCTGAAGTCGACGAGCGGCCCCTTCGGGCCCTACACCCTCCGGCAGGTGCTGCTCGACCTGCCCGGCCCGGTCAGCGGGGGAGGGGTCCCCCACCAGGGCGGACTGGTCCAGACGCAGTACGGGGCGTGGTACTACATGGCGTTCGTCGACGCCTATCCCGGCGGCCGCATCCCCGTCCTGGCCCCGGTCACCTGGACGTCCGACGGCTGGCCCACCGTGCAGCTCGTCAACAACGCCTGGGGCGGCTCGTATCCGCTCCCCGTCGTTCCCACACCGCCCCGCGCGGTCGAGCCGATGACGGGCGTGGACTACTTCACCGGGACGTCCCTGGCTCCGAAATGGGAGTGGAACCACAACCCCGACAACACCAAGTGGTCGGTGGGCAACGGCCTCACGCTGAGGACCGCGACCGTCACGGGCGACCTGTACTGGGCCCGCAACACCCTCACTCATCGCATTCCGGGGCCCACCTCCACCGCGACGGCACTGGTGGAGTTCTCCGGAATGCGGGACGGGGACCGGGCGGGACTGGCCCTGCTGCGCGACTCCTCCGCCTGCGTCGGCCTCATGCGCGACAGCGGCGGCACCCGCGTGGTCATGGTCGACGGTCTCACCATGGACGCCGGCTGGAACACCACCGGCACCGGCGCCGTGAGAGCGAGCGCCAACGTCTCGGGCAGCCGGATCTGGCTGCGCGCGAAGGCCGACATCACCCCCGGCGCGAACCGCACCGCCAGGTTCTCCTACAGCACCGACGGCACCAACTTCATCCCGTTCGGGCCCGCGTTCACCCTGAACAACGCCTGGCAGTTCTTCATGGGCTACCGCTACGCCCTTTTCAACTACACCACCGGGGCACTCGGCGGCTCCGTCCGCATCACCCGGTTCGAGGTGACCGCTCCCTGACCGCATCGTCGTCCCCGCGTCCGGGGCCGCCGCGCTCCGGCGGCCACTACTCGGACTGCCCGCCCTACCGCTGGTCCGCTCACCCAGGCCGACTCCACCTGCCGACCCGGACGGTCCCCGCTCACCGCCCGAAGGACGGACCGTCAGGACCAGACGATCAGTTCGCCGCCCGCCGTGATGCCGAGGAAACAGGCGAGGGCGATCCGTCGCTGGCCCGGGGCGCTGGGACGCACGATGTGGTAGTTGTTCGCGTTGAACAGCAGGGCGTCGCCGGCCGTGGGGGACAGCGTGACGTACGGGTCGTCCTCGACCGCGGCGGGCTGGAAGCCGTAGCCGTGCCGGCGGTTCTCGTCGGCGGGTTCCCAGCGGTGGCGCCACACGGTGGTGGCGCCACCTTCGCGGGGAGCCGTCAGCCAGGCGTTGAAGGCGAGTTGGGCCACGACCTTCTGGTCGAAGAGCCCGCCGCGGTATTCGCGGTTGATGTCGTCGTAGTGGATGAAGGTGCCGTCATTGACCTCGCGCAGCATGCCGACGAAGGCGGGCCGGCCGTCGATCGTGGCGGGTGCGGGACGCACCCCCCACGCCCGGCCGAGGGCGTCCAGGGCCAGCTCCAACGGGTCGGGGGTCATCCGGATCTCGGCCCACTGGCGCCGCGCGGTGTCGGCGTCGTGCCAGTAGCGGCCGGCGTCCAGGGCCAGTTCGGGGGTGCGGTAGTCGTTGAGCGCGGTACCGAATCGGGCCATCGGATGCTGCATGCGGTCCAGGTCGAAGCTGACCACCGGCACCCGGTGCAGCGAGGTCAGCATGGTGTCGAGCGCCGGCCGGCCGAAGAAGTGGGACACCCGGACGGTACCGAGCAGGCCGGCCGCCAGGTCGTCGATGTGGCGTCGGGTGAAGGCCGCCGCCTCCACCGCGGGGAACACCGGATCATGTGTCGCGCCGGACATCTCGCCTCCGATGCCTGAAGTCGAAGTCGCCGCAAGAGGGGCCAGAGTACAGCGGTACCTTCCGGTGAAGTAAGGACCGGACAGGCCGGTTCACGGCGTCCGCCGACGGGTGGTGGAGACCGGGGCCCCAGTTCAGCCGCCGGGTGGCAGCGGAAAACCCGAACGGATGGGGCGCAGGCGGCCCGCGGAGTCGGCCGAAAACGTTCGGGTTCCCACCCGGACAGGCTGGCGGGAACTCCTCCCCGGCAACGCCGGTTGCCTCCTGCTGACGGAGTCGACACCTGGCTCGCAGGGGCATGCCACTGGCTCGCCCCGTGATCTGCGGGCGTCCCGGGAACGGGACCACGACCGGCTTCCGGTGGGCGAGGAGCCCGGTCCCGGAACGGAGTTCACCATGGCGGCCCGCCCGTGCGGCGGTCCGCCGACGTCATCCGGCGGGGTCCGGCCCGGTCAGCACCGCCCGCGCCGCCCGTGCGCAGGCGTCCGCGGCATCCCGCGCGTGGGCGAGCGCGGTCAGTTCCACGAAGCCGCACGCGTTGAGCGCGCCGAGGACGTGCAGGGCGACGCCCTCACCGGTGTCCTGGCGGTACAACAGCCCCTCGGAGCGCAGCCGTTCCACCGCGACGCGCGGGTCGAGCTTGCCGAGCGTCTCGGGCTCCAGCAGCCGTCGGTGCGTGTAGTACACCGGCCGGCCGTCGGCACCGCGCAGCATGCCGTCCGCCCCGACCCGCGCGCCCACCAGTGCCTCGGCGCAGCGGATCACATGGCTGGGGCCGACCTTGCGCAGGTTGATCTCGACCGCGAGCGGTCCCCGGTCCCCGGCGACCACGAAGTCGACGCCGAAGGTGCCGCGGTGGCCGAGTCCGGCGAGCACCTCGCCGCTTCGGCGCACCGCGTCCTCGATGGCCGGCCGCCACCGCTCGTCGCACGGGAAGCGGCAGCCCCAGTACTGGCCGCGGGTCAGCACCTGGTCGTGGCAGGCGACCACGCGTACGGTGCCGTCCCGGTCGACCTCCCCGAGGCCGCTGGGGGAGTCGGTGATCCCCTCCAGGAACTCCTCGACGACGGCGCCGTGTTCGGCCAGCTCCCGGCGGAACTCGTCGGCGTGCAGCCGGATCACCTCGGCCGACGCGAACAGGTCGCCGGTATGGCGGAGTCTCTCGCAGTCGATCAGCATGTTGCCGATGGAGGCGGCCCAGGTGATGGCGTCGAGCTTGACCATGGCACGCCGCGCGGGGGCCGCGCCCTGGGACAGCCGGTGGATCGCCTCGACCACCTCCTCCTCGCTGTGCAGCACCTCGGAGGTGCCCCCGGGCACCGCGACCCCGGCGCGCAGGCAGATCTCCTTGCCGCCGCCCTTGCTCCCCCAGCGGGCCACGAAGAGGTGGTCGCCCTCCTCGGGCGTCGCGCCGGTCAGCCGGCCCAGCTCGTCCGTCGAGGGAGAGGCGGAGAAGTCCACGATCACGCCGGCGGGTCGCTCGGAGACCGCCCGGCGCAACGTCTCGACCAGCGCCTCGTCCGCCAGGACCAGCGAGTCCAGCGGGCGGGGCGCGCGGGAGGCCGGGGTCAGCAGGGTGAGCCTGCGCCGCACGTCGTCCAGGGCTTGGCCCTCGAAGCGGAAGACCTCCCGCAGGTGGTAGTCGAGCGTGTAGGGGTCGACGGCCTCCGAGGTGATCACCACCATCCGGGTGCCCGGGTCGCGCAGATCCCCGAGGAAACACAGACTGCGCTCGGCCGAGTACCGCAGATAGGGAACCTCCTCCAGCATGCGGTCCGCGTAGTTGAAGGCGTAGATCAGGATCTTCGTCGAACCGGGATCAGTCATGGGAGAGCGCTCTGCCTCGTTCGTCCGGGTGCCGGGTGGCGATGTCGGCTCCGTACGCCGTGGATGCCGCACTCAAGCCTATGAGACCCGGTTCACGAAAAATGTCAGTTGATGTCGTCTGTTCGGCTGGTTTCGGGCGAGTGCGGCCGCAGGAGCCGCAGAAAGCCCACCGGCCGGGCTTGACCTTGACACGGTGACAAGGTGTCCCCTGAGCGCAGGAGGTGGTTTCGATCAACCCCGTAAACGGAACCCCGCAGAACGCCGACATGGCTGCCGCCCTGCGCGCCGGAAACTCGTCGGTCAGGCTCCGGGCGGCACTCGCGGCCGGTTCGGCCCCCGGCCCGGGCCTTCTGGAGACGCTCGTCGAGCGGTGCGCGGTCGAGCCGGACTTCTTCGTGCGGGACATGCTGTCCTGGGCGCTGACCCGCCTTCCGCCGGAGATCACCCTGCCCCGGATACGCCGGGAACTCGCCTCCGAGCGCCCTCAGGCACGCAGCCAGGCGTTGCACACGCTCTCCAAGATCGGTGACAGGAGCGCGTGGGCCTGGATCACGCGCTCGATGCTGCGGGACGCCGACGACGAGGTCGCGCGGACCGCGTGGCGGGTCGCGGTCGCCCTTGTGCCCGAGGACGGGAAGAAGGCCTTGGCCGACGAACTGGTCGGGCAGCTCGGCCGCGGCGATCGCGAGGTGCGACTGAGCCTGAGCCGGGCCCTCGTGGACCTCGGAGACCTGGTCGCGGCCGCCCTCGAGAAGGCCGCGGCGAGCCCCGACCCGGCAGTGGCCACGCACGCCAGAGCCACCGAGTTGCTCCGGCAGGACCCGGCGGCCGGTTTCGACGCGGCTGTCGAGGAGGCGAAGCGCGTCGTCGCACTCGGCCCGGAGCGCGCCGCTGCCGCCGCCGTGGCCGCGACGGGACCGGCTGGGACCATGGGGACGACCGAGCCCGGTGGAGTCGCCGAGGCCACGAACGCCGTGGAGGGTACGGAGTGCTGATCGGTGAAGTGGCCCGCCGTTCGGGGGTGAGCACCCGGATGCTCCGGCACTACGACGCTCTCGGGCTGGTGCGGCCGACCGGCCGCACCGTCGGCGGCTACCGCGAGTACTCCTCCGAAGACGTCCGCAGGATCTTCCACGTGGAGAGCCTGCGGTCCCTGGGGCTCTCGCTCAAGCAGATCGGACGTGCGCTGGAGGACTCGGCCTTCGCGCCGTCGGCCCTGGTCAGCGATCTCATCCGGTGGACGGAGGACCGCTTGGAGCGGGAACGGGAACTGCTCGAACGGCTCCGCGCGATCGATGCCTCCGCGCCTGCCGACTGGCAGGACGTCCTGCGCATCGTCGCGCTCATGCAGGGGCTCGACTCGCCCAGCGCCGCGCGCAGGCAGCAGGCCGTACTGGCCCCGCCGGAGGGCGCCTCGGTTCCCGCCGGGCTCCTGGCGGAGGCGGTCCTCGCCGAAGCCGACCCCAACGTCGCGGGCGCCCTGCGCTGGGCGCTCGCCCGATCGGAAGGCGGCGGCGTGGCGGCACTGACCGCCGGCATGCGCTCCGGGGATGCCGGCATCAGACGGCGCGCGGTGCTGGCGCTCGCCGGGATGGCCGGGGCCCCGGGTGCGGCCGCGGTGCTCGCGGACGCGCTCGAGGACCCGGACCCGAGGGTGCGCGGGCTTGCCGCCCTGGTGCTCGGCAGGCGTGGCGTGTCCGCGGCCGTGCCGATACTCGTCGGCATGGTGGTCGAGGGCTCCAACGACGTCGAGGCGGCGGAAGTCCTGGGAACGCTTTCCGAGGACCCCGAGTGCGCGGAGCGGATCACGACGGCACTGGCCGGCGAACTCGCCGCGCCCACCGCGGACTCGGCGACGCGGATACGTCTGGCCCAGGCGCTGATCGAGCTGCCGGGAACCATCGGGCAGGACATGCTGCGCCGACTGGTCCGCGACGACGACCCCGCTGTCGCTCGCATCGCCTCCGCCTTCACGAGCGCCCCGTCGTCCACCCCTCCGGCCCGACCGGGCGTCCCCGAGCCGGCACAGCCCGCCGCGCGGCCGTCGGCGGAGTCGCTGCGCCGAGGCCGGTCATGACCGCGGCGACGGGTTCCCTGTCACCCGCGGGCGGCCCGCCGAGGCCGCCAGGGCCCCACCCCAGGCGCCGGGGAGGCGGGTTCGCGAGCGGGTGGGCGGGGAGTCAGCCCGTGACCGGCATCATCCAGGCGTGGGTGTCCGGGATGTAGCCGTGCTGGATGTCGAGGAGGCGCCGGCGCAGGCCGAGCGTGATCGGGTGCCCCGTGCCGGCCGGGGCCCGCCATTGGCGTGCGCCGCGTTTGAGGGCGCCGACCGGAGTGACGACGGCGGCCGTGCCGCAGGCGAAGACCTCGTGGAGGGAGCCGTCCTCCCAGCCCGACTGCCAGCGGTCGATGGACACCTGTTCCTCGCGCACCGGGTAGCCCGCGTCGGTCGCCAGCGCGATCAGGGAGTCCCGTACCGCGCCGGGCAGGAGAGTGCCGGTGAGCCGGGGAGTGACGACGGCGGGCTTGCCGCGGCCGTCGTCGACGACGAAGAAGAGGTTCATGGCCCCCATCTCCTCGACCCAGCGCCGTTCGACCGCGTCCAGCCACACCACCTGGTCGCAACCGTGTTCGGCGGCCTGCTGCTGCGCGAGGAAGGCGGCGGCGTAGTTGCCGGGGAACTTGATGTCGCCGGTGCCGCCGGGAGCGGCGCGCACATAGTCGTCCGCCACCCATACCGTCACCGGCTTGACCTCCGTCGAGAAGAACGGGTCGACGGGGGAGGCGATCAGCACGAACAGGTACTCCCGGGCGGGCCTGACCCCGATGGTGGGTTCCACGGCCATGATGTACGGGCGCAGGTAGAGGCTGCGGCCCACGCCCTGGGGCACCCAGGTCCGGTCCGCGGCGACGAGGGTCCGCAACGCCTCGATGAAGCGCTCTTCGGGCAGTGGCGGGATGGCGAGACGGGCGGCGGAGTGGTTGAGGCGCCGGGCGTTGAACCCGGGGCGGAACAGTGCCACCGTCCCGTCGGCCTGCGCGTACGCCTTCAGCCCCTCGAAGATGATCTGGCCGTAGTGCAGGCCCAGGGCCGACGGGTCGAGTTCCAGCGGTCGGTACGGTTCGAGCCGCATCGGGTGCCAGCCCCGCGCGGACGTCCAGCGCATGGTCACCATGTGGTCGGTGAAGTGGACGCCGAAGCCGAGTTTCGGACTGTCCTCCTGCCGTGCGGCCGGGTCCTGCTGGGCTGTGGTGGATATCGGTGCGGCCATCGCGAGGGTCCTCTCCTGATGCCTGTCCGTTCCCCGAAGGGACGGCTGCTGTCCGGTCGTCACAGCAGAGGGGCCGGCCGGCGCCGTTGATACGCCCGGCGGACGGCCACGGCACACGTATTTTTCCGGGGACCCGCGGACTCTGCTTCTGCGGCCGGTGCTCGCGAGGCAGCTCCGGCCGCGGCCGTCCGGACCACAGCCGGGACGGCCGCCGTAACGGCCGGACTGCGGTACGTGGAGGAGAGTGCGATGGTCAACGATTCGGTGTGGGAAGGCGATGCCGTCCGGGCTTCCGTCAAGGCGGGCAAACTGGTGGTGTTCGAGGAGTCGGCGCGCGACGGTGCCCAGGGCAAGACCCTGATGGACGCGGAGACGCGGATCGCCCTCGCCCGCGCCCACGGGCGGATGTTCGGCGCCGACGGGCACCGCCACGTGATGTTCGCGGCCGGATTCCCCTCCGCCTGCCGTGAGGAGTTCGAGATCACCCGCCGCGTCGCGCAGGAGGTCGAGGAGATCAGCGCGACCTGCGTCTGCCGCGGCACCCCGCGCGACATCGACACGGCGATCGCCGCGATGCGTGGCGCACCGCACGGACGGCTGATGTACTTCCTGCCGGGCTCCGAGGCGGTGTCCCAGGCGCTGCTGAAGAAGTCGGCGAAGGAATCCGTCGACCAGGCGGTGGAGATGGCCCGGTACGCGGTCGAGCGGGCTGACGGACTGGCGATCGACATGGCGTTCTCCCACGCGCCCCAGGCCGACCGGGAACTGCTGATCGACGCCGTCTCGCGGCTGACCGAGGCGGGCGTGGCCAGCGTGCAGCTCGCCGACACGGTCGGCGGCATCCTGCCGCACGAGGCGTACGAGCTGTACACGGACGTCACCAGGCGGGCCGATCCCCAGGCCGTCGTCATGGCACACCTGCACAACGACCTCGGAATGGCGCTCGCCAACACGGCGCAGGCCGTCAGGGCCGGCATCCGTATCGTCGCCAGCTCGTGGCTGGGCCTCGGGGAGCGGTCCGGCATGGCCTGCACCGAGCAGCTGATGTTCCTGCTGAGCTACGCGCCCGAGCGGCTGCCGGGCCTGATCGGCACGAGCGAGCCGCTCTGGTGGACCGACCCCGACCTGCGTCGCGTCCCCGAGCTGACGCGGCTGGTCTCCGAGGCCACCGGTACACCGCTGAAGGTCACCGACCCGCTGGTGGGATCGGGCGTCGGTACCATCTCCACCGGCACGCCCTTCGTGGACCGCTCCCTGTTCCAGCCCTACGACCCGGAGGACCTGCTCGGCATCGAACCGACGGTCGTCCTCACCCAGTTGGCCAGCGACCGGGTCGTGCGGGCCGCGGCCGAGAACCTGAACCTCGACCTGGACGCCGACCAGGTGCGGGCCGCCACGCAGTGGGTGAAGTCGGAGGCGTTCCGGCAGGGGGACGCGGTCGTCGCCGACGAGAAGTTCCGCCTCTTCGCGGAGGGTCTGCTGGCCCGCAGCTCCTGACGCGGCACCGCACCCGCTCCGAAACTCCCGGGGCCGGCCGGTCGCCGCACACACGCGGCGACCGGTCGGCCCGTCGGGGACCACACGGCAGGGCGGGCGGGCTCCGGGACGGAGCGGGCCGTCAGGCGGGCTCCGGCCCGGCCGCCTCGGTCTCGGCGCGCCGCTTACGCAGCAGCGCCGGGTACGCCGACGTGTCCAGATCGAGGTCCGGGAGGTGCGGGATCAGGGCCTCGGGGGCGACGAAGCCGTGGCGGACCAGACGGGGCGGGGCGAACGTGAGGTCGATGATGGTGTTGCCGGGGTGCTTCTGCGGCGGGCGGCCGGCGCGCCGGGTCTCTCCCTCGTCCAGGATGAGGTCGACCCGGTCACCGAGATCGCGGACGGTGACGTCGAAGGTGACGTCGATGTCACCCTGCCCGGACAGGTTGGCGGAGGACGCCCCGAGCGGTTGTCCGACGAGCCGCAGCACGTCCTGGAGCGGCGAGCCCGGGCCCTGGCAGCAGACGGCGAGCGTGGGCAGGCCCAGGGTCATGCGCGGCGGAAAGGGATGCTTCTTCCAGCAGATCACCGCGGTGGGGCTCGGCCAGATCCGCTCCAGCAGGGCCGGGCCGAAACCGTCGGGGATACGGACGTACTCCTCCGCCTGCCGGGGCTCGGGAACGAAAAGGCTCAGCGGCCCGAATTTCGTGCGCTGCTTCGCCTCGAACACACGATCCACCGCCGCGGCGTTGAACGGATCACAGAAGAGCCCGTAATTGGTTAACGTCGGAAGCGCCACGAGGCCGCCACCGCGTAATACGTCGGCGGCCTCCTGGAATGCCGCCGGACTCGTCGCCACAATGCGCGCCGTGGTCAAGGAAATCACCTCTGCTGTGAGTGCGGCCCAGGGCCGTCGATTCTATCCACGCACCGGTCCGCCGCGCCGTGCGGCGGACCGTACGGCGCGGCGGCATTCCGCTTTCAGGCCGGCATCCGCGGCATCCACTCGGGACGCCGGCGCTCGTACCGGTCGATCAGTTCTTCGTCACGCAAGGTGACCGCGACGGCGTCCCGGCCCGCGCGCAGCGTGCGGCAGGCGCCGGCGTCCAGCCGTAGCGGCACGTCGATCGCGGTACCGGTGACCCGGACCCGGCGTGCCACCAGGTCGACCTCGACGGACCGTTCGCCGTCGTCGGCGACGGCGGCGCGCACCGCCCGCACCTCGGCGGCGGGCAACTCGACGGGGACGAGGCCGGCGTTGACGGCGTTCTCCCGGAAGATGTCGGCCAGCTGCTCGCAGAGCACCGCGCGGAAGCCGAAGTCGAGCAGGGCCCACACGGCATGCTCGCGGGAGGAGCCGCAGCCGAAGTTCCGTCCGGTGACGAGGACCCGGGCACCGGCGGCGCGCGGCTGGTTGAGGACGAAGTCCGGATCCCCGCGCCAGTCGGCGAACAGGTCGTCGGCGTACCCGGCACGGTCGACCCGCTTCAGCCGTGAGGCGGGGATGATCTGGTCGGTGTCCACGTCCGACCGGTCCAGGACGAGCGCCGGGCCGCGCACCACGTCGAACTGCTCCACTTCGGGTTCCCTTCGAGAGAGTCACACAGGTCGCTCGCACACGTCGTGCGCGTCGCGCGGGTCACAGGTGTCACACGAGGTCGGCCGGGGCGGTGAGACGGCCCGCGATCGCCGAGGCCGCGGCCACCTCCGGGGAGACCAGGTGAGTGCGCCCTCCGGAGCCCTGGCGGCCCTCGAAGTTGCGGTTGGAGGTGGAGGCCGCGCGCTGCCCCGGCCCGAGGACGTCGCCGTTCATCGCGCAGCACATGGAGCAGCCGGGCGAACGCCACTCGAAGCCGGCCGCGGCGAACACCCGGTCCAGTCCCTCGCGTTCGGCCTGTTCCTTCACGGCGGTGGAGCCGGGCACCACCAGTGCCCGCACCGACGGCCGTACGCGGCGCCCCCGCACGACAGCCGCCGCGGCGCGCAGGTCCTCCAGCCGGCCGTTGGTGCAGGAGCCGATGAACACCACGTCGACGGGGATCCGGCGCATCGGGGTGCCGGGCCGCAGCGCCATGTACCGCAGGGCCCGGTCGGCCCGCCGCCGCTCCTCGGGGTCCGCCATCGCGGCGGGGTCCGGCACGTGCCCGCTGAGCGGGGCGCTCTGCGCGGGATCCGTTCCCCAGGTGGCGTGGGGGGTGAGCGTGGAGGCGTCGATGCGCACGGCCCGGTCGAAGCACGCCCCCTCGTCGGTGCGCAGGGTGTGCCAGTAGGCCTCCGCCTCCTGCCACCGCCGGCCACGCGGCGCGTGGGGGCGGCCCTTCAGGTACGCGAGGGTGGTCTCGTCGGGTGCGATCATGCCGGCTCGGGCGCCGGCCTCGATGGACATGTTGCAGACCGTCATCCGCTGTTCCATCGACAGCGTGCGGACCGTGGAGCCGTGGTACTCCACGAGGGTTCCCGAGCCGCCGGCCGTCCCGATCCGCCGAATGACGCCGAGGATCAGGTCCTTCGCCGAGACGCCGGGGGCCAGATCGCCGTCGATCTGCACGCTCATGGTTCCCGGCCGGACCATCCGCAGGGTCTGGGTGGCGAGGACGTGCTCCACCTGACTCGTGCCGATGCCGAAGGCCAGCGCGCCGAACGCACCGTGTGTGGAAGTGTGGCTGTCGCCGCACACCACGGTGGTGCCGGGCAGGGTGAGCCCGAGCTGCGGGCCGATGACGTGCACGATGCCCTGGCGCCGGTCGCCCTGCGCGAACAGCGGCAGGGCGAACCGCCGGGCGTTGTCGCCCAGGGCCGCGATCTGGCGTGCCGCGTCCGGGTCGGCGGCGGCCGGGCCGGAGTCCCGGGTGGGCACCACGTGGTCGGTGGTCGCCACCGTCTGCCGCGGCCGGCGCACGGTCCGCCCCGCGGACCGCAGCGCGGCGAACGCCTGCGGCGAGGTGACCTCGTGCACCAGGTGCAGGTCCACGTAGAGCAGATCGGGTGCACCGGGACCGCCGCCGGGGCGCACCACGTGCGCGTCCCACACCTTCTCGCTGAGCGTGCGGGGGCGGCGACTTCTGGTCGGGCTCACATGGTCCTCCTACGGGGACGTCGGCAGCGGCCCGGACGGGCCGGGCGGAGACAGGCGGGACGGACGAGGCGGTGGACACGTGTGCCGGGCGGTGGTCAGGACGCGACCATCGCCTTGCACTCGTGGATGCCCGGGGCGGAGCGAAGCTGGGCCAGGCACCGGTTCCGGGTCGGTCCGATGCTGCCGATGGGGATCTTCAGGCTCCGGGACACCTGCTCGTAGCTGGCCGGCGGG
The DNA here is from genome assembly GCF_055569255.1 of Streptomyces sp. NPDC029296. Classification (NCBI taxonomy): domain Bacteria; kingdom Bacillati; phylum Actinomycetota; class Actinomycetes; order Kitasatosporales; family Streptomycetaceae; genus Streptomyces; species Streptomyces sp. NPDC029296. The sequence goes on from NZ_JBVHXT010000007.1 coordinate 94,433, forward strand.
TCGGCCATGAGCATGCGGATGATGGCGTAACCGCGTTGGTTGAGAACGGTCTTGGCCGTCTGCCACAGCAGCACGCTGCACTCGTCCTGGATCAGCGGCACGCCGATGTCCCGGGCGTCGACGAGGACGCCGGCGAGCTCCTGATGGGTGGCGCTGATCTCCTGGCGCCCGCAACTGAGCAGCCGGCGGCACTCGTTGCGCGTCACCACGGCCACCCAGGCACCCAGGCTGTCGGGCTTGCGGACGATGGCGAGGTGCTCGAACAGTTTCATCCACACGGTCTGGCTGACGTCCGCGGCATCGGCGTGGCTGAGGCCGTGCTCGCGCGTGATCCAGCCGACCAGCCCGGAGAACCTGCCGAGCAGTTCGCTCCAGGCGGCCGGATCTCCGTCCAACGCACGCCGCACGACACCATTCACGTCGGATTTATCCATGGTGACAATCTCCCCCGAGATTTGGCAGTTCCCTTCGGTGCGGCGCGGCATCGGCGGACAGGACACCCCGACCCGCCCGCGAAGGGAACGGAATACGCCCGGCGCAGCCCTGCCCTCTGACGCAGGGCACCCAGGGTGTTTACCGCCCGTGGGCTGCGGCGATGCGGTGAATTGCTGAGTCGGCGGATACGGCCCGACGCTCACCCGTGGCCGTTACGCCCTACCGCCCACAACGCGTCGAGACCCTTCCCACGGAAAATCGGTGGCCGAGTGCGACAGCAGATATACCGCGGCTGATCCATGGAAATTCAATCCCCCGTCTTTCGCACTAATGGAACACGACCGTGTACGCGGCAGGCAAGCCGACCCGGCGGGAGTAATCCAAGCCGACGCAAAGTAATGGTCGCCGGAGTGACGGGAGTCCAATTAGTCGGTATTGCACCTGTATGGTGGATTGGGTAAGTAATGCGGCACAACCATGTGTTCGTACCGCCTGGGTTCTACATCAAATACCCTTTTGATGTGATTCTGGCCCTATCTGTAAGGTCACCTTCCGCATGGCGTCTCACGTTGCACTGCGGAAATACGCCGAATCACGCAGCAGCCCGTCCCTGCCCTCCTGAGGAGAACCCGCCGTGAATCCGAGTACCGATCCGCCGACGCGCCCGCCCGCCTCCCTCGCACAGGTGCGCCGCGCCCTGCGGGAGGGCATGGCCGTGGTCCTGCCCAATCCCGAGCCGCTGACCCATGTGGTGACCGCCGCCCGGGCCCGGATCGTCAACGAGGCCAAAGGGCGCCCCGGCGGCCAGCCGGTCGCCCTGTGGGCACACCATCCCGAAACCCTCCGACTCCTCAGCGGCCTCTGGGACCTGCCCGCCGCCGATGTCCTGCTGGCGGAGCGTCTCCTGGCGGAGGAGCACCTCACGGTGCTCCTGCCTCTGCGTGCCGGCGCCGTACGGCCGGCATGGCTGGGGCCGGCGCACAAGGACGGCTGGGTGCTGCTCTTCGGCGCCCGGTGGCAACCCCTGCGCCCACTCCTGCGGGAGCATCCGGTGCTGTACGTCAGCAGCGCCAACCGCACCGGGCACCCGCCCGCGTCCACCAGCCGGGAGGCGCTGGCGATGTTCCCCGCCACGGTCCCCGTCCTCGAGGAGCCCGCGGTCACCGCCTCCGCCGCTCCCGACGGCCCGGCGCGGCACGGCCACGCGCCGCGCCGGGCGACGACGACCGTGCGCCTGCACGGCGACGGCCGACTCGAACTGCACCGCCAGGGAGCCCAGGACCGACGCCACGCCACAGCCGACGCGTACCTGCGCCACCTGCGGACCCGCTACGCCTGATCCGGCCGGCGGATGTCGCACTGCCCGGGCCGCCGTCCCCCGGACCGGACTCCTTCCGACTCGTGGGCGGATGATCGTATGACGGCGGCCCGGCCGGGGTAGAAAGACGCCGGGCGTCTTCCCCAGCGGCAGATCCCACTACTCACCCCGGCCGGCACCCCCGGCAAGATCGAAGGACGCAGTATGGCCAGCGGCACCGTGAAGTGGTTCAACTCCGAGAAGGGCTTCGGTTTCATCGCCCAGGACGGCGGCGGACCGGACGTCTTCGCCCACTACTCGAACATCTCCGGCAACGGGTACCGCGAGCTGGTCGAGGGCGAGAAGGTCACGTTCGACGTGACCCAGGGCCAGAAGGGTCCCCAGGCGGAGAACATCGTCCGCGGCTGATGTCTGGTGAAGAGCCCGGCAGCTCACCGGGCTCTTCACCCACGGGCCGCAGGTTCACATCCTGTCCCGGCCGGGCAAAAGGCGGCCCGGCGTCAACCGGCCGGGCCGCGTCACCGTGCCAGGGCCGCACGCAGGAACGCGAGGATCTCCGCCCGGGCGGCCCCGGCCCGGGGCTCCACGCCCGGCATGGTGAGAAACGCGTGTTTCGCTCCCGGGTATTCGGAGAGCCGCACGGGCGTCCCCGCCTCGCGCAGCCGCTCGGCGTAGCGGCGGCCGTGATCGGCGACCGCGTCGTGGGTGGGCACCACCACGAGCGCCGGGGCGAGCCCGCTCAGGTCCTCGGCGTGCAGTGGCGACAAGGCGCCGGCGTCGGCTCCCGCCGGGATGGCGAGCCGCTGGACGAAGCGCAGCAGCGGCAGGGCCGGGGTCGGACTGTACGCGTAATCGGTGATCGAGGGGTGGTCGAACATCGTCCCGGTCACGTCGGCCACGGGGTTGACCAGTACCTGCGCCGTGAGTGCCAGGCCGGCCTCCCTGGCCCGGATGGCCGTCAGTGCGCTGATCAACGCGCCGCAGCTTTCACCGAAGACGGCCGCGCGCACCGGGTCGGCGCCCCACCGGGCGGCGTTCCGCACCACGTGCCGGAGCACCTCCCAGCCGTCGTCGGCGGCGTCCCCGAGGGAGCTGCCGGGGGCGAGGAGGCGGTGCTCGACGGACACGACGAGGGCGGGCAGTTCCGCGGCCAGGTGACTGTTGGTCCAGTCGCACTGCACCGCCGTGCCCACGAAGCCGCCTCCGTGGACGTGGACCACGAGTGGCAGGTCGGTCGGAGCCGCGGTTTCGTCCTCTTCCGCCGGGGCCGGCCGGTAGACCCGGACCGGTAGGTCGCGGCCGGGCAGCGCGATCCGCTGCCAGACGATCGCGGCGCCGGGGTGCGGCTCGCCGAGGATCTTCCGCGCCGCGCCGGAGGCCCGGAAGCGGTTCTCCGCGTCGCGGTAGGCGATGAGTTCCTCGGCCGTGATCGTCGCGAAGTCGGGCTCGGGCGGTCGTATCGCCGTAGTGGTCTCGCTCATGTGTCCTTCTCCCCTCCCGGCCGGATGCCGGGTGCCGTTGTGGCCGGACAGTGCGTTGTCCTCATTATGCACGCAGTGCGTGCATAGCCAAGTGCGCAGATAGGATGCGTGGGAATGAGAGGGGCGAGATGACTGGCCGAAGGCGATGGTCGACCGAGGAGATCCTGGACACGGCGGCGGAACTGCTGCGCACGAGCGACGCCGAGTCGTTCAGCGTGCGCAAGCTCGCCGTAGCGCTCGGGACCGACTCCTCCAGCCTCTACCGGCACTTCCGCAACAAGACCGAACTGCTGCGCGCGGTTGCCGACCGGGTCCTGCTGGCCGCGATGGAGGGCTACCACCCCGAGGGCGACTGGAAGCAGCGGGTCACCGCCCTCGCCCTGCGCCTGCGCGAGGCCTTCGGCGAGCAACTCCAACTCGCCGCGGTGTGGGGACGCTACGGGTCCGGAGGCGCCGGCTCCCGCCTGGTCATGGAAGAACTGCTGCAGGCCCTGCGCGCGTCCGGCCTGCCCGACGAGGAGGTCCCGGTGCGCTATCACCGCATCGTGATCCTCCTCGCCGCGCTGATCGTCTCCGAGGCCGGCATCGGCGCCATCACTCCCGAGGAGTACGAACAGGGCATGGAGCAGTTCCGCGTCGCGGTGCTCGGCGCCGACCCCGGACGCTTCCCCGCCCTGGCCCACTTCGCCCGCGACATCCGCCCTCTCGGAGCAGACCGGCGCGCCGCGTTCGAAGAGATCCTCGCCGCCCAGCTCGCCCACCTCGAAGCCCGGATCCCCTGACGTGCCGGATCACGCGGGTGCCATGCGGCCGAGCCGTGCCGCTGCCGAGGGCCCGCCGAACACCGGGCGCGGCGCGGCCGGTCGGCGCCGGCGAGCCGCCAGGCGATGCGCACCACGCACCGGCGGCACTCCCCGACGGCTTCCTTCGCCAACCGGAAGTGCGCGGCGTCCCGGGGCAACTTCTCGGGTCATCTGTTCGTCGTGTCTGTAGTCGGACCGTTGGGGCAGACGGTCCGAGTCGAGATGCTCAGGCGAGGCGGCCATATGGTGCAGGCGGAAGAGGGCGAGGGCCGGGACTCCCTGGCCTCGGCGGGGGTGTCCGCGGCGTTCGTGGGCAGCGAGGAGATCGCCGGGGCGCGCGAGCTGGCCCGGTCCTTCCTCGAGGATGTGCAGGCCGTGCACGGGTTGCCGGTGTCGGACCGTGTGATGGGCATGGTCCAGCTGGTGGTCAGCGAGTTGGTGACCAACGCCCTCAGACACGCCCCGGGCCCCTGTCTGCTGACGCTGGACGTCGGCGACGGTGCCGTGGACGTGACGGTATGGGACAGCGATCCGGTGCTGCCGGTCGCCCGAGCCGCCGATCCGGGACGGGTGGGGCAGCACGGGCTGGAGATCGTCATGGCCGTCTGCCGGAGCTTCGAGGTGCATCGCGAGCCGGTGGGCAAACGGATCAAGGCGGTCGTCATGCTGGCCGACGACCCGGGCGGGGAGCCGGCCGGCCGTCGGGTCGGCTGAGGCACCACCCGAAGGGCGCGGCTCCGGGGGCGTCCTCCGCCTCGGTGCCGCTCCTTCGGCTCCGTCGCGCGGCCGTCCCCGTCGCGTGCCCGGCTCCGTCACCCCGTCGGCCGTAACCTCCCGTCCTTCGGCCTCGTTTCGGCAGATGGGCGTCTCTGCCACCGGGGAGCTACGAGGAGGAGCGGGCCATGGGCCGTCGGCCGCGCACAGTCCGTACGTTCGTCGCCGTCGCCATGGCGGGCGTCGTCGCCCTGGGCGGCGGCCCCGCCTCCGCCGCCGCGCCGGCCGCGGTCCCGGCCGGGCACCTGGTGTGCCGGGGCACGGTCATCCGTTGCGTGCAGGACGCGCGCCGCACCCTGGAAGGGATCCGGGACCGGCTGGGCTGCGACCACCGCGCGCCCTTCCCCGCCATCTACGTCCACCTCGAGCGCTCGCTGGAGGCGGCGGTCGCCGGCGGCGGCGCTTTCGACGAGCCGTCATGGCTCGCGGGGAGCCTCAACACCGGCTTCGTCAACCTGTACCTGGACGCCTACGAGGCCGACCGCGCGGGGCGCCCCGTCCCGGCCGCCTGGCACGCGGCGTTCGCGGCCGCGCGCACGGCCGATGTCAACGCCGGGCAGGACGTGCTCCTGGGAGCCAACGCGCACATCCAGCGCGACATGCCGTACGTCCTGGCCGCCCTCGGCCTCACCCGTCCGGGAGGAGGCACGCGCAAGCCCGACTACGACCGCTTCCAGACGGTCCTGGACCGCGCCTACGGCCCCGCCGTCCGGGACGTCGCCGACCGCTACGACCCGCTCGTCGCCCTCGCCGACGACCGCTGGAACCCCATCGCCGGCCTCACCGCCGGTCAGTTGTTCCGCACCTGGCGAGCGGGGGCGTGGGAGCACGCGCGGCAGCTCGCCGACGCCCCCGACCAGGCCGCCCGCGACCGCGTCGCCCGCGGGATCGAGACCAACGCCGCGCACTGGGCCCGGCTCCTGGGCACGGTCAGGGCTCCCGGCTACCGGAAGGTCCGCGACGACTACTGCCGGACGCGTACCACCGGCGAGCTCGTGCCGAGGGCGGTGCCCATGCGGCGACGGGGTTCAGGCGTTGGCCGCGACCGTATCGAGGAAGTCGAGGACCGGCGGGGACGCCGTGGTGCGGAATTCCTCGAAGTAGGCGTGCCGGGCACCGGGAATCACGTGCGGCCGCGCACCGGGGATGCGAGCGGCGAGCAAGGCGGCGTTCGCGGCGGGGTTGAGGCGATCGTCGCTGCCGTGCAGGACCAGGGTGGGGGCCTGGACACGGGGCAACGCGTCCCAGGCATCGTGCCGGTCGCTGGCGAGGAGATGGCCGCGTCGGGCGTGCGGAGCCATGGTGGGGTCGCCGAGGGTGTGGAAGGGACCCGGGTGGGCCGCGAGCCAGGCCGGCGTGTACATCAGCTGGAGCAACGCCTGCCGGGCTCCGGCAGGGTCGGGGGCGGCCAGTGAACGGCGTACGTCGTCGCCGCGCTCGATGCCGTGACGGCCGCCGGGGGAGGTGCAGCCCAGGACGAGGGCACGGACCCGCCGGGGGTGGTGGACGGCCAGTTGCTGGGCGACCCGGCCGCCCATCGACGTACCGTAGACGTCGGCCCGGTCGATGCCGAGGTCGTCGAGGACGCGGATGACATCGTGGGCGAAACCCGTCGTGCTGTACGGAAGCCGTGGTGCGTCGCTGTCGCCCGTGCCGCGGTAGTCCAGTGTGATCGTGGTGTGGGCGCTGTGGAAGTCGCCGCGGACCCCGTCCCACCAGTGGTGGCTGTTGGCCTGCCCCGCGAGCAGCACCAGGGGGGTTCCCGATCCCTGGACCTGGTAGGCGACGCGGGTTCCGTCCGGGGTCGTGGCGTACGGCACGGAACGTCTCCTCGCGGGCCGGGTGTTGGGGCGCGGCCATGTTAGGGCAGGGCCCGCCTTCGCGCAGAACCTACCCGATCCCTCCCCACCGCGCCCGACCACCTCGTTTCGGCACGACCCGCGGGGTGAACCGGCCATGTGCCCGCCGCGTCCATGCGGTGTTCCCGGATCGGTGGACGGGCACCGCCCACGAGTCGCTAGGATCACGGCATGGTTACGGCTCGGTCGCCCCGGCGCGTGGTCCGGACCCCCTCGGGTGCGGGTCCGCTGCCGCGCGTGCTGGCCTTGGCCGTGCTCCTGTTCGGCATCCTCGTGTCGCACGGAGCGCACGGGGACGGTGTCGGAGGCCACCTCTCCGTGGGCGCGACGACCGACGTGGTGCTGCCTGCGGACGGCCTTCGCGGCGCGACCATGGAGCCCGTGCCGCCGTTCGCCGCGCAGCCCGGCGACCGTCAGGGCGGCCACGAGCCCTCGCACCCTGGGGAACAGTGCGTACCGGGTCAGCCCCAGCAGGCTTCCGTTCCGGGACCACCCTGCTCCGCGGCGCCGACTCGTGCATCCGCTGGTGCGGACGCCGCCTCGACGCCCCGGGCCCCGGCGGCGGACGGTGCCATAGACGGGGCGTACTCCCTGGCCCTGAGGTCGGCCTCCGTGGTGCGACAGGTCTAGGAGTACGGAGCCCTCCGGCCGGGACCGCCGGTCGCCACCGGTTCGTCCAGTCCGCGCGGCGAGCGTCGTATCCCGTGCCCGGCCGGGGCGTTCGCCGTCCATGCCGTCCTGCCCCTCACCCAAGTCTGCGCCTCGCTCCGTCCTTCTCGCCCGGAGACGTGGCAGCGGCACGCGGAGGACCTGTGCCGACCCGTTCCCGTACCCCCACACACGCCCCACGGGCTCCCGGCAGCCCAGTCCGGTGGCGCGGGCTCGTCTCGGCGATCCGCGGCGTCCTCGCGGTGGCGATCATGCTGTGCGCCGTCGTTCACCACGTGCCGCGGGAAGCGCCCGGGACGGTCCCCGTATCCGCCACCGTCCCTTCGTCGGCCGTGGGTGAGGACCCTCACGGGCCGGGCGTCCCGCACCAGGCGGAGGACTGCGCGGCGGCCGTGATCGCCCGTACGGTGGAGCAGCCGGCGGAGGGTTCTTCCCCCGTCGCCACGGCCCTGGTCCTACGCGGCACCGTGTCCGTGCCGGTGGCAGGACCCCTCCTGCCGCCCGGGTCCCGAAGACGGCGCGGCGCGCGCACCGGCCGCGCGGCGCTCGTCCGTACGGCCCGGTGGCGGATCTAGACCACTCGCTCGCGGCCGGCCCATCCCACCGGCTGCCGCGCCCTACGGCTTCGACCGCGGGCCCACGGCCCGCCTGTCGCCCCGGGGCGCGAACGGAACCGCAGCGTGCGTCCATCGAGCGAGAGTGACACCACACACATGCATGCACTGACCAAGGCCACGGTCACCCCGGGCCGCTCCGCACTGCCCGGCCTGGTGGGCAACACCCCGCTGCTGCGGGTGTCGGAGCCACTGGCCCCGGCGGGGCGGGGCTTCTGGGCGAAACTCGAAGGGTTCAACCCCGGCGGCATCAAGGACCGTCCGGGCCTGCACATGGTCGAGCGGGCCCGGTCCCGCGGCGACCTGCGGCCCGGCGGACGGATCATCGAGTCCACCAGCGGGACCCTCGGCCTGGGACTGGCGCTGGCCGGGATGGCGTACGGCCACCCGGTCACCCTGGTCACCGACCCGGGACTGGAACCGTCCATGACCCGGCTGCTGACCGCCTACGGTGCCCGGGTCGACCTCGTCTCCGAGCCCCATCCCACGGGCGGCTGGCAGCAGGCCCGCCGTGACCGCGTGGAGCGGCTGCTGGAGCGGGACCCCGGATCCTGGTGCTCGGACCAGTACAACAACCCGGACAACGTCGCCGCCTATACCCCGCTGGCCCACGAACTCGCCACCGCGCTGGGCCACATCGACGTGCTGGTGTGCAGTGTCGGCACCGGCGGCCACTCGGCGGGCACCTCCCGCGTCCTGCGGCAGCTCTACCCGGAGTTGACCGTGGTCGGCGTGGACACGACCGGCTCGACGATCTTCGGACAGCCCGCCCGCCCCCGTCTGATGCGCGGACTCGGATCCAGCATCCACCCCCGCAACGTCGCCTACGAACAGTTCTCCGAAGTGCACTGGGTCGCCCCGCACGAGGCCGTGTGGACCTGCCGCCAACTGGCCGCCTCGCACTACGCCACCGGCGGGTGGAGCGTCGGCGCGGTCGCGCTGGTGGCCGGCTGGCTGGCGCGGACGATGCCGGCGGACACCCGGATCGCCGCGATCTTCCCCGACGGCCCGCAGCGGTACCTCGGGACGGTCTACGACGACGACTACTGCGCCGCCCACGGCCTGCTGGACTCCCCGCCGGCCCCCGAGCCGGAGCTGATCGGCCGGCCGGACGAGAAGGAGGTCACCCACTGGACCCGGTGCACCACCGTGGTCGATCCCCTCGCCCCGCACGGCGCGGGGAGCGGGGCCGACGGGGACACTCCGGGCGCCGTGTCCGGCCCTTCGGAGGAAGTCCGGTGAAGGGGCTGCTCGTCCAGGTCCGGTCGTACGAACGCAGCGCCCGGCTGTTGATGGTCAACCAGTTCACCATCAACCTCGGCTTCTACATGCTGATGCCCTACCTGGCCGCCCACCTGTCCGGAACGCTCGGACTGGCCGGCTGGATCGTCGGACTCGTCCTCGGCGTGCGCAATTTCAGTCAACAGGGCATGTTCCTGGTCGGCGGCACGCTCGCCGACCGGCTCGGCTACAAACCGATGATCATCGCCGGGTGTGTGCTGCGCACCCTCGGCTTCGCGACGCTCGGGCTGGTGGACTCGCTGCCCGCGCTGCTCGCCGCCTCCGCGGCCACCGGACTGGCCGGCGCGCTGTTCAATCCCGCCGTACGGGCCTATCTCGCGGCTGACGCGGGGGAGCGCAGGGTGGAGGCGTTCGCCCTGTTCAACGTCTTCTACCAGGCCGGGGTCCTGCTCGGCCCGCTGGTGGGCATGGTCCTCACCGGGGTGGACTTCCGTGTCACCTGCCTGGTCGCGGCGGGGATCTTCGCCCTGCTCAGCGTCGTACAGATCCGGGCCCTGCCCGCCCGGCGGGCCGACGACGCCGGGCACCGGCGCGGCCACGGCGGCCCGGGCGTCCTCGCCCAGTGGCGGGGCATCCTCGCCAACCGGCCGTTCCTGCTCTTCTCCGTCGCCATGATCGGCTCCTACATCCTGTCCTTCCAGGTCTACCTCGCGCTGCCACTGGAGGTGCGACGGCTGGGCGGCGACGGGGACTTCGGCACCGCGGCGGTGGCGGTCCTCTTCGCCGTCTCGGGGCTGAGTACGATCCTCGGCCAGACGCGGGTGACGGCATGGTGCAAGGCGCGGTACGAGCCCGGGCAGGCACTCGTGCGCGGGCTGACGGCCATGGGCCTGGCGTTCGTCCCCCTGCTGCCGGCCACCGCCGTGACCGTCCCGGAGTCCGGGATCGGGTTGTGGCTGCTCTCGGCGGTACCGCCGACACTCGCCGCGCTGCTGCTGGCCGTCGGCACGATGATCGCCTACCCCTTCGAGATGGACACCATCGTCCGCCTCTCCGGTGACCGCCTGGTCGCCACGCACTACGGGCTGTACAACACGATCTGCGGTATCGGCATCACCGTCGGGAACCTGGGCACGGGCGCCGCCCTCGACGCCGCCCGCGCCGCCGGGATGCCCGCGCTGCCGTGGATCACCCTGTGCGCGCTCGGCCTGACGTGCGCCGCCGCCCTCTACGGCCTGCATCGCACCGGCCGACTGGCGGCACGGCCCGCGTCCGAACCGCTGCCCGCCACCGTCTGACCCACCGGCCCGCCCGCCCGGGGGCGGGGCACGACGAGGTGCCCCGCCCCTGCCGGCCCCCCCCGCCCATGTCCGGGCGTTCCGATGCCTCGCCGCTCCTTTCACGTGATCCCACCGCTGTACGCGCGGGCGCCGCAGGGCGCGGTCCGGCCCCTGACCGGGGCCGGGGGCACCCCCGGTCAGGAGCCGGTCGGGAACAAGGTGCTTCCGATCAGGCGGTGTGGCGGCCGTGGCGCGCGATCGGCGGCGTGCTGTTGGCCCTCATGGTCTTGTCGATCCAGCCGGCGTAGGCGGGCGCGCTGGTGTAGAGGCCGGGGCCCTTCGAGCACGGCACGTTCGGGGCGCCGGGCCCCGAGGTGACGCCGATCAGCTCCCAGCGGCCGTTCCGGCCCTTTCGCACCTGCGGTCCGCCGGAGTCCCCGAAGCACGCCATGGCCTCGGGCACGGTGCTGATCGTGCACAGCCGGGTCCGGTCCGCGTAACCGGGTGCGCACTCCGACACGGCACCCCTGCGGCTGTCCAGCTCCTGCAACCGGTCCGGGAACTCGAACCCGGTGTCGATGGTGGTGCCGAAGCCAAGGAGCCGGGTCCGCGCACCGGGCGGCCCCGCCTGCTCGGCGATCTCGACGGGCTGCTGGGCGACCGGCCGGTCCAGGCGTATCAGCGCGATGTCGTTCCTGTTCGCGGCCTTGTCGTCTCCGTTCACATAGCCGGGGTGGACGAAGGTCCGGTCGATCTTCCGTACGGTGCCGCCGGACTTGCGGTGGTCGCTGCCGACCCGCACGATGCCGTCCAGCTCGAGGCCCTCGCCCCGCACGCAGTGAGCCGCCGTCAGCACCCACTGCCGGTCGATCAGTGACGCACCGCAGTTCCCGTCGCGCAGGCCCTGGTCCGGGGCCGACGCCGGGATCACCGCCATGAACGGGTAACTCTCGGTGGAGTCCGACCCGTTGACGATGGCTCCGGCGCTGCCGGCCAGGACGGTGGCACAGGCCGCTAGGGCGAGGGCGCCGACTGCGGCGGTGCGGGCGGTACGGCGGCGCGGCGGCTTGAAGCTGAACACAGAGGGTTCCCTTTTGCTTGGTGGATCCGTATGCGTTCAGCCTCCTCGTCCGTGGCCTGCCCGGCCATCCGGGCAGCAGGCCGGTCGGGGGTGTGGCCAGCCCCCGTACGCGGTGTTCCGCGACCGCCTGTCCGAGACGAAGCGGCCGTTCCGCTCTCCGGTGCCGTGGGGACGACCGGGCGCCGGACAAGGGCATCACTCACCGGTCGGCCGGCGCGTGTGTTGCCGGTCGTCGCCGAGGCAGGTAGGCGGTGGCCGGCACGGAGACGGTGACCTGATCGGGCAGCGAGCCGTCATCGGTCGGTCCCGCAGCGCTCATGTGACGTGCGCTCGGCGTCATCGCGACCAGGTCCACGGCCTCCGGCCCGGTCAACGTCGCCGGGTACTCCACCAGTTCGGTGACGGCGGCGTCGCAGAAGGGACCGAGCGCCCGGCGCAGGCGCTGCTCCTTGGCCGGGTCGATCGCGACCATCGCGGGCAGCCGGCCGCGCGGCTCGGTCAGGTGCCGCCCGGTGGGACGGACCACGATCAGCCGGCCGGTCGGGCACAGCACGCGGTGGAACTCGGCCGGGTTGCGCGGCGCGAATACGTCCAGCACGACGTCGGCCACCCCGTCGGCCACCGGGAAGGGACGGAAGACGTCCCATGCCACCGCGGCGGCTCGAACGTGGGCGCGGGCCGCGGCGCGCAGTGCGCGCACCGATGTGTCCAGCCCCAGGCCACGGGCGCCGGGCAGCCCGTCGAGCACAGGTAGTAACCCGTGCCGCAGCCCACGTCCACCACCGTGGCCCGCCCGGACACGGCGTCGGCCGCCCGGCGGGTCACGGCTTCGCGGAGGGGCGCGTAGGCTCGAGGGCAGGGGGAAGCGACACGGGCACGAGGCACTCCTGGCAGGGGTGAAGGGAAGGGACCGTGCCTGCACGCGCACTCGGAACCTCGCCGCCTCGGGCAGAAGCGGGCAGCTGTGGTTCACGCGGCAGGCACACCAAGGAGGGCGACGCCGTCCGGCATCGCCCTCAACGCCTTCCGGTCACAGGAAGCAGCGGTGCGGGGTGCTCGTGCATGCCACGTCGGCAGTCTACGGGTACCGGCCGAGTGCGCTGTGCCCCACCGGAGTCCCCGGTCCCGCCGCGGCCTTCTACCGGGCCGTGAGAATGTCGTCCACCACCGTGGACAGGGTGCCGTTCATGGGGAGGCGGGTCATGTGACGGCGTTCGATGTACCGGTCCACGAGTCTGGCGTAGGAGAGGGAGACGCGGGAGTAGCGGTCGTAGACCGTGGTGGCGAAGTCGGTGATGTCCTGGAAGCGGGCGGTCAGGCGCAGGAAGGTGCGCTGGATCTCGGTGCGGCGCCGTACGGCGTCCTGCTCGCGCCGGCCGGGGCGGACGCCGAAGTTGGTGGGTTCCTTGACGCCGACGCCGTACTGGTCCTTGGAGATGTCCATGCCCAGGGTCTGGGCCACGGCGGCCGAGAGGAAGGCCGCCCGGTCGTGGTCGTCATAGGGGAGGCGAAAGTAGTAGGCGATGAGGTGCATGACGGGCAGGGTCTCCGCCGCGTAGGTTCGCACCACACTCGCGCGCAGGATGTCCGGCTCCCCGACGTACGCCTGGATGGCGCTGAGGTGGTCCGGCGGCGCCATGCCCGGCCCGGCGGTGGACCACTTCTCGTGGAACTGGACGCGCGCGCTGAACAGCGTCTCCTGATAGGCGTGGGCGAGCCACCGGGCATCCCGGTCACCGCCCAGCGCCTTCACCCGGTCCAGCGCCTCTGCCAGGCTCTCGTCCCCGATCCGGTGCACCCCGTCGGCCACGTCCTGCGGCGGAACGACGATGTCGTCCAGGACGGCCATCAACGCCACCGCCTTGGCGATCGCGTGCCACAGCGGATCCGCGCGGTACCCGGCCAGCCACAGGGCGAGCCACTGCACGGCGTCCCGGACGATGTACCGGCGCACGTCCTCCAGTGATGTGTCGCCCTTGCGCGTGCAGATCAGCTCCGGCGGCCGGGCCGTGGCCAGCCACGCGGCGAAAGCACGTCCCTCCGCGCTGTCCCGGTAGGCCTCGTCGGTGGCTTCGAGCAGCGCGAGCCGGTCCTGGCGGCACTCGTCCTCGATCCGCAGCAGTTCCGCCCCGGCGAGCGGTTCCGGCTCGGTGTCCGGGAGGAACCGGGTCAGCCCCCGCACCTCGGGGTCCCAGGCCCGCGCGGTGCCGAACAGGCCGATTTCGCGCAGGTGGAATTCCAGCATCGGCGCTCCCGGTCAGCCCGCTGCCCGCGCGGTGACGGACATCGGCAGGGCGTCGGGGTGGATCTGCGCGTCCGCCACCGCCCGGACCCTGTGCCCCGGGGCGGGGCGCAGGTGCCAGCGCATGGTGACGGCGGAGAGCACGGCGAGCATCTCGGCCCACGCGAAGCCGTCTCCGATGCAGCGCCTGTTGCCGGCGCCGAAGGGCAGGTAGGCGGCGCGGGGCAGGCTCTTCTCCGGCCTGGCCAGCCACCGGTCGGGGTCGAAACGCAGCGGGTCGGGGAAGCAGGCCGGGTCACGGTGCAGCGTCGCGGCGCTGTAGACCACCTCGGCCCCGCGCGGGATCTCGTAGCGCCCGACGCGCACGGTCTCCAGGGCGCGCCGCCCCATGAACCACAGGGGCTGGTACAGGCGCAGCACTTCGTGGACGAACCGCGTGGTGTACGGCAGGGCGGCGGGGGTGACGACGCCCGGTCCGGCCGCCCGTGCCTCGTCGCTCATCCGGTCGGCCATCCGTGGATCGCGGGCGAGTACGTGCAGGGCCCACGACAGGGTGGTGGCCGTGGTCTCGACACCGGCGACGAGGAGGGTGAGCACCTCGTCGCACGCTTCCCCGTCCGACATGCCGTTCTCGTGCGTGAGCATGAGCGCGAGGACACCATCGCCCTCGGGGCTGTCGCGGGCGTGCCGTACGGCCTTCTCCGCGAGCCGGCGCAGGGCCGCCGCCGAGGCCAGGAACTCACGCCGCCCCCGGGTCGGTACGACGGCCAGTGGCGGCGGCAGGATGGTGGCCCGGAGAACACCGCGCACGAGAAGCTCGAGGTCACGGCTGACGCTCGCGCCGAGATCCTCGATCGCTCGCCTGGTCGTCGACCCCTCGGCGAAGGGGAAGAGCGCCGGTACGAGCATCGCGACGGCCAGTTCGCGCATCTCCCGCTCCATCGCGACGACCCTGCCCTGCGGCCATTCACCCACCCGCGCTCCGGCGACCTCGACGAACGTCTGCGAGTACCGTGCGATCCGCTCCCGGTGGAACGCCGGCTGCACGGCGCGCCGCTGCCGGAGGTGGAACGGCCCGTCGGACGACGCCAACCCGTTGCCGATGTAGGGGCGGACCTGGTCGAACAGCATGCCCTTGCTGAATTTCCCGCTCTGGGTCACCAGCACGTCGTGAATGGCCTCGGGGGCGTTCAGCACGTAGAACGGACGCCGCCCCAACCGCATCTCCACGACATCACCGCACCCCCGCAACGTCTGCAGAAAAGCCGCCCGTCCCCGGGCCAGCCTGGGCAGGTGTCCCACCAGCGGCATTCCACCGGGGGCCAGCGGAACCGCGTCCACCCCTGTTCCGTCCAACCCGAACCCTCCCCGTCCCAGGAACGTACGAGCACTCTAGCGGCGCCGCGTGCTCGGAGGAACGGATGATCCGGCCGGTCACCGGCGCGATGTCCCCGGCGACCGCCGGGTGCCGCCGGCGGGGAGAGACAGATCGTCGTCGGGGTGGTCACGAAGTCCGCGATGATGAACTTCTCCTCGTACGGATTGGGGGAATCGTCCGCGCAAGGTGATGGCTGAGGGCACTTCACTTCGCGAACGGGTTTCCGCCCCGCCTGTCGATGTGGCAGCGCGTACGCGAGTACGCCGTGCCACCGTCCATGACCGAGACCGAGACCGAGACCGAGACCGAGACCGAGACCGAGACCGCGCGACGTGCGGCCGGTGACTGGGCGGGGGCCTGCGCCGCCGCCCGGGTCGACGTCGATCTCGATCCGCGCGCCGTGCGCGACCGCCACGGCACCGACCTCGTCCACCGCCTCCGCGCGGATCCGCGGTGGCTGTCGCCGGATCTGCTCCGCTGGCACATGCCCCGGATCGCCTCCGACGGGCGACTCAGACCCGGCCTCACCCTCTCGCTCGCCCGTTACCACACTTCCGGCGCCCCGCCGCTCGAACTGGTGGTGCGGACACCGCCGGCCTGGGCGGACGCCGGGCAGCGGATGTCCCTGGCCCTGTGGGAGGGAGCTGCCAACGGCGCCTCGCGGCACCACCCGCATCCGCGCTCCGACCGGCGGTTCCGGCTCGACCTGCACCGGCACCTCTGGGACGCCGGGCGCAGCGGCGAACTGGCGTGGCGGTGCGGGGCGTCCGGAACACCGCCCGCGGCACCTCCCGGCCTGCCCGGCTTGTCCGGCGGCCCCATCCGGTCCGTCCCGCCGGAGCCGTCCGCCGTGCCCGACGCCCCGTGGGCGGTGGGACGTTGGGCCGCCGAGGCGGAACTGCTGCTGCGGGCCGAGGGGCGTCCGCGCGGGGGCGTTCACCGTGCGGCTCAACGCCCGTTGTCGCGCCGTCCTCGACCTCGTCGCCCCCGGCGACAGCCACGCCCCGGCGTGCCGGCCGCTGCGGGAGACGTCGCCACCGCACGAGGCCGTGGCGCTTCCGGTCCTGCCGGAAGCAGCGGCCCGGGTCCCGCCGGACCTCGCACTGCTGCGGGCCGGGCTGATCGCGGCCGGGCGGCTGCACCCGCTCGTCGCCGCGGCGCTGCCGGTGCCCGGTCCCGCTGCGGTCGCCGCCCCGGCCACCGGACCCGGTGACCCGCACCGGGTGGACTGCCGGGGCGAGGTCCACCGGATCGCGCTGCGGGACGGGGTGCTCACGGCGGTTGATCACGATCCGGCCGAACTGCCCCGGGAGGAACTGCTGGTGGCGCCTCGGCGCGGCACAGCGGTACGGCGATCCCGGCCGCCGCGTCGCAGGAGACCACGGAGACCAGGTCGCGCCGCCCGCCGCCCGGGAGATCGCCGCCACCTCGAGCAGCGCGGACATCGAACTGGTCGGCGGCGGGGGCACCGGCCTGCGCTCCGGCTTCGCCCGGGCGCTCCGCTCCCGGCCGCGCCCCGACGTGAGCGTCGCCCTGACGGACGGCCAGACACCGTGGCCCTCCCGCGCAGCCGCCCTGCCGTACCGTCGTCGGCCTCTTCCCCCGCCCCGCCCGGGCCGTGGACGAGGAGGACCCGGACTACGTCCCGGACACCCCGCCGCCCTGGGCCCGTGTCGTGATCATCGGCTGAGGCGGGACCGGTCACATGAGCTTCCGGCGGCCGGTCTCCCCTCGCAGTGCGCCCACGTTGATCGGCTGGAGGATAACGGTGATCGCGCCGACCGAGAAGTGCTGCACCGGACCGCCGGTGTTCCGCCCGTGGAAGCTGTGCGGCAGCGCCTGTCCGTTGGTCGGGTCCGTGCCCGACGTATACATGTCGACGATGCCCTCGTACCCCTGGCGGGCCCGTGCGTCGTTGCCGTCCGCGGCCTGCTCCACGGTGATGCGGTCGTCACCGTCCTCGGCGACCACGGCCGCCACGTGGTACGGCCACCCGCTGGCGTTGGCGGGCCGCTCGTAGTCCCCGTGCCACGCGGTCTCCACGATGGCGAACGCCTGGCCGGGGGCCGGCCGCTCCTCCCCGTTGGCGTGGGGGCCGCCGGGCCGGGCATTCGCGTAGGCCGTGGCGCCCTCCGCGTTCTCCCTGTCGCCAAGGCCGAACTGGTTGCCCCCCAAGGCGAATTCGCTGGCGTCCTGTCCCAGGGCCAGCCGCTGCTGGTGCATGATCTCCTCGGCGGTGTGGGCACAGTCCGCGAGGAAGGACGTCTGCGGTTCGTACTCCGTGTACACGCGCCCCTCGATCTCCCCGCTTTCCCCGGTCGGCCTGCAGTACCGGGGCGCCGGGGCACCCTCCGCGACCCAGAGGACGGTGGTGTCCGCCCCGGGAGTGACGGTCATGAGATACAGCCGGTTCTCCGAGAACCGTGCGCGCCCCAGCTCCACGGTGGTGACCTCGGTGAAGCGTTGGAGGGTCGCCGCGTCGGTGCCGTGCGCCGGGTGCCGGGCGACGGCGCCGGATTCCCGCTGCACGGGGGCACTTTCGGGACCGGGGTGGTGCCGGGCGGTCTGCTCGGGGGTCCGCCTCATCACCCGGACCGCGTTGGCCTCGGCCGCGCGCTCGAAGCGGTCGCCGGGATCGGAGACGCTCAGCCCCGCCCCGTTGTCCGTACCGGCCACCGGGCCCCGGCGCTGCTGGATGACGTGCGTCAGCTCATGGGCGAGGGTGTGTTTGTCGCCGCCGCCGTCGCCGATGACGATATGGCTGCCGGAGGTGTACGCCCGTGCCCCCACCTCGGCGGCGGAGGCGCGGGCCGCGGAGCCGGTGTGCAGGCGGACGTCGGAGAAGTCGGCGCCGAGACGGGACTCCATTTCCCGGCGCAGCGGCTCGTCCAGCGGATTGCCCGGCGCACGCAACACGTCGTGCACGGCGGAGCGTTGCACCGGCTCCGCCGGGGGCCGTCGGTGGCCGCAGTCCGCGTCGTGCCGGTGCCCGTCCCGCTGGAGCATGCGGACGACGGCGGCGTTGCCGGCGGAGCGCTGCAGATTGAGAAGCGCACCGGGCGCCCGCCCCTCCGGCCGCACGGCCGTGCTCTTGGCGGGGCCCTGCGGATGCTTCTCGCTCTTCATCGGCTCTTGCGCGCGCATGGAGTTCCGATCGTAGGGCCGGCCGTTTCGCTGTGGTCTCCTGCATACCCGGTGCGGAGGGTTGTGGGGGAGGGGCGTACGGGCACGATGCGGTGCCCGTAAGGGCAGACTTCCGGCGCGGTCCCCTTGACGTCCGGTCGCCCTCCTCGCGCCCCGCGCGGGGTCGACCGTTACGGGGGCGGGGCGGTTTCCTCGCCCCGCCCCCGGCGGTCAGCCGCAGCGGCCGGCCGGTCGGTCACGGGTGACCACGTCCGTGGTGCCCGTCGTGGAGTCCAGCCAGACCGCCTGGCCGCCGGCGACCGCCGCGGGGTGCGTCTGCGCGCCGCGGTTGCACGAGACACGGCCCTTGTAGGTCCCGGGCGCGCCGGGGACACCGGCGCTCGCGAACTGGTGCAGCTTGGGAGTCGCCTCGTTGGTGAGGCCGCCGTCCGGATCGTAGGCGAGGACCGTGGCGCTGTCGTCGGAGACGGTCAGGTCGTAGGCGTACAAGGCGTCCGGGCCGGTCTCCGGGCTGAGGTCGACCGCGTCGGAGCCGTCGAGGGCGGCGCGCCGCAGGGCCGTCCTGGCCCCCGTTTCCTCGGCCGTGCCGGACAGCAGCCAGAAGAGGTGCGTGCCGTTGACCGCCGTCGGGCCGAGGCTCACCGTGTTCGGGTACTCCTGGACCACCGTGGACCGGCCCGTGGCCACGTCGACGACGGTCATCCGCCATTCGTACACGGCGCGCGTGAGCGCCACGCGCTGCCACACGCGGAAGAAGACCTTGCCGTCGCTGACCGAGGGCGCGTACGCCCGCCGGTAGGTGCCGCCGCCGAACGTGACGACCTCCGCCGGGTTCCTCAGGCTCAGGTAGGCCACCGCCGAACGTCCGCCCACGTTCGCGAAACTGAAGGTGACCACGTCGCCGTCGACGTCCGTGACGCTTCCCCCGCTGCGGCCGGACCACAGTTTCTTCACCGGGCCGCCCGCGAGGGGCCTGGCCAGGACCTCCACACCGCCGGGGCCGTACGCCTGCCAGACCACCGTCTTGCCGTCGGTGGCGGGATTGACGTGGTACCGGCCGTCGTTGGGGCTCATCAGTTTGGGCTGGGACCTGCCGTCCGCGCGTCCGGCCCACACGGAGTAGGCCTCGCTGCCGTCCTCGTTGGACTTGGCGGCCGTCCACCAGCCGCCGCCGGCGCCCAGGCCGGTGCCGGTGGTGTTGATCCGGTCGAGGAGCGGCTCGGCGTCCGCGCCGAGCGCCGGTTCCCAGCCGGGCACGATGCCGTGGGCCGTGAAGGCGCGGCGCAGTGTTCTGAGTTCGGTCGCCGTGGCGCCCAGATCCTTGGCGGCGGCGAGGACGGCGGCCCGGCCCTCGGTGAAGCCGTCGAGCGGGGTGAGGTACTCGGTCAGCGCCCGGTAGACGATCCGGTCGGCGAGATCGGCGCCCAGACCTTCCCTCGCGTCCCAGAGGGCGCCGCCGAAGATCGTCGCGTTGTAATGGACGCCGCCGTTGTCGTTGAGGAAGTCCAGGCCGAGGAACGAGCCGGTGGTGGTGCGCCCGTCCCCGAGGTCGCGCACGGCGCAGTCCCGGGGGCTTCTGGTCCGGCACAGGCGTTCGCCGACCAGGCCGGAGTCCGGGTCGTCGGCGGGGAGGCCGTACACGTCCGCCTCGATGGCATTGCCGAAGTAGTCGGCGATCGCCTCGTTCATCGCCCCGGACTGGCCGGCGTAGACCAGGTTCGCCGAGTGCTCGATGACCCCGTGCGTCATCTCGTGCCCGACGACGTCCAGGGCGGCGGACAGCGGCAGGTACTCCTCGTCGCCACCGCCGTAGACCATCTTCTGCCCGTCCCAGAAGGCGTTGACGTACGGCTGCCCGTACTGGGTGACGCCTACCAGCGAGTCGATGCTCATGCCGCGGCCGTCGAGGCTGTTCCTGTCGTGCCGGTCCCGGTAGTAGTCGAAGACCCGCGCGGCTGCCCAGTGCGCGTCGACGCCACCGCTCTCGGTGACCTCGGCACCGAACTCCTTCGCGGGGGAGGAGAATTCCGCCAGTCCCTGCGGCCACTGGCCGCTCACGTCGCCGACCGTCAGGTCCCGTGCGTCGTAGGTCGCGAGGAAGCGGGCGGTGTATTCCTCGTCGGGAATGCGGTCGTCGTCGCGGAGCAGGTAGAGGCCGCGTTCCTCGTCACGGACGACGCCCAGGCCGACCGTCGTTCCGTCGAGCCTGACCCCGCTGCCCTGTTCCCCGCCGGACGGGGCCGACGGCCCGGCCGGGCCCGCCGCCGCGGCGTCCCGGGCGGGGGGCCGCGGCGCGAGCCGGTCCGGGGCACCGAACGTCTTGATACCGCCGTACTGCAGGACCGGATAGCCCGCCCGGGCGTCCACGTACACCTCCTGCAGCACGGGGGTTCCGTCGGCGGGGTCGGTGCCCTGGACGGTGACGTGCCGGGCGAGCACGCCGGTGCCCCTGGGGACGACGACCAGTCCGTGGTCGGTGCCGCGCAGCGGGGACTCCTCCTCCTCGCCCTCGCGCGGCGCCTTGGCGAGACGCCGGCCGTCGAGGTCGTCGAGGACCCGGGAGACGGCCCGTTCGACGGCGAGTTCCCCGTCGATCGCGGCCGTCGTCCCGGTGGTCAGGCCGGTGAAGTACTTGCCCGAGGTGCCGGTGACGACCCGTTCGCCGTTCCGCCGTTCCATCCGGACGACGTACTGGCCGCCCAGCACCGGCACGCCGCGGTGACGCTGCTGGAGCCGGACGGTCTCCCGCCCCCGCGACGTGGTGACGTCCCCGGGCACCAGGTCGCGCGCCGCGTGGGATATCCGGTACCGCTCGCGCTTGCCGTCCAGGTAGGCGCGGGCGGCGTCCGCGGCGCCGCCCGTGGCGGGTGCCGGCTCCCGGATGCCCTGCACCAGGGCCGGGGTGTCCGTGTCCGGTGCGGGGACCACCTGCTGCGGCGCCCGCGGGGGCGCCGTCCCGGTCACGGCGACGGCGGGCACCGCCGCGACGACGAGTGCGGCGACGCCCGTCAGCGCCGCCGCACCGGTCATGCCCCTCAGCCGCGCTCCGCGGCCACCCCTGCGGTCTCTTCGCCCTGCTCTGCTCTCCGCTCCCGCGTTGTGACGCACCGTTTCCAACCCCCCACTCGTCGGTGGCGCCGGGAGCGCGACGCCCCCGGCAGTACGTCATCGAAACGGGGACGGGACGGGACGGCAATGAGGACGGGGCCGCGGACGTCGAGATCCGGCCGACGACCGGAAGGAGCCCGGACGGCGCCGGACCGTACCGGGTGCCTCTCGGGCAGGCCCGCCGCCGGCGCGACCACCCGCCGCCGCCCGGGCCGCGCGGCACCGGCCGATCCGCCACCGAGGCCGGGGCGCCACGCCCGGTCGGGCACGCGATGACCACGCCTGCACGAGGGCCGGTCCGGGTATGCGTGGCTGTGAGGTGTTCCGGGGCAGGGGCGCGTCCATCGGGGCCAAGGTGCCGCACATGGCGCGAGGAAGGACGGCAGATGACGTTCCAGATCATCGACCAGGACGCGAATCTGTCCGTCGTGGCCCTTCCCGACGTGGTCGATCTCTTCACCAGTGCGGGCGTCCGCGCGGCGGGTGAGGCGCTCGTGGACAGCGGCTGCCGCTACCTCGTCCTCGACACCGCACCCGTCACCTGCATCGACTCCACGGGCATCACGGTCCTCGTGGCCTTCTGGCAGCGCCTCGCCGGCACGGGCGGCGCCCTGGTCCTCACCGTGCCCGACAAGCACCTGCGCGGGCGCCTGGACGTTCTCGGCCTGGATTCGGTCTTCACCATCACGACGACGCTCGAAGAAGCCGTCGCCCAGGCTCGTCGGCTACGCGCCCACCGCGGCCGGCACCATCCGCACACCGGAACAGGAATGGAGATCGCCTGACCTGTCGGCCGCCCGGGGATCCGACGGCACCGCTCCCGGCCGGGCACTGGGCCGGCCGGCGCCCGCGCGTCGGTCCGGGCGGTCGCTGTCCGGGCGCGCGGTGATGCCGATGGCGGTGTTCAGTGCCCTGCGGGTCGGCAGGCGGTGGACCCGGCTGTCGACGCCTGAGAGGGCCGCACGGGTGCGTCCAGCGTCAAGTGGGGGCAGTCATCATCGATGATCCGGTCGACCACGGCGCGCGGGGCGGGTACGCAGTGCGGGTCGAAGGCTTCGGGGAGGACGACGGTGACGCGGTCGCCGGTGCGTCGGACGACGGGGAGCACCGCTCTGCCTTCCGCAGCACCGGCCGGGGTGGCGCGCGAATCGCCGAGCCGGATGGTCAGGTTACCGGTGCGGATATGCCGAATGCGGCGTTTATCCAGGGCTTTCCCGGCAAGGTTGCGACGACCGGGGTCGATGAGGGACGGTTGCCGGAGGACATCTATTTCCCTGTGGCAGGAAGGTGGTGAGGTGCGCACGGCGCGTGCCCTCCGATTGTGTCTGCTTCCCGCGGTTCTGCCGCCCGGCCCCCCGACGCCGATCCGACGATCGGTGTGACGTGGGCCGATGCTCCCTGCCCCGTGCTCATCGCCGATCGGCACGGCGGCCTGGTACGGATGAACGAGGCCGCTCGGCTGCTGCTGGGCGACGCCGAGGACGGCGACCGGCTGTACGAACGGGTGCCGTCCTGGCTCTCGGACGCCCACCAGCGGCTGTCCGACGGCGTACCCCGCACCGGCGGGGCCGGTCCACTGACGGGCTCCGTCAACGGCCGGTTCTTCGAGGCGCATCCGACCACGGCGGGGGAGGGCCACGTGGTGTGGTGGCTGATCGACGGCACCGACCGCCGACTGGCCGAGACGGCGTTGAGCGATGCGCAGGCCCGCTCCGAGGTTCTCGCGGAGGTATCCGACGCGTTGCTGTCCACGCTCAATGTGCCGCGCTGCATGGAAGTCGCCTCCTCCCTGGCCGCACGGCACCTCGCCGAGGCCGCGGTGGTCATCGCCCCGCCCCGGGGCAACCAGCATGTGCTGACCCATGCCTGCCGGGGCGGTTCCGTCGACCAGACCACGCGGGCGATCGACGTGTCGGATGTGCCCGGGCTCGGCGAGGCGTTGCAGGGCTTCCCGCCCGCGCCGGCCCGGTGGATAGACCCTGCCGGCCTGCCGGGCTGGGTGGTGCCGGACGGTTTCGCCGGCGCCGTCGGTTCGGTGATCGTCACCCCCCTGCCCGGCCATGGAGTACCCGCGGGCGCGCTGATCCTGCTGCGGTCCGGCACGGAGCGCGCCTTCACGGACGGTGAGGAGGTCTTCGCCCGCTTGTTCGCCGCCCGGGCCGGGGCCGCCCTGTCCGCGGCTCGCCTGTACGCCGAGCAGGCGGCCATCACCACCACGCTGATGAACGATCTGCTCCCGCCGGCGCTGACCACCGTGCACGGCGTGGACTACGCCGGCGGCTACCGGGCCGCGGAAGACCATGAGCGGGTCGGCGGCGACTTCTACGACGTGCACCCCGGCGCCGACCCGTCGCAGGAGACACTGGTCGTGCTCGGCGACGTCGCCGGCAAGGGCCTGGAGGCCGCGGTCCTCACCGGCAAGATCCGCAACACCCTGCACGCCCTGGTCCCCCTGGCCGAAGACCACCAGCGCGTTCTCAACCTGCTCAACGGCGCTCTGCTGTCCTCCCACCACACGCGTTTCGCCACGCTCGTCCTCGCCTCCGTCCGCCGCCGGGGCAGCCGGGCGCGGCTGCGCCTGACCAGTGCGGGGCACCTGCCGCCGCTGATCGTCCGGGCCGACGGCACGGTCGAGGAAGCCGCCACCCGTGGCACCCTGATCGGCGCGCTGCCGATCGTCACCGCCCGGACGATCACCACCGTGCTCGGCCCCGGGGAGACGTGCCTGCTGTACACCGACGGCATCACGGAGGCCCGCGGCGGCCCGCTGGGCGACGATCTCTTCGGCGAGGCCCGCCTCGAACGCGCGCTCGCCGAGTGCGCGGGACTGCCGGCGGAGGCGGTCGTGGAGCGGGTGCGGATGCTGGCCGCCCAGTGGCTGGGCGGCACGGGACACGACGACATGGCCGTCGTCGCCATAAGCGCCCCCAGACACGGCCCCTTGGCCATCGTCGACGACCACGCCGACGGCACGGACACCAGGAGGATGCAGCGGTGAGTCATGCCGGTGCGGCAGCCGATTGCGCCGAGCGGCTGTGGCAGGCCGTGGCCGACGGAGACGAGCGCGCGGCCGCCGAGGTCGTCCACGCCGCCCTGACCGATGGCGTGGGGGAGGAGAGCCTGCTCCTCGACGTGGTCGCACCGGTGCAGGAGAGAGTCGGCGCCGAATGGGCCGCCGACCGCATCACCGTCGCCCAGGAGCACGCCGCCACCGCCATCAACGAGCGGATCGTCGCCTCGCTCGCCCACCGGCGCGACGGGCGCGGCACGCCTCACCGGGGCCGGGTGACCGTCGCCTGCGTCGACGGCGAGTGGCACGCCTTCCCCGCCAGGCTCGTCGCCGAGGTCCTGTCCCTGCACGGCTGGCGGATCGACTACCTCGGCGCTCAGACGCCCACGCCGCATCTGGTCGCCCATCTGCACCGCACCAACCCCGGCGCCGTCCTGCTCTCCGGCTCCCTCCCGACCCATCTGCCGGCCGCTCACGCCGCCATCACCGCCTGCCAGGCCATCGGCATCCCCGTCCTGGCCGGTGGCCGCGCCTTCGGCCGGGACGGCCGCTACGCCCACCTACTGGGCGCCGACCGGTGGGCGCCCGACGCACGGGGCGCGGTGGCCATCCTGGCCGAGGGACCCACGCGGCCGGACCCCTCGGCGATCCGGCAGGCGGTGGACGACCTGCCGCACCTGGCCGATCAGGAATACACCATGGTCGTCCGGTTCCGGCACCAGCTCGTCAGACAGACCCTGCGCGACCTGGAGCATCGATTCCCCCCTGCGCGCGGATACAGCGACGCCCAGCGCGAACGCACCGCGGAGGACCTCGCCCACATCATCGACTTCCTCTCCACCTCCCTTTACCTCGACGACCCCGACCTGTTCACCGCGTTCCTCACCTGGACCGCCGACATCCTCACCGCTCGGCACGTCCCCGCCGGCTCCCTCGTGGCGGG
Organism: Streptomyces sp. NPDC029296; assembly: GCF_055569255.1. Taxonomy (NCBI): domain Bacteria; kingdom Bacillati; phylum Actinomycetota; class Actinomycetes; order Kitasatosporales; family Streptomycetaceae; genus Streptomyces; species Streptomyces sp. NPDC029296. Next base: position 119,814 of record NZ_JBVHXT010000007.1, read on the forward strand.
ACTGGACCTCCTGGCCGGTCAGCTGCGCGACTTTCCCCGCGCCACCCGACTGATCCGCCAGGGCACCACGGCCCTGCACCGACACTCCGCCCGCCCGGTCCCCGGCCCCGAAGCCCGCGCATGACCCATCCGCCCATCGAATCCGTCGCCGGCCTGAACGAACAGCGGGGACACGGGTGCATTCTGGGAACCCGGTGGTCGTGAGTAAAACTGCACTGCTGGTCATCGACATGATCAACACCTACGACCACAAGGACGCCGACCTGCTGCTTCCCTCGGCCCGGACGGTGGTTCCGGCCGTTGCGGACCTCTTGCGGCGTGCGCGGGACCTCTCGGTACCGGTGATCTATGTGAACGACAACTTCGGCGAGTGGCGATCACATCACGGTGAGTTGCTGGAGGAGGCTCTGAACGGTCCGCACGGCTGCCTGGTGGACCCCTTGAGGCCCGACGGGGACTCCCTCTTCGTCCTCAAGGCCCGCCATTCCGTCTTCTTCGAGACCCCCCTCGAGTACCTGCTGCGGGAACAGGACATCGAGCGACTGGTACTCACCGGGCAGGTGACCGAGCAGTGCGTGCTCTACTCGGCGCTCGACGCCCACATCCGCCACTTCGACGTGGTCGTTCCCAAGGACGCCGTGGCGCACATTCACGAGGACCTCGCTCAGGCCGCGCTGCGGATGATGGAGCGCAACATGGGCGCACGGGTGTGCACGAGCGAGGACCTGTGGAGGCGACCGGCCCCGTGACCGCTCCGGGTGGCCGGGCGGGGGCGCCGGGCCCCGGGTGAGCGCTGAACCCACGTGGCGAAGCCGGGGGATATCCCCGGCGCGGCACCCCGGGGCAACCCCCGGAACAAGTCGGTGGAGCGCCCCAGCGCGGTCCGGGCCACCGTCCACGAAGATCATTCCAGCGGCTCGGGAAGCCGCCGCACACAAGGAGTGATCGGGATGCAGGTGTACACGAAGACGACCGGCCGGCGACGGCTCCTGGCGCTCACGGCGATCCTCGCCGCCACGGCACTGGCCGCGCCGGTGGCCGCCGCGGCGCCGGCCGCACCCGCCGGCCGCTCCGCGGAGGCGGACCGGGAAGCGGCCGTCGTACGTTCCCTCGAACGGACGGCCCACCCGCTGCGCTCCACCGATCCCGACCGCGGGCCCTCGGATCTGCGGGCGCTGGGCTCCATGATCGGGGAGGCGAAGGTGGTGGGGCTCGGCGAAGCCACGCACGGTTCGCACGAGTTCTTCGCCATGAAGGAACGCGTCTTCCGGTACCTCGTCGAGGAGCGCGGCTTCACCACCTTCGCCCTGGAGATGAGCTGGTCGGCGGGGCTCAGGATCGACGAGTACCTCCAGGGCGGTCCCGGCGATCCGCGGAGCATCGCGCGGGAGACGCTGGCCGGATCCCCCTGGGAGCGCGAGGAATTCGTCAGCCTGATCGGCTGGATGCGCGAGCACAACCGCCGTCACCCCGGCCACCGGGTCCACTTCATGGGGGACGACCTCGGCGCGCCGAAGCTCGGCGACCACGTCTTCGAGCGCGTGCTGACGTCCGTCCGCGAGTCCCGGCCGGAGGTACTGCCGAGGCTCACCGAGCTGTACGCCGGGCTGCGCCCCTTCGACGACGTCTTCGCCTACCTGCGCATGCCGGTGGCGGAGCGCGAGGCGAACGCCGCACGCGCCCAGGAGGCACTCGACCTGGTGGCCGGGCGGCAGCAGACCGGCGGCGACTACGCGTGGACGGTGCAGCACGCCCGGAACATCGCGCAGACCTTCGCCTTCGCCACCGTCGACCTCGCCGACCCGGCCTCGGTCACCGCCGCCGAGAGCCTGCGCGACCAGGCCATGGCCGACAATGTGCTGTGGTGGCGACGCCACACCGGCCACAAGATGCTGCTGTCGGCTCACAACGGGCACATCGGATACGCGTCCACCCACCCGGACATGTACCCCCGGACGCAGGGCGCGGCGCTCCGCGACCGCCTGGGCCGCGATTACGCCGCGATCGGCTTCAGCTTCGCCGGCGGCTCCTTCCTCACCAAGGACGCCTCCCTCGACGGCGACTGGAAGGCGGTCACCGTGCCGGCGGCACGCCCGGGCATGAACGAGCACGTCCTGGACCGGGTGGGGTACCGGGACTTCTACCTCGACCTGCGGACCGCGCCCGCCCCGGCCCGCGCCTGGCTCGACCGGCCCCGCCCGGTCTACGACGCCGGCTCGACCTTCACGCCCGACCCTCTGCCGGCCCTCGCTCTCGGGCGGGCCTACGACGTCCTCGTCCATCTCCACCGGGTCCGCGCGGCCGACGAACTCTGAACCGCGCACGCCCGGCCGGCCTCACGTGCGGTGCCGCCGCGGTCGAGGCCGCGCAGAACGTCTCCGCCGGCCTGTGCCTGCTCGGCGTCACCGGCGTGTAGGCACAGGCCGGACCTACCACGGGAGACGCCGAGGAAGCGGCGATGGAGCGGGCCCTGTCCGCGCACGCCCGGACACCCACATCCCCGCCTCCTCCGAGGAGATCGGCACGCCCTCGCGGTTCCGCGTCCTGCCCTGGGAGGAGGCCAGCGGACTGATCACCGACGCGGATCCCCGCGACACGGACATCGAGCGGCTCGAAGTGCTCGGCGTAGACGTCCCGGCAGCCGGCTGACGGCCCGACTGGGGCGCAGTCCGGCGTGAACACGGTGGAGTGTCACCGGCCGCGCCGCACCGGAGCCCGCCCGGTACGCGCCCGGCGGCCCGCCGCCCACTCCGCCGGTGGCTCCGTTGCCGGGTCGGGCCTCGCCCCACGGGGGAGCGACGCCCTCGGACCCCTCGCCGGACGCTGACCCGCCGTCTGCGCTAAACGCCCACGTCAGAGGGCTTGTGGGGTGACACCACCCCCGGCGGTCCTGGGGAAATCCCCCGTCCCGATGCGGTGCCTGGCTGGCTGTCCCGCGCAGGCGGGCTCGCCGAGACTCGACGGTATGACGATTTCCCCGCAGATCGCGGATCCGACCACCACACCCGCCGGTCCTTCCCTTCTCCCCGGAGCCGGAAGCGACTTCGCCCGGCTGTCCCGGCGCATCACCGAGGCGGGACTGATGCGGCGCCGCCCCGGCTACTACGCGGCACGGCTCGGGCTCGTCGTCGCACTGACGGCGGCCGGCTGGGGCGCCTTCCTCGCGCTCGGGGACACCTGGTGGCAGCTGACGGTAGCCGCCTTCCTCGCCCTGATGTACGGCCAGACCGCCCTCGTCGCGCACGACTTGGCGCACCGTCAGGTGTTCCGGCGCGGCCGGCCGAGCCAGACGTGGGGCCGGCTCTTCGGCAACCTGGGGATCGGCATGAGCTACGGCTGGTGGATGAACAAGCACACCCGCCACCACGCCAACCCCAACCACGAGGAACTGGACCCGGACGTCGCCCCGGACATCCTGGTGTGGTCCACCGCCCAGGCCCGCGACAGCCGGGGCCCGGCCCGTCTCATCGGCGGCCACCAGGCATGGCTGTTCTTCCCGCTGCTGACGCTGGAGGGCTTCAACCTGCACGTCGCGAGCGTGCGGGCGCTGCGCTCACCGTCCATGAAGCACCGCGGGCTGGAGGCCGGACTGCTCCTCCTGCACCTCGCGGCCTATGTCTCGGCGCTGTTCCTGGTGCTGCCGCCCGGCAAGGCGGTCGCGTTCCTCGCCGTGCACCAGTGCCTCTTCGGCGTCTACCTGGGCTGCACCTTCGCCCCGAACCACAAGGGCATGCCCACGTTCAGCGGCGACGAGCGGCCCGACTTCCTGCGCCGCCAGGTCCTCACCTCCCGCAACGTCCGCGGTGGCCGGCTCGTCGATGTGCTGCTCGGCGGGCTCAACTACCAGATCGAGCACCACCTCTTCCCGAGCATGCCCACCCCGCATCTGCGCCGGGCCCAGGTCGTCGTGCGCGCGTACTGCGCCGAGATCGGTGTGCCGTACCACGAGACCGGCCTGATCCGCTCCTATCGCGAGGCCCTGGCACACCTGCACCGCGTGGGAGAACCGATCAGGCGGCAGCGCCGGACGGCCGTCTGACCGCGGCACGTCCGGGGCGGGGCCTGTTCGCTGACGCGCAACACCTGTGGCACTGCCGGCACACTCCGCCCCGGCGCCGTTCCCTACCGTTCGGTTCACCTGCCTCGACGGAAAGGGACGGCGATGAAGCGCAAGGCGATGGCATGGGTGCTGCCCGCGTTACTGGTGGCACTGAGCGTGGTGGGTTCCGGGGCGCCGTCCTCGGCCCGGACCGAGCGGGCAGCCGCGGTCTCGACCACGGCGGTCGGTCCGCAGTACGACACCACGCACGTCTATGTCACCCCGGGCGACGTGGACAGGTTCGTCGCGAGCTGGGTCGCGACCTTCGGCGGCACCCACACCGCGAAGGTCGTCACGACCGTCACCCCCACGCCCAGCAGTACCGAGTCCGAGCTGGTCCTCTCGCCCGTCGGCACCCTGTCCGTCTTCGACTTCAAGACGCCCGTGCCGTACCCGTTCGGCACCGAGCGGACGGGCTGGCTCGTGCGCGACCTCGACCTGGGCGTCCGGCAGGCCCGCGAGAGCGGGGCGCACGTCGTCGTGGCGCCCTTCGACGATCCCATCGGGCGGGACGCGGTCGTGCAGTTCCCCGGCGGCGTCAACGCCCAGCTGTACTGGCACACCCAAGCCCCGTCGTACGCGCGGTTGGAGACCGTGCCGGACCATCGCGTCTACCTGACGCCCGACTCGCTGGACGGGTTCCTCGGCTCCTACCTCCGGTTCACCGGGGGCCGGATCGTCTCCGACCGGCGGTCGGCGGACGCCGGTGACATCGGGCTGCCCGGGCGGACGTACCGGCGCATCGCCCTGCGCTCCCCGTTCGGCAACACCGTCGTCAGCGTCACCGACGGCCACCTTCCCTACCCGTTCGGCCGGGAGACCACCGGCTACGCGGTGCACGACCTCGCGGCCACGCTGCGCAAGGCCGAGGCGGCGGGAGCGAAGGTGCTGTGGGGGCCGTACTCCGCCGAGGGCCGCTCCACCGCGACGGTGCGGTTCCCGGGCGGATACGTCGCCGAACTGCACGCGACCCGCTGACACCGGCCCGCCGCCACGCGACAGCGGCGCCGGCCGATCAGCGGCCGGCGTCCGGGTGGTGGACGCCGAGATCGCCGTAGGCCGACAGTAGGCGGGGCAGGTCACCGGGTGTGTGCCGCAGGGTGGTGTCCAGGAAGACGAGCGTGGTCGCGGCGACGACACGGGGGCTTCCGGTGCGGCCCAGGGAGCCGGTTATCGACGGCACGGGCGGCAGGTACAGGGGGCCGTCCATGAAGGTGAGGTGTGCGGCACCGGGGATGGTGAGCCGGTAGCTCGTCGCGGTGCCGGACTCGAGTGCCTTGCCGAGCCGGGGCAGGTAACGCGGGTCGGTCTCGGGGGTGAGGGCCGCGGTGAGCGCCAGCGTCGGCCGGCGGAGGGAGGGGGAGAGGGGGCCGTGGGGGTAGCCGTCCAGATCGATGACGGCGTCGAACCGGCGGTCCTGCCGGGCTGCCTGGAGAGCGGCGGCACCCCCCATGGAGTGGCCGGTGACCGCGACCCGACCGGTGTCCAGGCGCCCGGTCAGCGGCCCGGCGCTCTCCCCCCGGCCCAGACGCTCCAGCCGGGTGAGGACGAACCGGAGGTCGGCGGCCCGGACAGCCGTCCAGCCGACCGCCAGCTTGTCGTCCAGGTCCCGGTCCCCGGTGGAGGAGGTCCTGGAGCGGACCGTCCGGCCGTCGGCGAGGACGACGGCGGCGGAGTCGTACGGGTGGTCGAGGGCGGCGACCACATAGCCGTGGCTGGCCAGTTCCTCCGCCCACGCGGTGTTCTGGGTGCGCACCCCGCCCGACCCGGGAGAGAACAGCACGACCGGGAACCGTCCGCCCCCATCGGCGACCGGGGCGTTGAAGACCGCATGAGTGCGGGCACGCGGCACGCCGTCGACCAGGAAGCCGGGCAGACCGACCGTGCGGGCGAGGGCACCGGCGACGGTGCGCGCCTCGTGTTCCGTGCGGCCGAGGTACTGGGCCCGCCGCGCACCCGCGGGGCTCTTCCGCGCGGGATACCAGAGCTGGACCACGACCGTGCGCCGGTCGTGCGGATCGGCGGTGAAGCTGTCGGGGCGGTGCGGGTCGGTCCACTGCACCACGCGGGTGCCGACCGCGAAGCGGCCCGACGGTTCGGGGAACACGGGCACGGGAAAGGCCCAGGCGGCCACCGCACCCGTGGCGATCAGTCCGGCGCAGGCCACCGACCCGGGCAGCGCCAGCCACCACCGGGCCCGCCGCGCCGGCCGGCCGGTACGGCGCCGCAGGAGAGGAGAGAGCGCGAACGGCAACGCGACGGCGCCGCCCGCCAACACCGGGAGCATCTGCCAGCGGATCCCCACCGTGCCCAGCCCGATCGCGGACAGCACGAGCAACCCCCCCGCCGCGATCGTGACGCGCGGGCGGGCGCCGGGGGGAAGCCAGCGTGCCATCACCAGCGCGACGGCGCCCAGCGAGGCGAGGATTTCCAGAGGGGACACGTACAGCCCCGCGATGATCTCGGTCACCCGGCCATCCTCGGGGCGGGGTACGCGACACCGCATCGGCCCTAGGTCGCCTCCACATCCGACCGGAGTCGCAATCCGGGGCATGCCCTCTGTACGACCGGAGTCGCATCCGGGCGGTTCGCCGGTGCGACCGGAGTCGCAACCGGGCGCGTCGGGTGAACGGCCGCTCAGCGCGCGGACGGTGGCGGCGGGGACTCCTCGCGGGGCGCGGGGGCGGCCCCGGGCGAGGGCGGCACGCCTCGGCGGCGTCCTTGCGAGCGGTTCTCCCGGCCCCTTGTCAGTAAGTGCGCCCGTGTCTACCTTGGTGCAGCGAGTCCTTGGCCAGGGGGCCCACCGGCCCACGTCGGTCATTGCCTGCTCCCGAGCGCACGACACATCATGGAGGCGCCACATGCCCACAGCCGTGCAAGCCGACGGAATACGCGACGCGGGCCCACTGGAGATCGACGACGAGGCGATCGTGTTCGAGGACGACGACCGCGACCACCTCGAGCCCACGGCGTGTCTCTCCGACCCCTGGGTGACCGCCACCACCCGCTTCTCCTGTGACCTGAACTCGTAGCGGTGGCCGTTTCCGTCGCCGGCCGCGGCGGTTGGTCCGACGACACCTGGTCGTACCTGAACGATCCGCGCATGCCGGCGACGGAACACGGCTGGAAGCTGCACGTCTCGGCGCGTCCCGGCGACCTCGAAGCCGTGATCCGGCTCGTCCTGCCGGTGCTGTCCCGGCATGTCTGCCACGTGAAGTTCGCCCGGGACCCGGATACGCTGCGCCGCCTCAACTCCGGGGAGGTGGGCGCCGGAGCCGTCGGCAAGGCGATCACCGTCTACCCCGCGGCCGGCACCGTGGTCGAGGTCGCCCGGGAACTCGCCGCCGTACTGCGTGACCGGGAGGGCCCGCGGGTGGTCAGCGACCGGCGGGCCGATCCGAGGGCACCGGTCTACTACCGTTACGGCCCCTTCACGGGCGACTACCGGACCGGCCGGAGCGGGCGGCTCGAATCCGTCATGACCGGACCGGACGGCCAGATCTTCGACGGCCTGGCCGTCGGCCGCTACCGATGCCCGCCCTGGGCCGAGGACCCCTTCGCGGTCCGCTCCGGACAGGGTGACGAGCCGTCCGCGCCCGGCTTCGGCGGCGGACGCTACACGATCACCGCGGGCATCGCGCGCACACCCCGGGGCAACGTCTACCGCGCGGTCGACCGCACATGCGGGCGGCCGGTGGTGGTCAAACAGGCGAGGGCCTTCGTGGGCGAGGACGAGTCCGGTACGGACGCCCGCCACCGGCTGCGCAACGAACGTACGGTCCTCACCGCCCTCGACGGCGTCACGGGCGTGCCCCGCGCACTGGACTACTTCGCTCACCAGACGGACGAGTACCTGGTGATGACCGGCTGCGGCGACCGGAATCTGCGCGGGGACGTCCTGCGGAACGGCCCCTACCGGGACGACGGCACCCGGCCGGCGCACGCCCTGTCCGTCCTCGCCGCCCGGCTCTTGCGCGTCCTGGACGCGATCCACGGCCGGCACGTCGTCGTCCGCGACCTCAAACCCGACAACGTCGTGCTCGACGACTCCGGCCCCGGCCACTGCCACGTCATCGACTTCGGGATCAGCGAATGGAACGGCACCGGCCCGGGAGGGGCGACCCCCGGATACGGCGAGCCGGTGCTGCGCGCGACCGGGCCGGCCGCTCCCGCCGACGACTACTACGCCCTCGGGGCGACCCTCTTCTTCGCCGCCACCGGCATGGACCCGGTGATCGTCGACGCCGACCGCGGGACCAACCGGGACCGGACCCTGGCCTGCCTGGCGCGGGCGCTGCCCGGACGCGCCCACCGGAGGATCCGGTCGTCGGTCACGGGCCTCCTGAGCTTCGACCCGGCCGTACGGACCGCCGCCGCCCACCGCCTGCGCACCGGCACGGCCGGAACCGCGCACCGGATCGCACGCCCACGGATCGACAACGACCTGCTGGACGAGATCATCGAGCACACGACCGCGTTCTGCGTCGGTGAGGCGCACGCGATCGCGGACCCGGTACGGGCCGCGCGGCTGAACGTCCCCACCTCGATCGACGTCTACGGCGGCAGTTCGGGACTCGGACTGGAACTCCTCCACCATGCGCACCGCCCCCCGGTGCGTTCGGCCGTCACCGCGTTGGCGCGGTGGACGGCGGAACAGTCCAGGAACCTGCCCCCCGGCTTCTACACGGGGCGCACCGGCGTCGAACTCTTCCTCACGGAGGCGGGGCTGACGACGGACGCGGACTCGGACGCGTGGTCCGGCGACTGTGGCCTGCCGGACCGCGCACCGGACGGCGGACCGCCGGAGGCGGAGCTGATCGCGGGCGCCGCCGGAATCGGCCTCGGCCGGTTGCTGCTCGCCCGGCACGCCCTTCGGGCCGGTCACCGGCACGCGGCGGACCGGCACCTCGCCGTCGCCGCCGGCTGTGACCGGATGCTGGCGTCGGGCACCGCCCGGCTGACCCCGGCCGGTTCGGACAGGGCCGGCGATGCCGCACTCCGCGAGGGCATCGCGCACGGCGAGGCGGGTCTCGCCTGCTTCTTGCTCGAATACGGCGGCGTGACCGGGGACCCGGACGCGATCAGCCGCTCCGAGAAGGCCGCCGCGCGCCTGGCGGCCGTGACACCGGACATCATCGCGGCGGCCGCCGAGCCGGGGGCGACACGCCGCTACGGCTCGTGGTGCCGGGGCCTCGCCGGTATCGGGACCGTACTCGTCCGGGCCGCCGAACGTCTCGACGAACCCGGGTACCTCGACCTCGCCCAGCGGGCCGCCCGCGCCTGCGCGACACTGGCACCGCGGATGCCGCTGGTCACGCAGTGCTGCGGACTGGCCGGAGTGGGCGAGCTGATGGTGGACGTCGCGGAGGCGAGCGGGGCCGGGGAGTTCCGGGACGCGGCCGAGACCGTCGCCCTGCTCATCCTGGACCGCAGCGGCGGCACCTGGTCCCGGCCCGTGTTCCCGGACACGACTCTCGCCCGGTCGAGTGCCGCCTGGGCGGGCGGCTCCGCGGGCGTGCTGGCCTTCTTCAGACGACTGCGCGACCGGGGCGGTCCGCGGCTCGGCCTCGCCGCCTGACCGCTGCCACCGCCCGCACGGCCGACGGCCGCTCGCCCACCGGCCCACGGGCGTCGTGCTCACGGCACCGGGACGAGGCGCGGTCCGGCCGCGCGGGCCGCCTCGCTGCCGTAGGCCCGGTCGATGCGGGCGACCAGCTCGGACGGGATCAGCTTGTACTCCTGGGTGCCGACCGACTCGAGCACGGTGGTGGCCAGGGCGCAGCCGAGCCGGGCGGCCTGCTCCCGCGGCCACCGCCACGCCGTGCCGGCGAGGAATCCGCAGCGGAAGGCGTCTCCCGCCCCCGTGGGATCGGCGATGTGCTGCGTGGCCACGGCCGGTATCCGCACGGCCGGGGCTCCCGCCCCGGCCAGGGACACGCCGTCCAGGGTGGTGAACCAGGTGCCGACCCGGCCGAGCAACTCCTGCTCGGTCCAGCCGGTACGTTCCTGGAGCAGGGCGGCCTCGTACTCGTTGGTGAACAGCCAACGCGCACCGTGACGAGCCGGCGCGCCTGTTCTGCGTCGAGGCGCGCCAGCTGCTGCGAGGGGTCGGCGGCGACCGGGATGCCGAGCCGGTGCGCCGTGGCGGTGTGCCGGAGCATGGCTTCGGGATCGTCGGCGCCGACCAGGACCGGGTCGGGCAGACCGGCGCGTTCGGCGACGGCGGCGAGGTCGATCGGGCGGCGGTGGTCACCTCGCCGGCGATGTGTACCTGGCCGGCCGTGATCAGCGTCTCGACGGCGACGCGCGAGGCGGGGTCCGCGCGCAGCAGCGCGTCGAGGATGGTGTCGCTGATCTGGTCGGCGATCTTGTCGGGGTGTCCTTCGGTCACGGACTCCGAGGTGAACAGGGTGCGGGACATGGCACTCCAGGACTGGGTGGGTGGGCGCGCGGCGGGCGTGCCGTGACGGAGCGGGGCGTCCTTCGGGCGGAGCGGGTGCGGCGTGCCGGGCGGGGCGTGTCCGGCGGCGGGTGCGCCCCGCCCGTGGGGTGCCGGGCCGGCGGCCTCGTCAGCGCGCCGTCGTGCGGAAGACCCAGTAGTCGGCGGGCTCTTCGGCGATGTAGTGGGCGTTCGCCAGCCGGAAGTCCAGGCGGGCCCGTTCCCGGATCCCGGGGGACAGGGCGAACTCCGCGAAGCCCGTCTCCTCGGCGTAACTGGCGCGGGTGGTGACCACGATCAGCCCGCCGGGCCGGGCGGCCGCCGTGGCACGACTGGCGACGGCCGGTCAGCGCCTGAGCCCGTGGGACGACGCGCCCGCCGGCCTGGCGCGCTGCGCCGGACGCCGCCCCGTCCTCGGACTCGGCAACGCCGCCCGGACGGCGTTGCCGCGTCTCAACGCCCACGCCGGACTGCGCTGGCACCAGGTCCTGTCCGCCGAGGACGCCCGCGCCTACAAGCCCGCGCCGGACGTGTACCGGCTCGCGCCCGACGCGGCGGGCTGCCCGCCCGAACAGGTGCTGATGGTCGCCGCCCACGCCTGGGACCTGCGCGGGGCCCAGGCGGTGGGCATGCGGACCGCCTATGTGCGCCGTCCGGTGGGGGATCCGCCCGCCGACGGCGACACCTTCGACCTGCGGGTGGAGAGCCTGGCGGAACTGGCCGACGCGCTCCCGGTGCCCCGGTCCTGACCGACCGTGACCCGGAGGCTGCCCCGGGTGCATCATGAGGGGCGTTCCCGGTTCCGGCGCATCCGCTCGCGGGGTGGCATGATGACCGGCGACAGGGCGACGGCGGAACGAGGAAGCCGGTGCGAATCCGGCGCGGTCCCGCCACTGTGATCGGTGAGTGACTCCCGTACGGCCACTGCCCCACGACGGGTGGGAAGGCCGGGACGAACCGCGACCCGAGAGCCAGGAGACTCACGTCGTCGCCTCCTCGAAGGACCCCGGGGCGGATCTCCCCGGAGAGAGGGGTGTGGGGCGTGCCCGGGACAACGGACGGTGAGGTGTCCGGCGCGGAGGTGACCGCGCGACCGGCCGGTGGCGCGCCGTGCCGGGTCGTCGTGTGCCGGGACTGCTGCTGCGGCAGTCCGAAGGTGACCGGAATCGACCACGCCGCGCGCCTGCGTGCCGAGGCGCCCGTACGCGTCTCCGCCTGTCTCGACGTGTGCGACCAGGCCAACGTGGTCGTCGTGCAGCCCTCCGCCGCCGGTCGGGCGGCCGGAGCCCGGCCGGTGTGGCTGGGGCTGGTCAACGACCCGGCCGCGACGGAGGACATCGCCGCCTGGATACGGGCGGGCGGCCCCGGCATCGCCCCCCGGCCGGAGATCCTCGACCTGTACGCCTTCACCCCACGGCGCCGCCGCACGGCTCCCTGAGCGGTGGGACCACCACGGCCGGGGAGGCGGCGGGGGGAGGGCCGACGGTGCGGGCGCGGCGGAGCCGTGTGCGAACCTCGCCGAAGCGGCGCCGCAGGGTCAGTCGGACTCTGTCCTGGGGCCGCGGAGCAGCTCCTCGGTGGTGACGTCCCAGTCCACTGCGGCGAACTCGCCGCCGGCGGGAACGAGTGCGTAGGTGTGCTCCAGCCACTCCGCGAGCGGCGGTACGGGCAGTTCGAACAGCGCGGCCATGTCACCGGAGGCCAGTTGGAGCCATGCGGTGTCCCGTTCCCCCGGATGCGACGGCCACATCCGGACGTCACCGACGCCGCTCATCGAGTACAGCCCCTGGTGCAGCAGATCCCGCCCGATCCGCCACACGGCACGTGAGCCGCCCCCCTCGATGAGGAACTCCACGCACACGATCAGGGGCAGTTCGGGGTCGTACCGGAATGCGGCCCTGACCGTCTGCCGGGCCGAGAGGTCCAGCACGCGCTCGATGTCCAAGGTCAGCTCAGGACGACGGCGCGGTGCCGTTCGGCCGGCGTCCACACCTGGCTGGTAGCCGCTCATGACGGAGGGATCCTTCCCTGTGGCGGAAGCTGACACGACCTACTCTTGCTCTTCGGTGCTCGCCGTACATAAGTAACTTGACCGTCGGACACCACCTGCCGCGACGGTGCTCGCCCTGGTCGGGGTTCCGCCGGTGTATCAGGAGGCCCCGAGGCCGTTGAGCAGGGTGTCGACGACAACGTCCGCCGCCTGCCCGGGACTCAGCTCGGGCAGTTGCCGGGACACCAGGTGCATGAGCTGGGGCAGCAGCGCGCTCGCCCACCCCCGCGGCGGGCCGGGGCGCAACAGGCCCTCCTCGACGGCGCGTTCGAGGAAGGCGTCGACCTCGCGGACGGACGCGTCACGGCGTGCGCGGACGGCCTCGTCGGCGAGCATGCGGGCCAGGTCGACAGGCCAGGTCCGGTTGACGGTGATGATGTTCTCGACGTAGCGGTGCAGGGCGACGGCGACGGGTGCCTCGCGCAGCCGGGCGTCCTCGATGGCCTCTTCGATGGCTGACAGCCGGCATGCGTAGATGGCGGCGAGGAGTTCCTCCCGGCCGGCGAAGCGCCGGTAGACGGTGCGCCGGTCCACGCCCGCCTCGGCCGCGATGCTCGCGATGCTCGCGCCGGGGTCGGCGGCGAGCATGCGCGCTCCGGTGGTCAGGACGGCTTCCAGGTTGCGTGCTGCGTCGGCTCTCACCGCACCGAGTCTAGCGGACCGACTGTGCAAGCTAAGAGACGTTCCGTCTCTTCGAAGAGTAGGAAATACGGTCAACTGCCACATCTGAGAGGCATATACGCCTCGTGGCGGCTCTGGCCGGGTGATCGTCCCGGCCGCATGGTTCCGGCCGCGCACGGCCCTCTCACGGGGCGCTCTCGGAGAGCCGCCTGAGCCGCGCGACCCACAAGGTGGTCAGGTGCCGAGCCCACAGGGGACACGAGGCGTTCAGGGCCCGGGCGGCGGGACCGCGGGCGACGTTCGCGGTCACCACATGGGTGCCGCCCGCGACAGCGGTGAACAGCCATGCCTGGTACGACTGCACACCGGTGCCGACGCCCGACCAGCCGAGCCGGCGGGGCGGGATGTGCTCTCCCATGAAGATCTCGAACCGCTGCCCGAAGAACAGTACTTCGAAGGCCCTCGTGACCGGCGCGGCCCGCGCCTCGGTGATGCCCGGCACCCACCGCGGCCACCGCGCCACATCGGTGAGCAGAGCGAACACCGTGCCGGGCGTGGCCTGTACGACGGTCTGCGCCTGGCAGAAACTGTGGGCCTGGTCGGGCGAGAAGCCCGACGGCCAGTGCATGTCCGGATGGCTGTCCGAGGCACCGCGCATCCGGCTCCCCTCTCGGTGGCACCGGCGCCTTCACGTACGGCCGCCGGGGGAGCAGGCCCCGCCACGGCCGTTCCCGCGTCCACTGTGCGCGGGGCTCCGCGGCCCCGCATACGTCAAATGACTGAGCGGACGGTGCCGGTGGCCGGCCTGTGCCGACCCGCTCAGCCGTCCCGGTCGAGGCCGAGCCCGGACAGTGCTTCCCTCAGCGCGGTACGCGAAGCGATGCCCAGCTTCGGATAGATCTGGTAGAGGTGCGTGCCGATGGTGCGATGGGACAGGAAGAGCCGCTCGGCGATCTGCTTGTTGGTCAGCCCCGTCGCCGCGAGCCGGGCGATCTGCAGTTCCTGAGCGGTCAGTGTCACACTCCCGGGCCCGGCGGCGGTCGGCGCGGACAGGCCGCTCGCGCGCAGCTCGGCCGTCGTACGCGCCGTCCAGGGTGCGGCGCCCAGCCGCTGGAAGACCTCCAGCGCGAGGGTCAGCTGCTCCCTGGCCTGTGTCGTGGCACGCAGGCGTCTGAGGCGTTCACCGTGGAAGAGGCGCACACGCGCGGTGTCGAAGGGCCAGCGTTCCGCTACGGGCAGGGACAGGGCCCGGTCGAACAGGGCGACGGATTCCTCGCCGGGCGTGGTCAGTGCCTCGCAGGCCAGGACCAGCAGCTTCAGCCGGGGCGACAGCTCGGCCATCGCCGACGCGCGCATCGCCGCCGAGTGGGCCGCGGCCTCCTCCTCCCGGCCGGTTCGCATGGCCGCCTCGACCAGGTCCATCGTGCCCCACATGGCGATCGGCACGTAGGGGGCCACGGTTCCGGGCGGGCTGAGCGTGCGGGCGTGCCGGTAGGCGGTCTCGAAGTCGCCGGCGCCGAGGGCGGCCAGCGCTCTCGCGTGGCAGGCGAAGAACCGTGCGCCGTGGGCCCCGCGGGGCGTTGCCCACCGGACGATCTCCTCGGTCAGCGCGGCAGCGGTTTCCGCGTCGCCCCGCGCCGCGGCCACGGCCGCCCGCACGTACTGGAAGTACCAGGCGAAGAAGCGGTAGTCGTGGTTGGCGCACAGGAGGAGCCCCTCGGCGGCCAGCTCCGCCGCGTCGTCCCAGCGGCCCAGGTGGTAGTAGTCCAGGCCCAGGTGCATCAGCGCCCCCAGGTGCCGGCGGACGGGCGCGGCCCCGGCGCGGCCCTGCTCGATCAGCCGACGCGTCGCGCCCCGGAACTCCCCGAGCAGATCGGGGAACACCGAGGCGGTGCCGACGCGTACCACGCGGGTGGGGTCCTCTCCCACGGTGGAGATCAGCTTCGTCAGGCGGGGCAGCGCCGACGGACCGGTGCGCGCCGGGTCGGCGAAGGTCCGGGCGACGACCCACAGCAGCTCGGGAGGTTCGGGGGTCAGCCGGTCCAGGAACGCGAACAGCGGCTGCCACAGCTCGGGGGCGCCGCCGTACCAGCACAGCAGCACCAAGAGGTGCAGGGCCTCGACGAGGGCGGCGTCGGAAGCGTCGTAGCCGTGCTCCCCGGCTTCGATCGCCCCGACCAGCAGCCGGTACGCGGTCTGGATGTCACCGTCCCTGTTGATCAGCAGGAACGCGGACGCCGCCGCGGCGTGCAGTGAGTGCCGCCCGGTGCCGGGATGGACGAGCCGGGCCCCGGCGAGGAGCCGCGAGGCGTCCTCCAGCTCACCGCCGGAGTCCACGCCGACGTAGGCCGCCTCGGCCAGCCGACGGCTTTCGTCGGCCGCGGCCGGGCTGAGCCCGGCGGCCCGGGTCAGCGCCGTCACCGCGCCGAGCGCGTCCCCGCGCCGCAGCCGACGACGCGCGGCCTCCTCCAGAAGGGCCGCGACGGTCTCGTCCGGACCCACGGCAGCCTCACCCAGGTGCCAGGCGCGGCGCTCCAACTCGTCGCCGAGCACGCCGGCGAGCGCCTGGTGGGCCCTTCTGCGTTCCGCGGCGGTCGCCGGCTCCACCACCGCGGAGCCGATCAGCGGGTGCCGGAAGGCCAGCCGCCGGTTGTCCGCCGAGATCGTCACCAGCCGGGCGCGTTCGGCGGGGGCGAGGTCGTCGATGGTGGCCCGGCCGGCCGCCGCCGCCGTGATCGATGCCAGGTCTCCGGTGCCGTCGAGGGCGGCGATCAGAAGGAGCTCCCGGCTGCGGTCGGGCAGCTCGGCCACGCGCGAGGCGAACAACCCCTGCAGACGCTCCGTCAGGGGCAGCACGGTGGGTACCGCCGCCAGGGTCGCGCGCTGCTCGCTGGAGAGCGCCACCGGCAACTCCACCAGCGCCAGCGGGTTGCCGCGCGCCTCGGCACTGATGCGGCGTCGCACCGCGGGCGAGACGTCGGGGTGGGCCAAGGCCAGCAACTCCGCCGACGACGCGTCGTCCAGCGGCTTGAGCCGGTACTCGGTCAGGCCGCTCGACTCGAAGAAGCTCTCGGAGCCCTCACGGAAGGCCGCCAGGAAGCCGATACGGCTGCCGACCAGCCGCCGGGCCACGAAACCGAGCACGGCGTTGGTCGCCCGGTCCAGCCACGGCAGGTCGTCGACGACGAGCAGGACAGGCCGTTCGACGGATATCCGGCGCAGCAGCAGCAGTACCGCGGTGGAGGTCAGCAGGCGGTCGGGAGCCGGCCCGCCGCCGATGCCCACCGCCACCCGCAGGGCGTCGCGGTGCGGGTTGTCCAAGGCGTCGAAGTCGTCGAAAAGGGGGACGAGGAGCTGGTTGAGACCCGCGTAGCCGATATCCGCCTCGAACTGCACGCCGGCCGCGCGCAGGACGCGGACGCCGTTGTCCACGGCGCCCTTCGCCACCGCGTCGAGCAGCGCGCTCTTGCCCACTCCGGCCTCGCCCGACAGCAGCAGAGCCGCTCCGTGGACCTCGTGGTTGCCGAAGAAGGACTCGATGAACGAGAGCTCCGCGTCGCGTCCGACCAGACGTGCCGAGGCCGGGTGGACGGTCGAGACCAGGTCTTTCATCGGGCTGCCTCCAACGGCCGACGTCCGGATGCCCGGTGTTCCCTGTTGATGCGGTGGTGCCTGACCCCGGTTCCGTGCGACCCATGCGATCACCGCAGTCTAAAGGACGTGCCCGGGCGGCAGTTGTCGAGAACGTCCGCCCGGACGCGCGGTCCGGACAGCGCGCCCGGCCGCGACACCGGGGCAGGGGTGAACCCGGCTGACGGCCTGCCGCACAGCGGAGGGTACGGGGCCGAGTGGCGCGAGGGCCGAGGGCCTCCCCCCGGTCTTCCGGAGCGTAGGGGCCGTGGTGTCCCCGCGCCCGCGCCCGCGTCCGCGCACTTGCGCGCCTGACGGAACGAAAGGGGGAAGGTTCTTTCCCAGGCAGAAACCTGCCTCTTCCGCCGTCGCGCGACTCGGCGGAGTGTGGTGGTGTGCCCGGCGGGACACGGCCTTCCAGGACCGGCCGTCCGGTGTGGCACGCCACCTCGTTCGACCCGTCTTGGCAGGAGCGCCCCCATGGCCCGGACCACCGTGACCTTCGACAGCGCCGGTATCGAGATCGCCGCCCACCTCCACACTCCCGACGCCCCGGCACCGGTTCCGGGTCCGGCACTGGTGGTCGGTCACCCGGGGACGGGGGTGAAGGAGCAGACGGCCGGCACCTACGCGCGGCGGATGGCCGAACGCGGCTTCGTCACCCTCGCCTTCGACGCCGCCCACCAGGGCGCTTCCGGTGGTCTGCCGCGTGGTCTGGAGGATCCCGCGCAGCGCGTGGAGGATTTCAAGGCCGCCGTCTCCTACCTGACCACCCGGGAGGAGGCCGACCCCGGACGGATCGGTCTGCTCGGCATCTGCGCCTCCGGCGGTTACTCACTGGCCGCCACCGGCGGCGACCCGCGGGTCAGGGCCGTGGCCACCGTGTGCACGGCCGACCCCTCCCGCCAGTTCCGCCTCGGCGCCGACGGCACCCAGGACCCCGCCGTGTTCCGGACGCTGCTGGACGCCGCCGCCCGGGCCCGCACCGCCGCCGCTCGCGGCCAGGACCCCGGCGTGATGACCATGTTCCCGCGGACGGCCGAGCAGGCGGCAGCGCTCGGTGGCGAACACGGCGCCGAGGGCTACGCGTACTACTGCACCCCGCGCGGGGAACATGAGCGTTCCGCGAAGTTCCTCGCCTGGCAGAGCATCGACAAGCTCGCCTCGTACGACGCGTTCTTCGCCGTCCCCCTCATCGGCCCCCGCCCGATGCTCCAGATAATCGGCGAACGCGCCGTCACCGCCTGGATGGCCGTCGAGGCGCACCAGCGCGCCACCGGCCCCAGGGAACTGCACCGCGTCAAGGGCGCCAGCCACGTCGACCTCTACGACAAGAAGGAATACGTCGACCCCGCCGTCGACAAACTCACCGACTTCTTCACCACCCACCTGCGGTGATCCGGCGGGATCGAGCGGCGGCCGGGAACACATGTGTCTGCAACGGTCGCCTTCCGGTCTTGCATACGTGTCGAAACATATGATTGCCTCGAACGAGGCGAGGTCGTTGAGCCGGTACGGCTCCGACCGCCCCACGAGGAGGACACACGATGATCAACCGACGTCTGCTGCTCCGCACGAGCGGCGCCGCCGCGGCCGGAACGCTCGGTGCCGCGCCCCTGTCGTCCGCCGCCGCGGCGGAGTCCGCCGGGCGTGCTCCCGTCCACCGCCCGGTGGATCCCGATCCCACCACGGGCGTCACGCGCACCCTGCTCCAGGAGAACCCCTCGCCCGCCGCGGGCTGGGAAGCCGTGCAGACGCTGGTGCGGATCCCGCGGCACAGGGAATCGGGCCGGCACAGCCATCCCGGCATCGAGGTCGGCTACATCGTCCGCGGCGACGTACTGATGGAGTTCGACGACAGGCCGCCCCTCCGGCTGCGCACGGGGGATCCGTTCTTCATCCCGAACGGTGTCATCCACAACGCACGCAATGTCGGCACGGTGACGACGATGATGCTCTCCACATACGTCGTCGACGAGACGAAGCCCCTCGTGACCACCTACTGAACACTCGCTCACGTCGCTCCGGCTCGGTCCTGCGCGTCGTCCGTTTCCCTCGACCGCGGGTCCCGTGCTCTTCCCCCGGCACGGGGCCCGCTTCCCGGCCACGCCGCGCACCGCCGGTCACACGTAGGTGTCAGCCCGCGTCGCCCGTCGTGTCCGGCGTCGCCTTCGCAAGGGTGTACATGACGGAGCGCTGCTGCTTGTGCCGTCGGATGCGCCCCTTGGCGACCAGCGCCTCGAGGGTGTTCCGCACCACCTGCGGTGTGGGGTCGCGGTCCGGGAACTTCTCCAGGAGTTCGTCCCGCAGCTCCCTCGCCAGGCGCGGTTCGTCGTGCCGGGCGAGCAGATCCGCCAGCAGGTCGCCGAGCAGAGGCCGACGCGACTTCCCCTTCGCGCCGCCCTTCGCGGCGGAACCGGCCGGTGCCGCACGCCGGGAGACGGATCCGGAAGCCGCCTTCGTCTTCCCCGCGACGGGTTCCTCCTGCAACTGCTCGGGCAGACGCGACGGATCCGCGAAGCCTTCGTACCGCTCGGCGAGGCTCAGGATGTCCGCCAGGAGGGCCTCCTCCTGCTTCAGCACCCTGAGCTCCTCCTCCAGCTCCTGCTGTCGCCGACGGTTCTCCGCCAAGTCCGACGCGGCTTGTTCCATGTACCGCGACCGGAGCGTTGCGGCTGATTGGCTGGTCACAACCGTTCACTCCCTCGATATGAATGATGTCGCGCATGCTACCCACGCCGAGGGCCCCCGTGCAGACAAGTGTCGACGCCTGACCGTTCGCCGAGCATGTTCACGCTACGGCGGGTGCCTCCCGCCGACGCATGTGAGAACGCGGTTTCCCGCCGCGACATCCGGCATGTGACCATGACCCACACGGGGCTCCCTGCGTGACGGTGGGGGGTGTGCGGCCACCGAAGTGACATCGTGCCGCGGGGCGAGCCCCTCACCCACGTGCACGGCGGCCCGGTAGCCGGCACCGACAAGGCCGGTGACGGCTACCGGGAGGAACGCGGTCAGGTGATCGACGGCCGGCTCCGCCCGGTGGCTCGTACAGCGGGGGCTGGTTCCCGTCCGGGATCATGGAGGTCCACGCGACACGGCGGATGTCCCCGGACCGGGTGCCCGGGCGGTCGTCGGTCAGGTCCCCGTCCGGTTCGCGCCGGGCTCCGCGGGCGTCCGGGAGGTGAGGACGCGCAGGGCGTCGTGGGAGGGGGTGCCCGGTTCGGCGGTCAGCACCATCAGGCGTTGTCCGGAGCCTTCGGGGTCGGCCCACGTGTCGCAGTCGAGGGTGAGATCGCCGACCACGGGGTGGTGGTAGCGCTTGGTTCCGGAGCTCGCGTTGGTGACGTGGTGTTCGGCCCACCAGGTGCGGAAGTCCGCATCCCGGGAGGACAGTTCCCCCACGAGGCGGGTGAGTGCGGGGTCGTCGTCCGGGCCGGCCGCGGCCTCCATGCGCAGGGCGGCGACGGCGTCACGGGCGTCGTGTCTCCACTCCCGGTGCATCTCCCGGATCCGGGGGGCGGTGAACAGCAGACGGACGTAGTTGCGCCGGTCGGCCGGGACGGCACCGAAGTCGATGTAGAGCGCGACGGCGGCCGGGTTCCAGGCGAGGATGTCCAGGCGCTTGCCGAGGACGAGGGCGGGGGTGTGCACGAGCTGGTCGAGCAGGCGGCGCATGGCGGGACGCGGGCGCTGGGCGGCCCGGCGGCGCGGTCGGTCGTCGCCGCGGCCGGCCAGCTCGTAGAGGTAGTGCTGCTGGTCGTCGTCGAGACGCAGGGCGCCTGACAGGGTGGCGAGCGCGGCGGCCGAGGCCCGCACGCGGCCCTGTTCGAGACGGGTGTAGTAGTCGACGCTGATCGAGGCGAGCCGGGCGACCTCCTCGCGGCGCAGCCCCGTGACCCGGCGCGCGGAGCCCGACCCGGGCAGGCCGCATTCCCGTGGCGTCAGCTGCGCCCGGCGGGCCCTGAGGAAGTCTCCCAGTGTGCGCGGGCCGAAGTGGGCGGCCATGTCGTCCCTTCGTCGGTCGGATACGCGGATACCGCGGGGTTCTCGCCTCGTCGGCGATGCCGCCCCGGCTTTCCCGGCGGGGGCCGCGGCGCGGCACGCGGTCCCTCCCGCCCCTTGCCCCGTGTCGGTGGATCGCGTTCCGGGCTTCGTCGGTCCCAGGGAGGCGGCCACCCCGGTGGTGTGGTCGCGGGCGCGGTCGGCCGTATGGCGCGGGTTCGGCGACTGGGACGTCGAGTCCTGGGGGTGGTGCGCGCGCCGCGCCCGCGGCTCAGAGGTGGTCGGCGTCGACGACGGCCTGGGCGAAGACCGTGGGTGCCTCCTGCGGCAGGTTGTGGCCGATGTCCGCGATGGTGCGGTGCTCGTACCTGCCGGTGAAGTGGTCACGGTAGCCGGTGCCGTCGCCGGCCGGGGTGAAGGGATCGAGGGCCGGGTCGAGGGTGATGGTGGGGACGTGGATGGGCGGCTGGTCGGCGAGCAGCCTCTCGTAACGGTCGTAGCGGGGAGCGCCCTTGACGAGGCCGATGCGCCACCGGTAGTTGTACAGGACGATGGCCGCGTAGTCCGGGTTGAGGAAGGCCTGGGCGGTGCGCTCGAAGGTGGCGTCGTCGAAGTTCCAGTTGGGGGAGACGAGGGTCCACACGTAGCGGCACAGGGCGAGGCGCTCCTCGGGCTTCTCCATGGCCTGCTTGCCGCGGTCGGTGGCGAAGTACCACTGGTACCACCAGTTGTGCTCGACGGCCGGGGCCGCGGGCGTGAGCTGTGCCTTCAGGTTGGTGATCACGTAGCCGGTGGTGGAGACCAGGGCTTTGACGCGTTCGGGCCAGAGTGCGGCGATGATGTCGGCGGTGCGCGAGCCCCAGTCGAAGCCCGCCAGAAGGGCCTTGCGGATCTTCAGAGCGTCCATCAGGGCGATGATGTCGAGGGCGATCGCGGACTGCTCGGCGGTGCGGGGGGTGTGGCGGGACAGGAAACGTGTGCTCCCGTGGCCGCGCAGGTAGGGAACGATGACCCGGTAGCCCAGGTCGGCGAGGAGCGGGGCGACGTCGGCGTAGCTGTGGATGTCGTAGGGCCAGCCGTGCAACAGGATGACCACCGGGCCGTGGGCGGGGCCCGCCTCGGCGTACCCGGTGTCGAGTACGCCCGCCTTGATCTGCCTGACCGTCCGGAAACCGGTGTGGGTGCCGGGGGAGAGCGCGGGCACGGTGGGCGGGGCCGCGTCGCTCGGCAGGTGTGAGGCGGTCGCGGCGGACGCCTGGGTCCGGAGGACGGGCAGGGAGATGGCGGCGGCGCCGGTGCCCACGCCGACGGCCTTGCCGAACGTGCGTCTGTCGATCATCTGGAATCCTCCGTCGTGCGTCTCCGGTGGTCCCGCCCGTACCTGGGAACCGTTCACTCACATCGGTGGCACGGGATCACCGAGGTTTTCGGTGCGATGACCTTCACATACGGTGCGTCACCTGTCAAACGGGTGACGCTAGTTCGCTCGCCGGAAGGCGGGCGGGGAAGGAGCGCCCTCCGTCCCGGCCGGCCCGCCGGCGGATGTGCAGTCTCGTCCGCGGCGAACGGCGGACGCATCGGTCACCCGTCTCGTTTCGCGGTCCGGGAACGTCGCGGGCTTGAGTAATTCGACTGAGGTCCGGATGCGTTGGCGTGCGCCGGCCCAGGTCTCGAGTGAACACCTGGAACGATTAAGTGCTACATTAATGTGACACTTAAGAGTCGTCGAAGGACCCGGCATCGAAAGAGGGACAGCGCGTGATCACGTACGACCGGCTCTTCATCGGTGGTTCCTGGCTGGCGCCGAGCGCCCCTGAGCTGCTGGACATCGCCTCACCGCACGACCAGTCCCTGATCGGCCGCGCGGCCCAGGCACGGCCGGCGGACATCGACCGCGCCGTGGCCGCGGCCCGTGCGTCGTTCGAGGAGGGAGCATGGCGCCTGACCCCGCCGGCGGAGCGGATCGCGGCCCTGCGCCGCTTCAACGCCCTGCGGGAAGAGCACGCGGAGGAGATCGCCCGCCTGATCTCGCTGGAGAACGGTTCGGCGAGATGGTTCACCCGGGCCGGACAGCCCGGCCTGACCCGGCAGGCCAACGCCTACCTGAGGGCGGCGGAGGAGTTCGCCTGGGAGGAGACTCCGCTGCCCTCCGACCCGGCATCCCCGGTGCGCAGCGTGGTGCGCCGGGAGGCGGTCGGCGTCGTGGCCGCGGTGATCCCGTGGAACTCGCCGTTCTCCTCGGCCACCTCCAAGATCATCCCCGCTCTGGTGGCCGGCAACTCCGTGGTGCTCAAGGTGTCCCCGGAGAACTCGCTGAGCATGGGCTTCCTGGCCGGACTGCTGGAGCGGACAGGCCTGCCCCGTGGGGTGATCAGCGTCCTGCCCGCCGACCGGGAGACCAGCGAGCACCTCGTGTCGCACGAGGAGGTCGACAAGATCGCCTTCACCGGTTCGACGCGGGCCGGCCGCCGCATCGCCTCCCTCGCGGGCGAACAGCTCAAGCGGGTCAGCCTGGAGCTGGGCGGCAAGTCCGCCGCCGTCATCCTGCCGGACGCCGACCTCCCAAAGGCGGTCGCCGGCCTCAAGTTCGCCTCCTTGCTCAACAACGGCGAGTCCTGCATCGCCCAGACGCGCATCCTGGCCCCGCGCAGCCGGTACGAGGAGGTGGTGGCCGCGCTGAAGGAACTGGTGGAGTCACTGAAAGTGGGCGACCCGGGCGACCCCGACACCTTCATCGGCCCGATGATCCGCCCCGACCAGCAGGAGCGGGTACGCACCTACATCCAGCTCGGTATCGACGAGGGCGCCCGCCTGGTCACCGGCGGTCCGCAGATCCCCGAGGGCCTGGAGCAGGGCAACTACGTCACGCCCACCGTGTTCGCCGACGTCGACACCTCCATGCGCGTCGCACAGGAGGAGATCTTCGGCCCCGTCCTGGTCGTCATCGCCTACGACGACGAGAACGACGCCGTGCGGATCGCCAACGACTCCGAGTACGGCCTCTCGGGCGGCGTCTGGTCCGCCGACGAGGCCCGTGCCCTGGCCGTCGCCCGCCGCATCCGCACCGGCACCGTCACGGTCAACGGCGCTCCCGTCGGCTTCGACGGCCCGTTCGGCGGATTCAAGGCCAGTGGTATCGGCCGCGAGTACGGCGCGGTCGGCCTCGGCACCTACACGGAGTACAAGACCATCACCGTGTGACCCCGTCCTACGGTGGAGAGCGCGGCGGACATGCCTACAGCGGCGGAGCGTCCGGCTGTCCGCCGCCGTGCACCGGCGTGCCCCGCGCGTTGCTGCTCCCCGGCCTCTTCGATCGGGTCGGGTTCGTCGGGGAGATGTCGCGGACCGGGGTGAGGAGCGCGGCCAGTTCCGGCGGGCGGCGCGGGCGAGAGACGTCTCGTACCGGAAGGGCGACCCGGTACGCACCGAGTTCCCCGGGGTGAAGAGCCTGTCCGCGGTCCCGCGCCGTTCGCCGGGATGAACCTGCCGTACGCGGCTCGCGTCCTACGGTGCTGCGCGACCGCCCGGCCCGCGATTCCGGGCATATGTACGCCGGTTCGCCGGGGGAGCGCATGGGCATGCGCCGAGGCGGCGGCGAAGTCCCGGATGCGAGGTGGCTTGCGCAGGCCGGGGCTCGCCGCCTTCGCGGGGCCGGCAGGCAGCCCGGGCCGCGGCGCAGCGTCCGCCGTGCCGTCGACGCGGTTGTCCGGAATCGCCCGTGGGGTAGTCCGAACCTCCGTGGCCGGCGGACCGGCGCCCGGCCGGTCCAGGGACGCCGGGCGCCGGCAGAGGGGCCGTCAGGCCTTGATCACCCGGTAGCTCAGCATCGCCCAGGGGAGGTTGGTCTGCGCCAGGGAACCGGTGGCCCACGGCGTGTTGCTCCCGCAGCCGGCGTCGGCGTACAGCTCGACCGCGGCGGAACCGGAGACGACCTGGACGGACAGGGCCCGCTGCGGCAGTGTGTGACACGTGTCGCGGTCGTTCAGATCGACCACCGTCACCGTGCCCGTTCCATTGGCGCCCGAGTAGAGGTACGCCCCTTCCTTCAGCGGCGGCCAGCCGGAGGCGTTCGCCGCCCCCAGAGTGAGGCCGGTCAGCGCCGCGGTCATGACCGCGACGCCTATTGCTCTGCGGAGTCTCGCTGTGTGAGTGGCCATATGACCTGCCCTCCTTGTGTGGGACGACGCCGGGGGAGCTGTGCCGGCGGCAAGATCTTGCCTGTTCAAGTATGTTCCCGGCGAGGGCAAATCAGGCCACTCGTGTGTGTGTCCCGCGTGTGTGCCTTAAGACACGTTTGACTACGCGAGCAGGGGCGCGAACAAGGCACTGACCACTCACGAATCGCCCGAGGCGGTGCGCCGGCTGTCGGTAACGTGACCGCTGTGATGGTGGGCACCGGAGAAACCCCTCGACGGTGGAAGAGCTGCTCGCCGAGCAGGACGTGCGTCCGCCGGCAGGCCACCGGCCCCCTCGCCGCTGTCAGCGAGTGCTTGCGGCGTACCGGTCGGATGACATCTCGAACACCCGCACCCGGCGACCGTAGGCGGGAGTGACGGTCTCACGGGCCAGACGCATGCCCAGCTTGATCATGACCCGTTCGGAGGCGTCGTTGCCGACTTGAGTGATGCTGACGATCCGCTCGAGCCCCCGCTCCTGGAACCCGAACCGTACAGCCGCCGCAGCGGCCTCGGTGGCCAGGCCCTGCCCCCAGTGGGAACGTCCCAGCCGCCAGCCGACCTCGACGGCCGGCAGTACCTCCGGCAAGAAGTCGGGCACCGAAAAGCCGGTGAATCCGGCCAGTTCGCCCGTGGACCGGATTTCCACGGCGAACAGGCCGAAGCCCTGTGACTCCCACTGGCTCTCCCAGGCCCGGATCTTGCCGCGAGTCCGCTGTTCGTCCAGGACGCTGCCGTCACGGATCCACCGCATGACCTCGGGGTCGGCATTGACGGCGGCCATGGGCACAACGTCCTCCTCGCGCCAGCGACGCAGGATCAAACGGGGAGTCTCAAGCGTGATCATCCCACCATTCTGGATCACGCATGGGCTCGTCGTCCCCCCACCAGGCACCCTGGTAGGGGACGGCTCCGATGGCCGCGAACCAGGCGGCCACGGGCTTATGGATCGCCGACCGGGGCGCCGCTCCGTGGCCGCCGGTCAGAGGACGAATCGGTTGACGAGCACCAGGAGCAGGAGCAGACCGGTCATGATCCCGGCGATCTGCCAGACGCGTCTCGGCGAAGGGCGCACCACGACCTTCGGCCGATCGAGCGTGGGGAAGACGTAGTAGATCCGGTGCGGGTGCTCGTCCAACGCCACCTTCGCGAAGCGCACGTACCTCAGTTCCGTCCGGCGCGCGATCTCCTGACGGCGCGGGCGGAGGATCGGCGTCAGGGCCGGCCCGAAATCTTCCTTGACCCGGGCGCGCAACGGGCCCTTGTCGGTCAGTGCCGTCGGCGTCCAGGCGGCGTACCGGTCCGCCAGTTTCCGCGCCCAGTAGAGGTCTCCAGGCTCCGGCAGCCGGACCTCGTCGGTATGGGGGGCTTGGGTGATGGTGCCTTCCGTCCATTCGAGGGTCCTGCCTGTCCCGGCGCAGCGCTCGTGTGTCACCTTGCCGTCCCCGGCACAGTCGGGACACAGCCTGGACCCGGTGCCGGCGCAAGCGGTGCACGGAACGCGGCCGCGGCCGCGACAAGCCGCGCACGCGACATCAGGCTCACCGCACTCGTCACACCGGATGCGGTCATCCGTGTCTCCTGCGGCCCTGCGCGCCGGCGTTCCCGCCTGTGTCCCGGCGGGTCTCAGGGCGGAGCGGCCGGTCCCGTCGCACAACAGGCAGCAGGTGCTGTCCCGGCAGCGTGCGCAGGGCCGGCGCGGCTCGCAGCGGATGCTGCCCTCGCCTTCGCAGCGCTGGCAACGGACCCCTCCGTTGCCGCATGCGCACGAGCGGTCGTCGACCGAACCCCGCCGCACCAACGTCCAAGTACGCTGCTCGGCAGGGCCCCGGGGCCGCGGCACCCGGTAGTCGCCGATCGTGTCGTACACCGGCCGGTCGGAGAGGTCGAGGGGCCCGGCGTGGAAGCGCTTCGTTTCCGAGCGGGACTCGAGGCTTCGTACGACCTGCCCTTTCAGCAGAGAGTGCCACGTGATCGCGACGGCATCCGACAGCGGCTCCGTCAGGGATTCGCCGCGTTCGCCGATGCAGCCCCGCACGGCCTCAAGGACTTCCTCGTCGCCCAGCACCCGTCTCCCCAGCGTGTTACGTGCGCGGCCGGCGCGCGATCCCCGGCTGATGTGTCTCTCACAGACGGACAGGACAGTACCCAACCGTCGCGCGCGGCACCGGCCCTTCACAGAAGGTCACCCGCCAGAGCTCCACCCTCCCGTGTGGACGCCAACCGGATCGCCGGCAGCCCGCACGGGGAAGGCCGCCGAAAGGGCGCGCCGACCGCGGGACGCGCGATGATGTCGGTTGAGCATCAGCCCACCTCGTACATCGCCGCACCGTCCAGATACCGCAGCGTGTTCAGGTCCCTGCGCAGCACCGCCTCCACCGGGTGCCGCAGGCTCAGCACGACCGGGTACTCCAGGTCCCACGTGGTGGGGACGATCGTCTCGCCCGGCCCGACCAGTACGGTCACCTCACGCACGCTCTCCAGCCCGCGTGCCTCGTCGAGAGCGCGGTACCCGGTCAGCCGGCCGGAGACAGGCGAGACGAGCGCCGCCCAGGCTGCCGCGATCTCGCGCCGGTACGGCGTGCCGGCCCGTGCGTGGAACCGTTCCGGCCTGACGTAGGCGTCGACGCTCCACTCCAACTGCCCCTCGCCGATGGCGTCCGCGACGTGGTACGGCAGTCCGGAGACCCTGGCGCCGGCCTCCACCAGGCGAGGCCCGTCCGGCGTCAGTTTGATCTCCAGGTGTGCCGCACCGTAGCGGATGCCGAGCGCGTCCAGCACCCGGAAGGCATGGCGTTCGAGCTCGGCGACGTGCTGGTCGTCGTAGCGGAGCAGGACCTGCGCGACCACCAGGTCCCGGACGCCGTTGGCGGTGACGCGGTCGGTGCTCCACACGTCCGTGACGGTGTGCACGCCGTCGCAGCTCACCGTGTTGACGATGTACTCGGCGCCGACCAGGTACTCCTGGGCGACGACCCCGGTGACGGCCCCGCCCATGGGGGACGGCGTGCCCCTCAGGGCGCAGAGGGCGGCGACCGAGTCCGAGGGCGCGTCACAGAAGCGCACCCCGTGCCCCAGCGCGCCGCGCAGCGGCTTGACCACGACCGGCCGTCCCAGATCCGCGTGCCAGGCCCGCAGCTCCGCCTCGTCGTCGGTACGGATGTGCCGCATCGCGGGAACGCCCCGCGCCCTGAGCCGCTCGATCTGCAGGTACTTGTCACGACGGGCCGCGCTGAGCGCCGTACCGTTGGACGGCAGGCCCAGCCTCTCGGCGAGGGCGTCGGCGAGTTCCACCCCGGACTCCCTGCCGGGCAGCACGGCACGCGGCCGCAGCGCCGCCAGTCTCTCCGTCAACACGTCGAGGTCTCCCTCGTGGACGAGCGTGTGACGGAACCTCGTCGTGTCCACGGGAGCCACGCCCGGCAGCAGGTCCGGGGTGCTGCGCACCTGGATCACCTCGCCGCCCACCGCGGCGAAGGCGTCCACGTAGCGGTACGACGTTCCGAAGGCGTCCACGACGGCGACCTGGAAAGCCGGCATGTCCTGTCCCTCCATGTCCGTCAGCCCGTGACCGGGCCGAGGAAGCCGGCGAGCCGCCGCCGCGCCGTCAGCAGCCGGTAGGCCGCGTTCGTCAGCACGTTGCGCGCGCTGAATCCGGACGTCCCCGGCTCGTCGGTGTCGAGGATGTCCTCCTCGCCGTCCTGGGCGAGGATGCGCGCCCTGGTCGGTGTGCCCCGGAGGGCGAAGGCTTCGGGAAGGGCCCGCCGGGTGATCCCCAGGTGCACCATGCGGAAGTCCGTGAACCTGTCCAGCAGACGGAGCAGCGCTGTGGCGGCGCGGTGGTCGAGCACCAGGCGGCCGTCGAGCACCGCCTGGACGAGATTGTCCCCCGCGCGCGACCTCTCGCGCCACGTGGTGACGAGCGGCCTGGACCAGCGCGGGAAGTAGGCCATGCACTGGTCGAGATACACCTCGTACCGCGGTGTCGGTGCCAGCAGCACCAGCTCCAGCAGTTGCACGCTCGGCATGAACGCGCCGCTCGCTCCCCGGGCGCCGTCCGGACTCCCCGCGTGATAGCGGCGGAACGACCGGAACGCCTCCGCGGTGAGCCGATGGTACTGGGCCATGTGGAGTCGGAAATCGTCGAGGTCCTCCACCGCTTCCTCCAGCGCGGCGGCGGCGTCCGTGCGCCCCGGTTCCAGGACCAGTGGGGCCAACCGCTCGAACGCGGAGCGGACGGCCGGTTCCGAGAGGTAGTGGCCGAGGTAGAAGTCGCGTTCCGAGCGGCCGAGTTCCCCCTCGGAGAAGACCCGGATGTGCCCACTGCGCTCCCACTCGGCGCAGTTGACGTCGATGAGCAGTTCGTAGCTCATGTGCGGGTCGAGAAACGGGAACCGGGCACGGTGCGCGGCGATGGTGTCCAGCAGGAGCAGGGGGAACGACGCCGGCCCGGCCGGGAAGTACCCGTTGAGGAGGAAGAGGAGGTCCAGCCGCGCCACAGACGCCGAGAGCGGATCGCCGGCGGACCAGCCGTCCGGTCCGAGGGCGGCCAGGATCCGGGACTGCTTCGCCGCCAGTTCCCCGTACGTACTGCGGCCCTGCGCGACGGCGGTCAGGTCGGCGGGCAGTTCGCGCAGCACGTAGGAACTCAGCGGCGACCGTAACGTCCCTTCCGGGCCGCGGGGCCGGGTCTCCAGACGGCGGAACAGTTCTTCCTTCTTCACTTTCGCCTCCGTGTGCGACGAAGTCGAGACACGCCTGCCGCGGCCCGCTTGCCTGCTCACACCGCAAGCTAACACGTATCTATCAGTCGCGTGTGCGGGTGTGAGGTATCGAGAGGTGAGAAACATGTTTCTCGTGTACACGTGCTGCGGTGGCGCGGTGCGGTGCGGGCGCGGCGCGTGGGCTCTGGGGGCGTGCGAAACGAGTGCCCCCGGCACGGGTGGCCCGGGG
The DNA here is from genome assembly GCF_055569255.1 of Streptomyces sp. NPDC029296. Taxonomy (NCBI): domain Bacteria; kingdom Bacillati; phylum Actinomycetota; class Actinomycetes; order Kitasatosporales; family Streptomycetaceae; genus Streptomyces; species Streptomyces sp. NPDC029296. Next base: position 149,786 of record NZ_JBVHXT010000007.1, read on the forward strand.
GCGGCGGTGACATACTCAAGCACCGTCGCCGCGGGCGGCCGGGCTGCCACGTGCCCCGGCCGATTCCGGTGGCGGGGCGCGAGGGGAACGCGGGAGGACGAGGAGGCGATGGTGCTCGGCAGAGGCACGCGTACGCTGGCGGGCGCCCTGATCGTGGCCTGCACGGTGCTCATCGGACCGAGTGCGCCGACCGGCGCTCTCTTCGCCAGGCCGCTGCCCGCCGGAGCCGTCGAGGACGTCGTACCGGACCGGGTCATGACATGGAACATCTGCAACCCGTGTGACGCGGGCAACCTCGACCGGGCAAGGGAGATCGCCACGTACGCGCCCCAGGTCGTCGCCCTGCAGGAAGCCTGCGTGCGCGACGTCGAGAAGATACGGGCCCATCTGAAGAGGTTCTACGGGCTCGTCTACCACGCCGAGTACGGGACGGTGCTCCGGGACTGGGGCCGCTGCGGGGGAGTGCCGTGGAATCCCGGGGCCTACGGCCAGGCGATCCTCTCGGCGGCGCCGATGACGGACCCCGTCAGCGTGGAGTACCCCGACGGCGGATCCGAGGACCGTGGGTACATGGCGGTCACGGCCACGGTGGGCGGCCGGTCCGTCCGCGTCTTCAACACGCACCTCGCGCAACGGCGTCAGGAGGCGGTCCGGGCGGAACAGACCCGCGCGCTCGCCGCGGCCGTCGCCCGGTACGACCGCGCGATCGTCCTCGGCGACTTCAACGCCGTGCCGGACGCCCCCGAACTCGCCCCTGTGTGGGAACTGGCCGCGGACGCGGACCCCCGCTGCCGGCCCTTGTCCACCAGCGGGTGCGCCCCGACCACCGACTGGCAGAGCAAGTTCGACTACGTGTTCCTGCGGGGCATCGTCCCGCTCGGACAGCGCGCGCACCCGACCCCGTACTCGGACCACCACCCGGTGCACGCCGACCTGGACATCGACCAGGACGGCACCTGGGACCGGCCGGTGACCGAGCGGCCCGCGGCCCTTCGTCCCGTCGGCGAACGGAGCGCCTGCCCGGCGCCGTTCAGATGAAGCGTACGTCCGGGTGGAGCGGGGAGGGACCGTCCAGCAGCGGCTGGTGGCGGCCGCGCAGATGCTGATCGAAGAAGGCGGTGAGGTAGGCCCGGCGGCTCGCGGTGAACCGCGCCGGGTCGACGGTGCCGGTCATCCGGGCCGGCAGTCCCGGCGGCAGCGTGAGCCGCTCGGCGAGGCCGGGGAGGAGGGTCTGGTAGTCGGTGAACGAGTTGTGCTCGGCGGCCTCCGTCCACAGATCGCGCTTCCAGCCCGTGGAGTTCCGCCACATCGCCCGCCAGGACGGGGAGTGTTCGTGGGTGTGCGGCAGCCTGCCGGACGGGACCGCGAGCCACGCCCCCATCTGCAGGAACGGCCGGTCCAGCCCGGTCCGGGCGACCGGCAGCAGCAGCTCGGGGCTGGTCCAGTCGTAGCCGAGCGGCCCGTCGAGGTTGGCCCCGGCACGGATACGGCGGTCCACGCGCATGGCCTCGGCGGTCGTCATCCCGCCGAGCGAATGCCCGAACATGCCGGTGCGCGTCAGGTCCAGCGACCGTCCGAGACCGCGCGGCAGCGGCCGCTTCCCGGCGTCCGGGTTACCGCCGTGCGCGAGCACGGCGAGTCGGTCGAGGACGAACCGGATGTCGGCGACCCGGACCTCCAGTGCCGCCCTGTTCCGTTCGGCGCTCGCCTCGATGGCGCCGAGGCCGGGCGCCGGCTCGACGACGCGGCCGCCCGGGAACTCGACCGCGTGTGCCTCGTGGACGGGGTCGACGGTGATCACCGCGTAGCCGTGGCTCGCCAGCTCCTCCACGGCGGTGGTGTCGAGGGTGCGCTCGTTGTACATGCCCGGCGAGTACAGCACCACGGGCACCCGCCCGGACCTGGGCACCGCGGGCACTCCGGCCCGGGCGTGGGTACCGAACCCGGCCCAGTCGACGGCCCCCTCGCCGATCTGGAGGATCTTCGCCGCGCCCGCCCCGAACACGGCGGCCGCGCCCGTCCGCATGTAGGGCACCCGGGGGCCGTCCTCCGCCGTGGCGTGGCCGGCCGGGTACCAGACGCTCACCATGAGTTCCCGGAACTCCCGGGCCGCGTCGCCCGCCCACCAGGGACCACGGCGCGTCCGGTCCACCAGGCACAGTTCGGTGACGCCGATCGGGAACGGTCCGGTGGGGCGGGGGAGTTCGAGGCGCACGGGTCCGTCGGGGGCCGCCGGCGCGGCGGACGCGCGAGCGGCCGGACCCAGAGCCGAGACGGCACCCCCCGCGGCCAAGGCACCCGCGCGGCCCAGCAGCCGCCGGCGCGTCAGGGACGCGGTCGAGGAACCGGAAGGGACGCGGGAATCGAAGGCATTGGTGCATCGCATGCCCCGATCCTGGCCGCACACCAGGACCGGAACCATGGGGCCAGCCGGATAGTGTCCGGCGCTCATCCGGCCTACAGCTTTGAGCCGGGCCCCTCGGCGTCCGGACGTGCCCGGTGACCGCGACTCCCGGACGGAGACCCGGCCGGGCATGGACGGCCTGCTCCGGCCGCTTACGGCCAGGGGCCCGGGGACCCGCCGTGATGTGCCTTGTCCGGTCACGGGTGCGCCCGGCGTCGACGGGGACGGTGTCCGGTCAGGGGGCCTTCAGCAAGGCACGCAACGCCGCCTTGTCCGGCTTGCCGCTCGGTGCCACGGGCACCTCGGTGATGCCGACGACCGAGACCGGGGCGCCGGCCTCCCCGAGTTCCCGGGCCACCAGCTCGCGCAGCGCGTCCGCGTCCGGTACGGCTCCGGGCTGCGGGACCACGAAGGCGTGGATCGCCTCGCCGGTCCGGTCGTCCGGGACTCCGACGACGTAGGCCTGGTCGATGTCGGGGTGGGAGGCCAGGACCCGCTCGATGGGGCCCGCGTAGTGGATGACGGCATCGACGATGACGATGTCGCGCGTGCGTCCCGACAGCCGCAGATATCCCCGCGCGTCGAGCCGGCCGAGATCCCGGGTGCGGACCCAGCCGTCCCGCAGCACCTCCGCGGTCTCGCGAGGATCCTCCCAGTAACCGCGGAACGCGTCCGCGAGCCGGACCCACACCTCTCCCGTCCGGCCCGTGGGGAGGTCCCGGCCGCCGGGATCCCGCACGGTCATCTCGACGGTGTCGAGCGGACGCCCGACGCTGTCGGCGAGGCCGGGATCGGCTGCCAGTTCCTCGGGTTCGAGGACGGTCAGCATGCCCGTCTCCGTCTGGCCGTAGGCGTGGTGGACCACCGGTCCGAGCAGGTCGGCCGCCTCGGTCAGCCGGTGCGGTGCGAGGGGGGAGCCCGCCACCACGAGGGCGCGCAGGCCGCTCGTGTCCACGGCCCTGTCCCGGACGGCGTCGAGGATGCCGTACAGGCGCGGCACCGTCGTCATGCAGGCGGTGACGCGGTGGTCGGCGAAGACCTCGGGGAACCGCAGGGGCGCATCCGGGATGACGGCGGTGCCTCCGCCCAGCAGCGACAGACACACGTGCTCGAACATGACGGCGCTGCTGAGCGTGCCGAAGAGCAGGAAGCGCGCGTACCGTGCCGCGAGGCGCCGGGTCCGGTCGGTCCAGCGATCGGGCCGCAGGGCCCAGCCCTCCGAGAGGGCGCCGTAGGTCACCATCGTGCCCTTGGGCCGGCCGGTGCTGCCGCTGGTGAGGTGGATGACGCCGATGCCGTCGCGGTCGCCCCGGGCGGTGAGGTCGTCGGAGCCGGGCGTGACGGGTGCCGGGGGCCGTGCCACGGCGCCCGCCTCCAGCAGGGTGCCGGTCTCCAGCAGGGTGATGCCGCCCGCTGCGGCGGCCGGCGCCGGCCGGCTCGCGGCGTCGTCCGTCACCACGGCGCGGATGTCGCGGGCGAGGATGTCGCGCAGGTGCTCGCGGGTCAGCCCGGGGCGCAGCGCCACCACCTGGCAGCCGACGACGTGGGCGGCGACGCGGACGGCGAAGGCCTCGGGTGTGACACCGGTGTCGAGGACCACGCGGGATCCGGCGGTCAGGCCCGCACCGCGCAGACCTCTCACGAACCCGGCGATCAGCGCGAGCACCTGCCCCCTGGTGACCGCGCGTCCCCCGTACTCGAAGGCGGGCAGGTCGGGGGCGTCGCGGAACGCGTCGACGAGTGCTTGCGGAAAGACGCCCCCGGGCTTTTCGTCCACTTCGTCTCCACTCTGGGCCGGTAACCGACGTAAAGACAGGGTGAATGACTGGAAAACGACTATGGCGGACGCGCTCGGTGCTCCGGCCCGCCCCATCACGCCTTCACGTTAACCGAAGTGGGAAATCCGCCACCCCGAGAGAAGCGTGTGACCTACATCACATACTGCTGGGGTGGCTCCCTGCTTTAACGGTCAAGTACCGTCTTCCACGCCCCACGGAAGGCAGGAGAAGGCCATGTCTGTTTTAGGGCAAGTCGACTATCTCGTCATCGGCGGCGGCCCCGCGGGCCTGCAAGTCGGATACTTCCTCCAGAAGAGCGGCAGAGATTACCTCGTCGTGGAAGAGAGCGACGCTCCGGGCGCTTTCTTCACTCGCTTTCCCAGGCACCGGACCCTTATTTCCTCCAATAAGGTGCACACCGGTTGGAGCGACCCCGAGACGCGGCTGCGCGTCGACTGGAACTCCTTGCTCTCGGACGAGGGACCGCTGTTCACCGCGTACTCCCCGCGCTATTTCCCCCCGGCCGACGACATGGTCCGCTACCTGGCGGACTTCGCACGGGCGCACGAGCTGCGCATCCGCCTCGGCACCCGGGTCACCCGCGTATCCCGGCCCGACGGTGGCCTCTTCGTGGCGACCGACGAGCATGGCAACGTTGACCGGGCCCGCCGCGTCATCGTCGCCACCGGTGTCTCACGGCCGTACGTGCCGCCCATCGAGGGCGCCGGGGAGGCCGAGCATTACGACCAGGTGTCCGTCGATCCCGACGAATTCACCGGCAAGCGGGTGCTGATCATCGGGCGGGGCAATTCCGCCTTCGAGACCGCCGACAATCTCATCGAGACCGCCGCCGTCATCCATGTCGCCGGACCCGGCTCGCTCAAGCTCGCCTGGCGGACGCATTTCGTCGGTCATCTCCGGGCCGTCAACAACAACTTCCTGGACACCTACCAGCTCAAGTCCGAGAACGCCGTACTCGACGGCGACATTCTCCGCATAACGCGGAAGCCCGATGGCACCTATGTCGTGAGCGTGAAATTCTCGCGCGTCGCGGAAGTCGTGAAGGACATCCCGTACGACCGGGTCATCCTGGCCACCGGGTTCCGCTTCGACGCCTCGATCTTCGACGACGACTGCCGTCCCGACCTCGTCGTCAAGGACCGTTTCCCGCGGCTCACCAACGCGTGGGAATCCGTGAACGTGCCCGATCTGTATTTCGCCGGCACCATCACCCAGTCCCTGGACTTCAAGAAGTCGACCAGTGGCTTCATCCACGGTTTCCGGTACGGAGCGAAGGCACTTCACCGCATCCTCGAACGCCGCTACCACGACCAGGAGTGGCCGCACACCACCCTGCCCGCCGCCCCGGGTCCCGTGACCGACGCCGTCATCGAGCGGGTCAACCGCACCTCGGCCCTGTGGCAGCTGTTCGGATTCCTCGGCGACGCGGTGCTGGTCGGCACCGGCGGCGACGTGCGCCACTGCGAGGAGATCCCGGTGGCACACCTCCACGAAGCGGCGGCCCGGGGCCGGTTCGGCGATCTGGCCTCCTACTTCACCGTCACGCTGGAGTACGGAGCCGACCACGACCAGGTCGATCCCTTCGACATCACCGTCGGCAGGACGCCCCAGCAGGACACCAGCGGCCTCGACGCGCGCTACCTGCACCCCGTGGTACGGCAGTTCCTGCCCGACGGCAGCGGCAAGCCGGTCGCCGAGCACCACATCACGGAGAACCTGGAGAACGAGTGGGACGACCCCGACGTCCACGTCGGCCCGCTGCGCTCCTTCCTCGCGTCCCGGCTGTCCGCCGGGGACGACCTCCCGGCCGGCGGGGAAACCGCCGCGCCCCGGGCATGACCGGCTCGCCCGCCGGCCCGTCGCGCGATCCGGCGGAGTCGGCACGCGGGAAACTCAGCCCCGAGCACTACGACTACTTCGCCGGCGGCGCGGGCGAGGAGAGGGCGCTCAGGGAGAACGAGGACGCCTTCGGCCGGCTGGCCCTGCTTCCCCGGGTGCTGCGCGGCGGCGCCGACCGCGACACCCGGGTGAACGTGCTGGGCCGGCCATGGCCGGCGCCGCTCTTCGTCTCGCCCACCGCCTTCCACCGCCTCGCCCACCCCGACGGTGAACTGGCCACCGCCCGCGCCGCCGCCGCGACCGGCACCCCGCTGATCACCGGCATGGCCGCCACCACCGCCGTCGCGGACGTCGTCGCCGCGGCCCGCGAGGCGGACCCGGGGGCCGTGGTCTGGTTCCAGCTGTATCCGCAACCGGAGCACGAGGTCACCGCCGAACTGGTGCTCCGGGCCGAACGGGCGGGATGCTCCGCCCTCGTCGTCACCGTCGACTCACCCGTCTTCGGCACGCGCACCCGGGACCTGCGCAACGGTTTCCACGACCTGCCGCCCCATCTCGCGGCCGAGAACATGCGGGACCTGCCCGGTGCGGCACCCGGCACCACCCGCGACATCGCCATGTGGCCGGCCGGCTGGGACGACCTCGCGCGGCTGCGCGACCTGACCGGTCTGCCCCTCGTCCTCAAAGGCGTGCTGCACCCCGAGGACGCGCGTCTCGCCGTCGAACGAGGCGTGGACGCACTGGTCGTGTCCAATCACGGGGGACGGCAGCTCGACGCCGCTCCGGCAGCGGTCGAGGCGCTCCCGGCCGTGGCCGGCGCCGTCGCCGGGCGGGTGCCCGTCCTCATGGACGGGGGAGTGCGCAGGGGCACCGACATCGCCCTGGCCCTCGCCCTCGGAGCCCGGGCCGTCGGTGTGGGCCGGCCCGTGCTGTGGGCCCTGGCCACGGGCGGCGAGGACGGCGTACGGGCGGCGCTGACGGCCCTGCGCGAGGACTTCGACCAGGCGCTCGCCCTCTGCGGCGGGCACCGGCCGCAGGACCTCACGGCCGACCAGGTGGCCCCGCGCGGCCTTCCGTACCGGCCCATGAGAGGAGAACGCGCATGGTGAGCAGGAAAGCGGCGGCGGCGGCGCTGGCGGCGGGCGGCGCGCTGCTGCTGTCCTCCCCGGCCTGGCTGCCCGGCAAGGTCGTCGCCCTCCGCACGAAGGTCTTCGCCCGCGTCAACGGCGACGAGGGCATGCTCCTCCCCGACGCCACGTTCGGCCCCGACCGTTTCCAGGAGGTCTACGGCCATCCGGCCGCCGCGGGCCGCAGCAGGGGCGCGGCACTGTCCGACCTGTTCTGGTACTGGCTCGCGCCCGGCGCCGACGTCCACCAGGAGCACCTGGAGGCCGGGCCCCGCTACGACGAGGTCGCCCGCCGGACGCTCGCCGTCCTCTCCGGCCCGTCGGCAAGGCTGTACGAAGCCGCCGCGCGGCACACCCGGCAGGCCCTGGACGAGGCGGCCGACGGCCGCGTGCGCGTGGTACGGCTGCGCGATCTGATGATGCCGGTGTGGGCCGAGTACTTCTACGGCCTGGTCTTCGAGGAACCCTGCCCGGCCGAGGCCCGGCGGCTGATCGTCGCCCACGCCGAGGACGTCGTCAACGCCCTCAAATGCACCCGCCCGCGTCACATGCGCCGCAGGAACCGGCTCACCCGCTACCTTCTGCGCCGCCTGGCGGCCGGGGATGTGCCGCACGCACTGCCCGCCGGCCTGACTAGGCGTCAGCAGGCGTACTACCTCCAGGGCACCTTCTTCAACACCGCCGTCGTGCAGATGTCGGAGGCCACGGCCCACCTCCTGCTGGCCCTGGCCCGCCATCCGGACGTGCAGGAACGGGTGGCGGCCACCCCCGAGGACGACCGCTATCTGACCCACGTCATGAACGAGACCTTCCGTCTCTACCCGCTGTTCGGGGTGGCCCACCGGATCACCACCGCGGACATCGCCCTCGACGGCCTGCCCACGATCCCGGCGGGTTCCGTCCTGACCTTCAGCTACCCCGACTACCACGCCACCGGCTACGCCGACCCCGAACGCTTCGACCCCGGACGCTGGGCGGCGCTCCCCGCGAAGAACGCCCACCACATCCCCTTCGGTGTCGCCGGCAACCGGCCCTGCCCGGCCTGGCGCCTCGCACCCGTCGTCCTGCGTGCGGCGACCCGCGAGGTGCTGGCCCGGTACGCGCTCGACTCTCCCGTCAGCCACACCCGCTCCATCCCGCACCGCGCCCCCTGCCTGCTTCTGCCCCGGGACCGGCCGGTCCCGGACCCCCTGCGACACGTCCTGCGCACGGCACTGACCGTCCGCGACCGCGCCGAGGACGTCGGACGCAGCCTGCTGCAACTGCTCTTCGGCACCTGGATGGTGCTCGACGCCCGCCGCACCAGGCCCGCCGCGACGTACTTCGCCCGGTACGACACCGAGGGCCGTCCGCTGGAGGGCTCCCACGCCTCGCCCGGCCACGCGGCGGGAGGCGGACAGGGCGCGGCCGCCTGCCCCTTCACCGGCCGCGGCGCCTGACAGCGGCAACACCCCCCATACGTCTCCTCCCCAAGGAGCCACCGTTGTCGACCACCGAGATGGGCCCGGCGTTCTTCCTCGCCGTGGCCGTCATCCTCATCGCGTGCCGCCTCGTCAGCCGGCTGCTGCGGCCACTCGGCCAGCCACCCGTCGTCGGCGAGATGGTCGCCGGCGTGGCCCTCGGCCCCTCCGTGCTCGGCCTCCTCGCGCCCGGCCTGGAGAAGACCGTGTTCCCGGACGAGATCCGTCCCGTCCTGTACGTGGCGGGGCAGGTCGGCCTCGTCGTGTTCATGTTCCTGTCCGGATACGAGTTCCGTACCGACCGGCTGCGCTCGGTGGGCCGTACCGCGGTGCCCGTCTCGGCGGCCGGCATCGTCGTACCGCTCCTGCTGGGGACCGGACTGGCCTGGGCGGCACACGACACGGTGCACCTCTACCCGGACGGGATCGCGCCCTCGGTGGGCGCGCTGTTCGTCGGTGTCACCGTGGCGATCACCGCCTTCCCGATGATGGCCCGGATCATCACCGAACGGGGCCTGACGAAGACCCGCTTCGGTGCGGTCTCCCTCGCCGCGGGCGCGCTGGACGACGCCGTGGCCTGGGTCCTGCTGGCCGGGGTGCTCAGCATGGCGGGCGGCGGCGCGGACACCTTCCTGCGCGCGGTCATCGGTACGGCCGGGCTCGCCGTGTTCCTCGGGATCTTCCTCCGTGTGCGGCCCACCGCTCTGCGACGGGCCCGGCGGCTGACCGACGAACAGATGCTGCTGGTCACCGTCCTGCTGCTGTTCCTCGCCGCCTGGTACACCGACCGCATCGGCCTGTACGCCGTGTTCGGCGCCTTCAGCCTCGGTGTCGCCTTCCCCCGTGACCCGGTGGTGACCCGCGCGGTGGAGGCCCTCGCACCGGTGAGCCGGATCGTGTTCCTGCCCCTGTTCTTCGCCTACTCCGGCCTCAACACGGACTTCACCCTGCTGTCCGACGGCGGGCTGCTGCTGTTCACGGTGGCCTGTGTGGCGGTGGCGGTCATCAGCAAGTTCGGTGCCTGCTGGGCCGCGGCGCGTCTGCTGGGCGAGACGCAGGCCGTAGCCGTTCGCGTCGGCACGCTGATGAACGCACGCGGTCTGATGCAGCTCATCGCCATCAACGTGGGCCTGTCCGCGGGCATCGCCTCCCCCGCGCTCTTCGGCGTCCTCGTGATCGTCGCCCTGGTCACCACGGTGATGACGGCGCCGCTGCTGGCGCTGCTGGACCACCGCGACCGGAGCCGGCAGCCCGAGGAGGCACCCTTGGCCGCGGTGACACCGACTCCGAGAGAACCGTGACCTCGTCCGAGGACGCGGGCCGTCCGGGACCGCACTCCGGTGCGGGGCCCGGCGCCTCGGCCGGGCGAAGGCACGGCAGGCTCACGGTTCACCCGGAGGGGCATATCGTGCCAATTTGCGCACGGCCGATGGGGCGCGAACGATGGGAACCGGGCCTTCGCCCCGGGGGGCCGGGGGAACGCGTAGCAGCGGCCGGGTCGTGGCCGCAGGTCAGGGCACGCACCTACTCGTGACATGGAGCCGACATGACCGAGCTTCCTCCGCCGATCACCCCATACCTCGAACCTGCCGCGAAGGAGCTGTGCGAGGCGACCGACCCGCACCCCCGGATCTATGAGGTCCCCCCGGAGAAGGGGCGGGACATCCTGCTCGGTCTGCAGAGTGACCCCAGCGTGCCGCGCCCGGAGGTCGACGAGGAGTGGGTCGAGGTGGACGCGGGCGAGTGGGGGACCGTACGCACCCGTATCATCCGGGCCGAGGGAGCGCAGGGGGCGCTGCCGGTGGTCTTCTGCATCCACGGGGCCGGCTGGGTCTTCGGCGACGAGAAGACGCACGACCGCCTCTTCCGCGAACTCGTCGTCGGCGCGGGCGCCGCGGGCGTCTTCCCCGTGTACGACCGTGCGCCGGAGGCGAAGTACCCGACCCAGGTCGAGCAGAACTACGCCGTGGGCCAGTGGGTCCTGCGACACGGTGCCGAGCACGGTCTGGACACCTCACGCATCGCCGTCACCGGCGAGTCCGTCGGCGGCTGCATGTCGGCGGTGTTCGCGCTGATGAACAAGGAGCGCGGCGGGATCGGCCTCAAGGCCCAGTGCCTGCTCTACCCCGTCACCAACGCCGACTTCGACACCCCGTCCTACCTGCAGTTCGCCGAGGGCTATTACCTCACCCGCGACGGCATGAAGTGGTTCTGGGACGCCTACACCACCGACCCCGCCCAACGCGCGGAGCCGCACGCCTCCCCGTTGCGGGCCAGCCTCGACCAGCTCAAGGGCCTGCCCCCGGCCCTGGTCATCACCGACGAGGCCGACGTCCTGCGCGACGAGGGCGAGCAGTACGCCAACAAGCTCCGCGAGGCGGGCGTGGACGTCACCGCCGTCCGGGTGGCCGCCATGGTCCACGACTTCCTGCTCCTGGACAGCCTGCGTGACACCCGCGCCGCCAATGTCGCCCGCAAGCTCGCCGTCGACTTCCTCCGGGCGGCACTGCACGACGGCTGAGGCCCAGCGGCCCGCCCTCACGCGAGCAGGAACCGCGCGGAGCCGTGCGGAACGCGTGTGCACGCGCCTTACGATCCTGTCGCAGAGGCTACGACGCACAGGGGGCGGCACCGTGGATTCCGAACCGGCGGACTTCTGCCTGGAGGTGACCCGTTTCCACGCGGTGACGCAGCCCGTCACGGGCAAGGTGACGGAGACGAGCTGGCGCTGGGTCCTGGAGGCCGACGGCCTCGTGATCCACGAGGCCGACGTCCGGCTCGACGGCTCCGCCTGGCAGTTCGACGCCTTTCGGGATCCTCAGGCGTACCTGCGCTGGAGGGCGGACCCGAGCCGGCGGCTGGAGCACGAGAGCGAACTCCTCGACGAGCTGGGCCGGTGGATCACCCGGTGCGGGCTCCAGGGGATCGGCGACATCCTGGCCGCCGACGGCCCTTGTGTGGTGCGCGTGAAGGTCCCTCACGAGGCCCGCTTCGTCGCGCAACTGCCCTGGGAGGCGGCGGTCGTCGACGGCAAGGCACTGCCGCTGCACCGCGTCACCCTCGTCCGGGACCTCGCGGCGGCGCCCCTCACGCCGGCTCGGAGGAGGAAGCATCCGATCCGGCACGCCCTGCGGGTGCTGGCCCTGTTCAGCCTGCCCGACGACACCTCCGCGCTGAACCTCAGACGGGAACGCCTGCAACTCGCCCGCCTGCTCGACACCGTGGCCAAGACGAGCGGCACCGCCATCGAACTGGCCGTCCTCCAGTACGGAGTGACCCGTGAGCGACTGGGAGTGTTCGCCGAGCACGGACGGGGCTGGGACGTTCTCGTGCTGTCCGGCCACGGCGGGGACGGCGCCTTCGTCCTGGAGAAACCCGACGGCAGCCGTGACCCGATCGGTGGCGACGCCCTGGTGGAGCTGCTGGCGCCGCTGCGCCGGCGGGTCAAGTTCGTGCTCGCGGCGGCGTGTTCGTCGGCGGACAGCCTGACCGACGAACGGCTGGACGCACTCGGGATCGGCCCCGCGCACCGGTCGGCCGACCCGCTCCGGCCCGCCCGGCCACAGACCGCGCGGCCACCTGCCGCCGGCCCGCACGTGGGCGTCCTCGCCGAGATCCTCGCCGAGCGCCTCGACTGCGCGGTCCTCGGCATGCGCCACACCGTCACCGACGACTTCGTGACCCGGCTGAACGGCGCGGTCTTCAAGCTGATGGTGGAACAGGCGAATCCCCTCGGACGTGCGGTGGCGCTCGCCCTGCCCCGAGTGGTCGACACACCGGCCACCGAGGCCAGCCCGCCCCTGTCCGCCAGCTCCCCCGCGCTGTTCGGCGGCACGGCCGTGGAACTCCTGCTCGAACCGCCGAAGGGCCCCGCCCTGATCTTCGACCGGAGCACGCTCAAGCTGGCGGGCTTTCCCGACCAGCCCGCACGGTTCGTCGGACGAGGTGCCCTGATGTCCGCGGCGAACCGCTGCCTGGCACCGGGCAGCGGTGTATCCGGCATCTTCCTCCAGGGCATGGCTGGCGTGGGCAAGACCGCGTGCGCCCTCGAACTCTGCTACGGCCAGGAGGACAACTTCCAGACACTCGTCTGGTACCGGGCCCCCGAGGGGAGCAACGGAACCGCGCCCGACATCACCACCTCCCTGGCCGACTTCGCCCGTGCCCTGCACCACCGGATCACCGATCTGCGTTTCGTGGAACTCCTCGACCGGCCGGACGAGCTGTCGGCGTTCCTGCCGGAACTCACCCAGTTCTGCAAGGAACAGCGGGTCCTGGTCGTCCTCGACAACGTCGAGTCCCTGCTCACCCCGTCGGGTCGGTGGCGCGATGCGAGATGGGGACCGGTGGTCGACGCCCTGACCCGGCACCGCGGGCTGTCCCGGCTGATCATGACCGGGCGGCACGCGCCCGGGCCCCTCGGCCAGACCGTGTCCGTGTACCGGGTCGAGGCCCTGTCGCTGCGCGAGAGCGTCCTGCTCGCTCGCGAGATGCCACAGCTCAGGGCACTGCTGGACGGTGACCTGGACGGACTGCCCCCCAGCCGGTGCCAGACCCTCGCGGTGGGCGTCCTCACCTCGGCGCAGGGTCACCCCACCCTCGTCGAGCTGGCCGAGGGCGAACTGTCCGACCCGGAGGGGCTCGCCCAGCGCCTCGCCGAAGTGGACCGCTCCTGGGAAGAACTGGGCATCGCCCCGCGGAGCTACCTCGACATAGGCGTCGCCACCCGCGCGGACGCCACCGCCTATACGACCATCCTGACCGTGTGGGCCACGGGCGTGGTCGCCGCACTGCCCGGGACCGCCCGGTGCTTCTTCCAGGTCCTGTGCTGTCTGGAGCCGGCGGACCGCAGACCCGCGCTGCTGGAGGAGATCGGACCGCTGCTCCGCACGCCGCCGGCCGGAGGTCCCGAAGACGGGCTCAGGTGGTGGGAGGACTGGTCCGAACCGGCCGAGAGCGGTCTCGTCACCGTCGACCGGGACGCCGGCGGAGAGGTCACCGCCCTGGTCGTGCACCCCGAAGTCGCCGAGGCCGGCCGGCGGAGCGCCGGGCACCTGCGCGAGACCGTGGACCGGCACCTCGCCGAGTACTGGACCGAGCGCGCGCGGGAGGGCCTGGCGACCGAGCACCGGGCCGGATCCGGCCGGGTCCTGGAAGCGGCCCGGGCCGCCCTGCCGTACCTGCTGCGCCGGGACCACTGGAGCCGGGCCGCCCTGCTGCTCGAACGCGTCCTGTTCCGCGACCCGTCGCCCAGGACGGCCGCCGCGTTGCTCCCCGCGCTGCGGGACATCGCCCGCCGCGCCGAGGGCAGCGACGACGAACCGGCCGCCAACCGGGCCCTCGTCCGAGTACTGGAACGCGACGACCCGGAGGAAGCCCGGGTTCACCTGGAACGGCTGCTGGAAAACGCCCTCGCCCGCGAGGACCACCTCGCGGCGACCGGGCTCACGGGCGACCTCGCCTGGCTCCGCTTCCGCCACGGGGACCGGGAAGGCGCCCTCGCCCTCCTCGACCGCAAACCCGGCTACACCCGGCAGGCCGGTCTGGGCCCCTGGTCGGTGCTCGGCGACGAAGCGAAACGACTCCAGGTCCTCCAGCGCGGGGACCCGCCCGAGACGGTCCTCGGCGAGGTGCGGCGGCTCCTGGACCGCATGGACTCCCTGCCGGCCCGCGGCGGCCTGCCGGAGAACGTGGACCCCTGGAACGTACGGGAGGCGGTGCTGGGAATCGGGTGCGCCGCGGCCGACGCCATGGGCGCCTGGGAGCTGGAACTGACCCTGATCGACGAGGTGCTCGCCGGCCGGCGGGCCCGGCACGCCCCCGACGCGGACACCGCGACGACCCTCTTCAACCGGTACGGGCCACTGCAACGCCTGGGCAGGGTGGACGAGGCGCGCGACGTCCTCGTCACCTGCCGCGCCCTGTTCGCCCGCGAGCAGGACTGGGCACAGGTGGCGCTGACCACCGGTGCGCTGGCCGACGTGGAGGCCGCGCGCGGACACCACGACACCGCCGTGGCGCTCATGGCCGAGGCGCTGCGCGGCCTGTACGGCGCGGGCGACACCCACGTCCACACCCTGCAGGTGGCCCACCACAACCTGGCGGTCTTCCTCGCCTCGTCGGCGGCGGGGACAGCCGAGGACCACCGGCGGGCCCTCACCCACGGTCTGACGTCGGTGCTGCTGGGCGCGCTCGTCGACGGGGTGGACCCCGAGACCGCCACGGCACTGGTCCACCGGCTCGTACCGGTGCCCGCGTCACCGCCCGCCACGGTCGGGGAACTGTGCCGGGTCGTGGACGCCGAGCCCGGCATGCGGTTGGCCGACGCCCTCACCCGTGCGGCCCGGCCCGAGGCGGTGCGGGCGGCGTGGGACGCGGTCGTCGCGGCCTGGACCGGCGCGTGCGACGACTGAGCGACGGCCCGTCCGGTACCGGGAGCGGCTCAGCGGGACCGGGCCGGCGCCCGTACCCGCGCGAGCAGGGTGTCCAGGACGGACGGCTCGCCCGTGCCGGTGATCGCGCTCAGGACACGACGCAGGTCCACCCCCGGAACCCGGTCCACGGAGTCGGCCACCTCGTCCACGCTGTCGAGGGCGAACCAGCCGTCGTCCCGTCCAGGAGGGTCGCCCCCTCCGGGGCCGTCACCCCCTTCCGGGCTACCGGGATCCGCACCGTCGTCGCCGGGCGGCCCTCCGGCGGCCTCGATCAGCTCCGCGGCCAGCAGGTGGGCGGCCGCGGCCCGCGGATCGTCCTCGTGCGCCCGCAGCAGCATCTCCATGTCGCGGTGCGCCACGACGATGTCCGCCGCCAGGTCCGCGCGGTAGGCGTAGCGCAGTGCGTCCCGGGCTAGCCCGAGGGCGGTCGAGCCGTGACCGCGCCGGTGCTCCACCCGCGCGAACGCGGTGAACGTCCATGCCAGCCCCGGGGCGAACAACTGCCGCTCGTACTCCTTCCGGCACTCCCGGAACACCTCGGCGGCCTGGTCCAACTCGCCCAGGATCAGCAGGAGTTCCCCGGTGTTGTACAGGGTGTGGGTGCGTTCGAGGACCGGGGCGTCGCGCCGTGACTCGCAGGCCGCGATGCGGTGGTTGAAGTCGAGCGCCTCCCGGAGCCGGCCGAGGCCGCGGGCGGCCAGCCGGCCCACGTCGAGCAGCATCTCCTCCACCGTCCACGGCTCCAGCCCTTCGGAGGCGTCCGGCTGCCGGGACAGCGGGCCGGAGCGGGCCAGCAGGACCCGGCTTCGCTCCAGCGCCTCGTCGAAGCGTTCCATGAGGGCCAGGATCTGGGCGTGCGCCGCCTCGATGCCGAGCCGCGTCCAGGGACCGCGGTCCGTCCGCGCGATGTGCTCCACGGCACGCTCCGCCCACAGCAGCGCCTCGGCGAGCCTGCCCACGTTGCGGTGCCGGGCCCGCAGATCACTGGCGAGGTTGGCAGCGCGCTCGTGGTCCCCGCGGCGTACGGCGTCGTCGAACAGCTCGGTCAGCCGGAGTTCGCCGGCCGCGGGGTCCACCCGGAGCAGCACCCGAGCGCGCGTGCGGGCGACGCGCGCGTCCCGGTCGGCGTCCCCGGCGTACGCGACCGCCTCCTCCACGAACGGCAGCAGGGCCAGTGCGGTGGGTCGTGTCAGGTCACGGGCCAGCACCTGGCTGACGACGTCGATCAGGCGCTCCCAGTCGCCCAGCCGCAGCAGGTACGGACACGCGGAGCGGGCCGCGCGCAGCACGTCCGTGCCGGTGCGGCCGGTGTCCTCGTGGGCGAGTGCCTCCTCCAGCACGGCGCACCAGTGATCCGCGCAGATGCCCTCGACCCGGCGGACGAGGAAGGGGTCCGCGGTCGTCCGGCCGGTGCCGGCCACGCTGGGATGCAGGTCCCAGCGCGGCTGTCCGTCCCCGCCGGTACGCGACGCCGCCAGTCCGCTGCGCACCAGCCCGGACACCGGGGCCGCGTCCGGCCCGGCGGACCCGCTCCGGTCCAGCGCGTCCCACACCCTGGTCACGGTCTCCCGGCTCCGGTCGGCTTCCTCCATCACGCTCAGTACCTGGAACAACGTCCTCTCGGCCGGGCCGAGTTCGCCGGCGATGCCGCGCGTCCAGGAGTCCAGGAGCAGGGCGTACTCCTCGGCCGCCGTCGTCTCCGCCGTGTCCGGGGTGTCCGGGGTGCCGGCACCGTCCGCCGAGTGCGCCGCCCGGCGGGTGCGTCGCGCGGTGTCCAGCAGGGGGCCGAGCCGATCGAGATCGGTGGCCTGCGCGTCGGCGAGGACGAGCAGTTCGGGGTGGCCGTCGGTCGCGGTGAGGATCTCGGAGACGACCTGGCGCCCCCGCTCGGCCGGGACGTCGGGCGCCGTGCCCTCGAGCAGCGGCCCCAGCCGCGGGAGTTCGCGCGCCAGCAGAACGGCCTCGCGCCGGGTGAGCGCGTGCACCGGGGCGACCGAGACCGGCGCGGGCGCGGACGCCGGACGGACACGGCTGGTCAGTACGGTCCGCGACAGCCCCGTGTGCGAGGTGAGCGCCGTGAACACGGCGTCCCAGCGCTCGTCCCGCCAGGTCCCGCCGCTCGTCAGGAGGGCTTCCGCGTTGTCGATGACCAGCAGCACCCGTTGCCGTTCGAAGAACTCCGTGAGCAGGGGCAGCAGCCGCCGCAACTCCTCGCGGTCGGTGAGGGCCGGAGTCATGGACAGGCCCCTCAGCTTCTGCTCCAAGGCGACCGCCAGATCGGTCAGCGCACTGTCGACCACATGGGCGCTGGGCGCGGCCGGGGTGCCACCGGCCGGTTCGGCGCCTGCGACACGCAACCACACCAGTGCCTGGAAGTTGTCTTCCTGGGTGTACGCCAGTTCGACGGCGGCGGTGGTCTTCCCGGCCCCCGCCATGCCGTGCAGGACGATCCCGGACACCCCGCTGCGCGGTGCCAGCGCGGCGTTGGCCCGGCTCATCAACGCCACCCGGCCCACGAAGCGCCGCGGTGCCTCCGGGAAGCCCGCCAGCTTCAGCCTCTCGGCGTCGTAGACGAGGGGGCCGCCGCGGGGCGCGCTGAGGCGCAGGCCCGTCGCGCTGCTCCCGAAGAGGGCCGGCGTCACCTCGGACAGGGCGGGGAAGGAGGCGGTCGGCCGGTCGGGCACGCAGGCGGCCAGCGCCCTGGCCAACGCGGTCGCCAGCGGCTGGTCACGGACGAGGAGCGCCTCGTACAGCTTCCCGCCGAACGCGATGGCGAAGTCGTCGACGACCGGGAAGCGCATGCCGACCACCGCGCAGTCCAGCCGTCCGGCGAGCGAGGACGCGAGGTCGGACAGCGGGGCGGCCGGGTCGGCGGGGGCGCCGCGGCGGCGCAGCGCGGGCCCGAGAGCGGACGCGTCGAAGGGCTCGCGCGCCCGGTCGTCGGCGGACGAGCAGGACGACGCGGTGATCAGCTTGACCTGGCGGCGCAGCGGGGAGAGCAGGTCCACCAGTACGTGGTGGGGCACCTCGTCGGGGCTGCCGTCCTCGTGCTCCAGCGTCAGCACGGCACGGCCGCCGTGCGCGGAGACATGGACGACGTCCCACCCCGGCCCCTCCTCCGCGATCTCGCGCAGCCGCTCGCGGGTGACGCCGTACTGAAGCACCCGCAGCTCGACCGCGCGACCGTGCACGGTACTCACCGCCCGCACGATCCGGGCCAGTTCGTGGCGCTCGCGCCGCAGGTCGAGCGCGGTCGTGGCGTCGGGGACGCTGAACAGCGCGAGGATCCGCAGGGTCGCCCCGACCGGGCGCTTCGGCGGCCTGCGCGCGACCCCTCCCGGCCCGGGCACGTCGTGGACGAAGACCACCCCGTTGCGCCGCAACGGGACACCGTCGATCACGGCCGCCTCCAACGGGCGCGCGGCCAGGGTCCGGGCCTCCGGCGGCAGGACCACGCGCACCGTGCACCCCGACGCGTCCTCGGCGAACCGGGACAGCCGGACACCCACCTCCCCGAGCACGCGGACACCGATCCACTCGCCCACCTCGCGCACCACGGCGGCCTCGCGTTCCGTCCGCCGTTCCGGGTCGACGCGCCAGGCGAGGTAGCCGTAGAGATCCTCGAAGGCGTCGTACTGCCATTCCTCGCGCCGCAGCCGGACCTCGGCGTCCGCTTCGAACGTGCCTCCGGGGCCGGTCAGCAGCCAGCGCCAGGACGGTCCGTCCGCGTCGTCGCGGAAGCCGTCCACCGTCAGCGTCAGATCCTCAGCCGACTCGTCGGTCGTCACGGCTCGCCTCCGCCCCTTGCCGGATCGTCCGGGCAAGCGTGCCACAACTGCCAACGGAGCGGACTTACTTGGCATAGTGGAGGCGAGCGGCCGCCGTGTCGCGGAACCTCGCCCGAGAGGACAGCGTGAACCCGTACGCATCACTGCGCGCCGTGAGCCGGATACTCGGCGAGGGGGCCGACGACCGCAGGGTCCTGGACACCCTCGTGGCAGGGGGTGCCGTCGCCGCCGCGGCGGAGCCCGGGGGACGGGCGCCCGGTCCCGGCGCCCTGCTCGGCCGGCTCCGCGCGGGGCGGACCGGCGGGCACGCCGTGCTCGTCCCGTGGACGGATCCGACCGCCCTCTTCGAGCGTGACCCGGCGTCGGCGGACCGGCTCGCCGACGAGTGGGCCGAGGCCTGCGCCGGCACCGAGGGGGTGCGGCTGTCGGTGTCGGCGGCACCGGGCGCGTGCCACGACCTCGCCGCCCTGCTGCGGACCGGACGCCATGTGGCGGCCGTCAGCTCCGCCGCCCCGCCCACCCCGGCCGCCTGCCCGGGCTGGACCTGGCCGCTGCCCGTCGCCCTGCTCCCGGACGGCACCCCGAAGGAACGCACGGATCTCGCGCGTCGTCTGGCCGCGCGCAGTGCGCTGTGGCGGGAGTGCGTCGTCGAGACCGCGCCGGAGGGCCGGTGGGCCCGTGCGGGCCTCGTGCTGTGCCGGGCGGACGCCCTCTCCCACCCGCCCGTCCGCTCCGTGCCGGGGCCGACGGGAGCCGTGGCGATCGCCCTGCTGGAGCCGGGCCGGACGTCCGCCGCCACCGACACCCTGCTCGCCCGTATCGCGGCCCGTCACGGCACCACGAGCGCGGCCCTCGCGGACCCAGGGGGCGACGTCGTCGAGTGGCTGGTGGCCGTGCTCTCCGCCATGGCGCACGACGCGCCCCTGGATCTCGCGCTGGACTGGGCGGCCGCCGTGGTGGGCGCCCCCCGCGCGGCGCTGCGGGCCGACCCGGAGCTGCTGGACACGACCCGGCTGAGCGCGGCGGTCGCCCGGACCGGCATCGGTCCGCCGGGCGGCCCCGGCACCGGCTGGACGCGCTCCCTCCCCGACCCGCGGACCCGCCCGGAGACAGCCGACGCCGAAGCCGGCCTGCGGCGATGGTCCCGCCTGCTGCGCGAGGTCGGGCACGACCGGTACCGGCAGCCGCACCGCGTGGTGCGCACCGCGCTCGTGGAGGCGGCGGGGGCGCCGACCCGGCCGACGGTGCTGCGCCCCGGCACGGACTACCGGCTCACGGTATGGGTCGGACGGCCCGGCAGGGAGACGGCGGCCCAGGAGCCACTGCCCACGGCCTCGTTCGTACCGGACCGCACCCATCGGCTCCGGATCACGGTCGTACCCCTGCACGGCTCGCCGCCGCCCGCGGCGGGCCAGTTCCAGGACGTGGACCTGCCGCCCGCCGGACGCTCCGGAGAGGCCGTGTTCACGGTGGCATCCGGCGCGGCCGGCAGCCCCTTCCAGGTGCGTGTCACCGTCTTCCACCGCCATCGCTTCCTCCAGAGCGGCGTCCTCAGCGGCACGGTGGGTTCGGGGAACGCGCCCGTCTTCGAGATCGACGCCGTGGTCCGCGCCGACACCGACGACCTCGCCGCCCGGACACCGCACGACGCCGCCCTCACCCTCGGCACCGACGCCGGAGGGGAACCCCTCCTCACCGCCGTGACACCGGATGCCGTCGAGATCAGGGCCCCGGCCGACCTCGCCACCACGGTCAGCGCGCTGACGGCGGCCCTGCGCGACCCGGCCGACCACCCCGACAAGTACGGCGGTTACCACAGCGCGGCCTACGAGGAACTGCTGATCAGCCTCGCCCAGAGCGGTCAGGCCCTCTTCCGCGGCCTGTTCGGCGAGCGGATCGGACTGGTGCCCCGGCGGAGCGCCGAGGCACTGCGACGTGCCGACAGCGTCTCGGTCCTCGCCGCCCGGCCGGGCGACCTCCTCCCGCTGGAACTCGTCTACGACAAGCCGCTGCGGGTGGGCGGACCGCTCGGCGTTCCCGGTCGCCTCTGCGCCGACGCCCCGGCCCTCTCCGGTCCCCGGGACTGCGCGGCGCGCTGCCCCGGACACGGCGACGACAGCGTCGTGTGCCCCTTCGGGTTCTGGGGGGCGAGCAAGGTGATCGAACGGTACGTGCACGCCGACGAGTCCGCCGGGCTCGCCAAGGACTTCGCCCTCGCCGTCGGCCCGGCCGCCCGGCGCGGCACGATCGAAGTCGGCACGTCCCTGCTCACAGCCGCCTGCGACCGGGCCGACCGCAACACGGAGCGCGCCTGGTCCACCGCGGTCCGCCTGCTCGGCGCCGAGTCCGCCCCCGTGGCGACCTGGCGCGAACTGGCCCACCGCGCACAACGCCTGCGGGACGGCGGGGAACCACCGGGTGTGCTCCTTCTCGTCGTCCACAGCGAGAGGGTGCCGGCCGGTCCCGCGCGCGGGACGGTCTGCCTCGTGCTGGGCGAGGACGACCGGCTGTCCCTGCACGAGACCCTGGACCCGCTGCTCACCGGTCCCGCCGAACCGAACCCCCTGGTCCTGCTCCTCGGGTGCCGGACCGCCGACCACCGCACGCCGCTGCTCGGGGCCCAGCTCCGGATGCTGGAAGCCGGTGCGCCGGGCGTGGTCGGCACCCTCGCGCCCGTCCTCGCCCGGCACATCGTCCCGGTGGCGGTCGAGCTGATGGCGGAGATCGGACGCATGGCGGGCGAGACCGGCGCCGGACTGCCGCTGGGGGAGGCGCTCACCCGCGCCCGGCGCGCCTGCCTGCTCAAGGGCGAGGCGTGCGCCCTGGCCCTCGTGGGACACGGGGACACGGACTGGGAAGTCCGCGCGACCGGCGGAGCCGGCACCGCGGGCGAGGGAGCACGCGGGTGATCCGGGTGGAGGCGCTGCCGGCGGCGGAAGGGGACTGCCTGTGGGTCGAATGGACGCACGCCGGGCGTCCCCACCGCATGCTGATCGACGGCGGCAGCGGACGCCGCGCACGCCTCCCCGGAGGACTCGCCGACCGGCTCGACCGCCTGCCGGCCGACGACCGCCGGTTCGACCTGGTCGTGTGCACGCACATCGACACGGACCACATCGGCGGTCTGCTCGACCTCTTCTCCCGGCCTCCCGAGGGCTTCGTCGCCGACGAGGTGTGGTTCAACTGCCGTGACCACATCGTCCCCGCCGACCTCCTCGGGCCGCGGCAGGGGGACCGGCTCGCCGCGCTGCTGACCGCGCGGGGTGCCGCCTGGAACAGCCTCGCCGACGGCCGGGCCGTGGCGGTGCCGGACGAGGGCACACCGCCTGTCTTCCACCTCCCCGGTCTCCGGCTCACCCTGCTCTCGCCCCACGAGGAGGGGCTGAGGAAGCTGGGCGCCGCCTGGCCCGGACCGGTGCCCGAGGAGCCCGCGCCGGCCCAGCCCGATCTGCTCGGGGATCCGGAGGACCTGCCCGGATCCGACCCGCTCGATGACGAGGGTCCCGCCGGGATTCCCTGGCGGGAACTCGCCGACGACGCCGGCTACGAACGCGACACACACCCCCACAACGGGTCGAGCATCGCCTTCTGCGCCGAGGACATCACGGGCGCCCGGGTGCTGTTCGGCGCCGACGCCCATGCGGAGACACTCGCCGTGTCGCTGGGCCGACTCGGCGCGGGCCGCCCCTACCGGGTCGACCTGTGCAAGGTCCCGCACCACGGCAGCGCCCACAACATCAGCGCCGCGCTGCTCGACGCCCTCGACTGCCGCCACTGGCTGATCTCGACCCACGGAGGCCGGGCCCTGTCCCCCCGGTCCCGGGAAGCGCGCTACCGGCACGGGGAGGGGGCGCACCCCAGTCTGCGTGCCATGGCCCGCCTGATGAGACCGGGAACGCGGCCCACCTTCTGGTTCAACCACCGGGTGCCGAGCACCGAACGCTACGCCGACGCGTCACTCGCGGCCGCACTCGGCTTCGACGCCGTCCACCCGGAACCGGGCGCGCAGGGCATCACGGTCCTGGTGGACAAGGGGCGGGTGAGGCGGTCCCCGTCCGGGTGACCTCTGACCCCCGGCTTCCGTACGGCGCCCGGACCGGCGGGCGCGATCCGCCGCGGAGGCGCCGTGTCCGCGCCGGGGCGGCGGTCCCCGGGGCGCATGACCGGTGCCCGGGCCGGGTATCCCTGCCGACGGGTGACGCGTGAGCACCCTCGGGTCGGCGCGCACACTCCGGGGGGAGAGGCCATGGGGCATGGAACGCTCTTCGTCCTGTTCGACAAGTACAGCCGACGAGCCCGCCTCAGACCGGTCCTGATCATGTTGCTGCCGCTGGCACTGCCCTTCGCCGCGGGAGCGCCGTCCCTGCCCCGGGGCCGGTGGCTGTGGTCGCTGATCCTGCTGAGCGGTCTGCCGCTGCTCGCCGACCAGTTGGGCCGCAGCAGGGGCAAGCGCATCGAGGCCCGTCTCTTCCGCTCCTGGGGCGGGAAACCGACCGTGCAGCTGTTGCGCTGGCGCGGCCCGACCAACCGGCAGCGGCTGGATTTCCTGCGGGCCCGGATCCAGGACATCGTCGGCCCGTCCCTCCTGCTGCCCACCGAAGAGGAGGAACGGGCGGATCCGCAGCGGGCGGACGAGATCTACGACGCGGCGGCACTGGCCCTGAGAGTGCGGGCACGCGGACTGCCCGGCGCCGAACTCCTCCAGGAACAGAACTGCGAATACGGCTTCCGGCGCAACACGCTCGGGCTGCGCCCGTACGCCCTCGCGACCGCGGTGGCGGCGCTGCTCGCGGTACTGGCCTGGGCCTTCGCCGTCCCCGGCGCCCTCGGACGGCCCAGTACCCCGCTGCTCGTGGTGCTCGTGGTGATGGAGGCGCTGCTGGTGGCCTTCCAGGCCTTCCTGGTGCGGGACCGGTGGGTGGCGTCCGCGGCCTGGCTCTACGCCGAGCGGCTGATGGAGACCTCCGTCCTCACCGGCCCGGACGGCCTGCCCGCCGGCCCCGCCCCCGGCACGGCGACCACCTGACACCACCGCCGGGACGACCCGGGTGTGGTCAGGTGCCGCTGCGGGTGTAGGTGAGGAACACAGCGCCGCTCTCGAGGACGGTGTGGTCCGCGAGGGCCCAGGCGCGCGGGTCGAAGGCGGCCTTGCGAGAGAACAGGGGGATCCCGTTGCCGATGGTCAGGGCGGCGACCTTGAGGACGAGCGTGTCGATCTCCGTGTACAGGGAGCCCGCGAGTTCGGCACCGCCCAGGAGCCAGATGTCCTTGCCGTCCTGCTGTTTGAGTTCGCGTACGGTCGCCACCGGGTCGTCGGCGACCAGTTCGACGGCGGGGTCCGGGCTCTCGGTCAGGGTGCGGGAGAACACCAGGTGACGCAGGTGGGGATAGGCATCGGTGAGGCCGGCCGCCAGCCCGATCTCGTAACTGCGCCGCCCCTCCAGCACGGTATCGAAACGCGTGCCCTCCGCCGTGACGGACAGTGCCTGCCGGGCCTGGACGGGCAGCGTCTCCGGGTACTCCGCCACGAGGTGCTGTATGTAGTCCTCCGGTATGGGCCAGAAGCCGTCGGGACCGGTGGGGTCCTCGCCGTCCGGGCCCGCGATGAAGCCGTCGAGGGTGGTGGCGATGTAGTGGACGAGTCTGCGCATGCCGGGTCCCTTCCGTTGGTCACGCTGTCGCGCTACGGCCCGGCACCGCCGGGTGACCTCCGGAGGTGCGGGACCGCCGAGTGATCATGGCATGCGCCGGCCGACGCGACTACCGCGCCGCGGAACACGGGAAAGCGACCGCGCGAGCCCGCGACCCCTCGTCGGGGGATCGTCGCGTCGAGCGCCGGCCTCGTTCGCCGGCCCGGGCAGGATCCGCGGGAGGAGGCGCCTAACAGAAACCGACCCATGCGTCGTTCGCGCTCGTGCCGGTGAAGGCGATGGCCTGTCCGGAGGCATTGCGCACGATGGCCATCGCCGTGACGCACGTGGAGCCCGGAGCGTAGACCTGCATGCCGAAGGAGGACCCGACCGCCGCGTCCGTCTCGTAGTTCTCGTGGAAACCGAGCCAGCCGCCCTGTCCGTCGGGCTGGCTGGAAGGACGCCGGATCCCCTTCGTGACGGTGTTCGCACCGTCGGACACGGTCATGACGGCACGTACCCAATTGGTCTGGCACGAGGGGGAGTAGCGGACTTCCATCGTGCCGTAGACAGCCTGCGCACTCCGGATCGGCCGTGTGTCGATCGTGACCGCGTCCGCCGCGCACCCCGTGGTCTGCGGACTCGTGCCGGTGTACGGGTCGTTCGGAGCGGCGACGGCAGTCGTGGCCGACAGCGCGACGACACCCGTGAGGATCGCTGATACCGCCAGCGCCCGTTTGGCGACTGCCCGCATGGATGCTCCTGTTTCGAAGGGTGATCCTGCTCGTCCGTCGGCACAGCGAATAGCAGCGGGCCGCGCGGCGCAAGACCTTTTCAGGCCGTAGCCCGAAGCGAAACAGGATGCCGTCGCGTCCGCCGGTCGCGGCGCCCACGACCGGCGGACGTGGGTCACGCGGGTGTCGCCGTCTCGGGGACCGTGGGCGCGGCCGTGCCGGTGTGCCGCGGGGTGTCCGTACGGCGCAGGGCCATCAGGGCCAGCAGACAGGAGACCAGCGCCGCCGCGCCGCAGATCGTGAACCCCAGCGCGTACCCGTGGCCGAGCGCTTGCAGCGCGAGCGGCGCGGCATCGCCCGGAGGGGTGGTGGCCGGGACGGAGTTGACGGCCAGCGGGCCGCCTTCCGCGGCGACCTCGGCGGCGGCCGCCTTCACCTGCGGACTCAGCGAGGAGTGGTGCAGGTCGGAGCTGAACAGCGAGCCCGCGCGGCTGAGGGCGACGGCGCCGATGACCGCCGGGCCCAGGGTGAACCCGAAGTCGCGCAGCAGGCTGGTGGAGGCGCTCGCCATGCCGGCGTAGTGCAGCGGGACGGTGTTCACGGCGGTCGCGGTGATCGAGGAGACGGTCAACGCGAACCCGGCACCGACCAGTCCCAGGGGCAGTACCAGGGAGGTCAGCGCCCGGTCCGCCACCGGCAGGGTCGCGGCGAGGAAGTCGCCCGCGGCCATCAGCGCCAGGCCCACGGTGAGGATCCAGCGCCCGCTGACCCGCTCCAGCAGCCGCGAGGTGAGCGGGGCCAGGACCAGGGTGAGGCCGTTGAGCAGCAGGAAGGCCACGGAGGTGCGCAAGGGGCTCTGGTGCTGCACGGGCCCCAGCCGGATGCTGGTGGCGTAGGCGGTGCCGAGGAAGCTGAACATGCCCACGACCGCGACGACCGAGGCGACCGCGAACGCCCGGTTGGCGAACAGGTCCAGGCGCAGCAGCGGGGAACGGGCGCGCCGCTCGGCGACGACGAAGAGCACGACGAACACCGCGGCGACCACGAACGCGACGACCACCGGGGTCGAGCCCCAGCCGTCCGCGGGCCCCTGGATGACCGCGTACAACAGCGCGAACAGGCCGATCCCGACGGTGATCTGCCCTCCGAGGTCCAGCGAGCGGCCCTCGGGCGCCCGGGAGTCCCCGGCGGCCAGCAGGCTGACCACGGTGCTGGCCGCGGCGATCACGACGACCACCACGAACGCCGCCCGCCAGGAGTCGTGACTGCCCGTGACACCGCCGATGACGGGGGCGACGAACCCACCGGTGGACAGCGCGGCCGCCCACACGGTGATGCCGCGCGCCCGGTCCCGGTGACTGTGCGTGCCCGCCGCGATCATGGCGAGGGAGGTCGGGAAGAGCGCCGCCGCCCCGAGGCCGGAGATCACCTGCCCGACCCACAGCAGATGGACGCCGCCGCTCACGGCGGAGACGGCCTCCCCCACGACGACCAGGACGGAGCCGCCCACGAGCAGCCGCTTGCGCCCGAACAGGTCGCCCAGGACGCCGAAGGTGAGTTCCAGCACGGTCACCGGCAGCAGGAACGCGTCGGAGATCCAGGTCAGTTGGGAGCCGATCGGATGCAGGTCCTCCTGGAAGAGGCCGTTGAGGGTGGCGGGCACGGCGAGGGCGATCTGGGCGAGGCAGACCGCGAGACAGCCGGCGACGAGGGTGCCGAGCGGCAGCCGGCCCGGCGCCGGGCCGGCGGGTCGCGAGGAGGAGAGGGGGTCGGTCAGCGGCATGGCGGGTCCAGGGGTGGGAGGCCGGCGGCGGGGGAGGGGAGGGAAGGAGCAGGTGTGTCAGCGGCCGACGACGAGGCGCGTGGGCCGGTAGGGGACGAACGCCGCTCCGTCGAGGCCGAGCGCCTGCGCGGCACGCTGCAGGGCCTGCGGCGCGGTGCCGCCGTCCCAGCGGCCCGAGACCACCCGGTGCTCCAGTGCGTGCACGCCCGCGACGATCTCGGCCGCGGTGAAGTTGCAGTGGCCCTGGCGGGCGACGTAGGCCTGGCGCAGCAGGGCGCCGTCGCCGGCGGCCCGTACCCGGGCGGCGAACGCGTTCTCCTGCTGCACGGGGACCAACTGGTCGGAGGTGGTGTGCAGGTTCAGCAGCGGCACGGCCAGGCCCTGCCCGGCGGTGGAGGTGCGCTGAAGGCGGCGCACCGCCTGCGGGTCGGCGTGCACCCGAGCGCCGCGGGTCAGGGCGGTGAGGTCGGCGCGCAGGTCCAGTCCCGCCGTCCGGTACAGCTCCCGGACCGCGTCGGCGTGTTCGGAGGAGCGCAGCAGGCCGGCGTAGTCCACGCCCGCGTTCCAGGAGGTGTTGCCGCCCGCCGACTGCTCGACGGAGTAGCGCGCGGGCCCGATGAACGACAGCACGCCCTGGGCGAACCAGGCGTACTGCTGGGCCTCCTGCCCTTCGGCGTCGCCGGGCGCGGGCGGGTTCTGTCCCGGGGCCCAGTCGGGCAGGTTGAGGTACGCGGCGGCGAGCGCGATCCGTGCCCGGCCCGCGGGTGTGGCCTGGGCCCGCTCCACGGCGGCGGTGAGCCGGGCCGCGGTCGCGGCGGCCGCGTCCTGGCTGGCGAAGCCCACCAGATCCAGGTGCTCGTCCGGGGCGAGCAGGGAGGCGATGGTGTACTCGGCGTCCAGCTGGTAGTTGTCCAGGTCGACGCCGCCGGCGACCAGGCCGCACAGCCCCAGGGCGCCGTCGATGCCGCCGTCCGCGTCCCGCGCGAGTCGGGCGTTGACCAGGCCGCCCATGGACTGTCCGACGGACAGGGTGCGGGCGGGGCGGCCCGCGGCGGCGGCGAACGCCTCCCGGGTGGCGAGCTGGTCGCGCTCGGCGCTCTCCAGAGCCCACCAGGGGCCGTTCGGGTCGTAGGAGGAGCCGGCCAGCGCGTAGCCCTCGGCCAGGAGGGCCTGGCCGGCGGCGGGGGAGGGCGCGTCCTGGGCGATGGTGGGGCCGTAGCCGTGGCTGAACAGCAGCAGGGTGCCGTTCCAGTGGGAGGGCAGGTCGGCGATCCAGCTCGCGCCGTCCGCAAGGCGCCCGCTGAGGTGGCGCGTGGCGGCGGCCGGTGCGGCGGTCCGCGGGATGTCGCTCCGCGCGGCGGCGGGGGCTGCTGTGGCGAGGGCGAGTGCGGCGGCCAGCGCGGCCGCGCCGAGCGCGAACTTCGGCATGTGCGGGCTCATCTCTGTACGGCGGATGGGGCTGTACGGCGGATGGGGCGTGACTGTGCGGAAGGCGTGTGCGAACGGAAGCGGCGTGTCTGTACGGGAAAGGCGTACGCGGGGCATGCGGGCGAGCGAACGACCGCCGGAGAGCGTCTCGGGGTGCTGTTCGGCGGGCTGTGCCGGCGGTGCTGGTGTCCATAAGCCGCCGCTGGGCAGGCGGACGGCGTGGCGGAAGGGGTCCGCGGAGCCTCGGTGCCAGCGGCGGGTGCGCCGAATATAGGGCCGATTGCGGACGGCGGTCAATGAAATGACGAACGTTTGTGGCCCCGGCCATCCGGCAGCCCCGCGGGCCGCGCCGGCACGGCGGCCCGTGGGCGGCGCCGGCGCGGCGGCCCGGGGCGCCGCGCCGTGGCCCCGCCCCGCTCAGTCCCGCCCGGCCGCCGGTTCCGCCGGGATGGTGTCCAGCACCGCGTCGGCCAGTTGCTTGGCCGGGGCGTCGTACCGGGCGGACAGGGTGCGGAAGACGTGCTCGGCGCGGATGGCGGGCCAGTCCGCGGGAAGGTGCTCCGCGGGCAGGCGCGGATCGGACCGGACGACCTGCAGCCAGTCGGTGTGCAGCAGGAGCTGCCGGGCCAGGTCGTCCGGGGCGGACGGCAGGGGATCCGGGCGGTCCCACTGGTCGAGGAAGGCGTGGTAGCGCCCGGCGATGCCGGCCGTGTCGAAGGCCCGGTGCAGCAGCTGGGCGGCCTCGGTCGGTTCGGCCGCGTGCCCGCGCAGCACGTTGAGGTGGTCCTCCAGGCCGAGCCCGGCGACGACGGCGGGGACGTCCGGATGGCCCGGCGCGATCCACAGGCCGTTCTGCAGCGGGCCGAAGCCGGCCCACACCAGACGTGAGCGCAGGTCGTGACGCTGGCTGCGCCAGGCCTCGGGCAGCGAGAAGCCGACCAGGGTCCAGGTGCCGTCCCAGTCGCGGTTGACGGCACCCGCGCCCCAGACGCGGTCGTGACCGTCGCGCAGCACCTCGGCGGAGCGGGCGGTGAGCCCGAAGTACATCTTGCGGCCGCGGCGGTGACGGGCCAGCAGGTCGCGCTTGACCATCCGGGTCAGTGTGGAGCGCACCGCGTCCTCCGAGACCCCGACGCGCGCGAACACGTCGATGACGCTGCCCGAGTAGACCGCGCTGCCGTGCTCCAGGACGTACAGGCCCAGGAAGCTCAGCATCAGCGTCTGCGGCCGCGCGGACGCCGCGGCCCCTTCCTCCTGGCCCGTCGAGGGCTTGGTCTGTGTCCCGGTCACGCGGCTCAGTGTAGGGGGCGGCGAGAATGTTCGGCACACCATTGACGGCGGTAATCAAGACGCCTAACGTCGGCCGGGTCGGCACACCCGCAAGGCAAGGACTGCGCACACATGGATCTTTCGCACAAGGTCGCCGTCGTCACCGGCGGCGGACGCGGCCTCGGATTCGCCTACGCCTCGGCCCTGGCCCGCGCCGGCGCGGCGGTGGTCGTCAACGACGTGGAGGCCGAGGCCGCCGGGCACGCGGTCGAGGAGATCACCACGGCCGGCGGCCGGGCCGTGGCCGAGGTGGGCCCGGTGGGGACCAGTGAGGTCGCCGAGGCGCTGGTGGCCCGGGCCGTGGACGCCTTCGGCCGGCTGGACGTCATGGTCACCAACGCCGGCATCCTGCGCGACCGGGTGCTGTGGAAGATGTCCGACGACGACTTCGACGACGTGGTCCGCGTCCACCTGCGCGGCACCTTCACCTGCGTACGGGCCGCCGCCGTGCGGATGCGCGAACAGGGCGAGGGCGGCCGCGTCATCACGGCGTGCTCCCCGGCGGGGCAGCGCGGCAACTTCGGCCAGACGAACTACGCCGCGGCCAAGGCCGGAATCGCCGCGATGACCCGTACCTGGGCCATGGAACTGGCCCGGGCCGGCATCACCGCCAATGCCCTGGTCCCGGTCGCCGCCACCGGCATGACCCGCACCATCCCCGCCTTCGCCCCGTACATCGAGGCGTGGGAGGAGCGCGGCGAGCCGCTGCCGGACCGGCTGCGCAAGGCCGAGGGCTTCGGCACCCCGGAGGACGTCGCCGCCCTCGTCGTCTACCTCGCCTCCGACGCCGCGGCCTCGGTGACCGGCCAGTGCATCGGCATCGGCGGCGACAAGCTGTCCCTGTGGTCGCACCCGCAGGAGGTCGCCACCGCCTACCGGGACGGCGGCTGGAGCGCCGACGGCATCGCCGCGGCGTGGCCCGTTTCGGTCGGCCGCGAGCCGCAGACGTACGGCATCCCCGCCCCCCAGGCACCCGGCGCCTGAACCGCCCACCGTGCCACGGAAGGAGAGCCGACGATGACCTCCCCGAACCCCGACCACCTCGTCGCCATCGACGTGCACACACACGCCGAGGTCTCCAAGGACGGCCACGGGGCGCTCAGCCCCGAACTGTTCGGTGCCTCCGCGGAGTACTTCAAGGCCCACGGGCACCGCACGCCGACCATCGACGAGATGGCCGCGCACTACCGCGAACGCCGCATGGCCGCGGTGGTCTTCACCGTCGACGCCGAGCACGCCACCGGACACCCGCGGATCTCCAACGAGGAGGTCGCCGAGAGCTGCGCCGCCCACGCCGACGTCCTCATCCCGTTCGCCTCCGTCGACCCCCACAAGGGCCGGGCGGGGGTCCGCGAGGCCCGCCGCCTGGTCGAGGAACACGGCGTGCGGGGCTTCAAGTTCCACCCGAGCATCCAGGCGTTCGCCCCCGACGACCGCCTCGCCTACCCGCTGTACGAGGCCATCGAGGAACTCGGCGTGCCCGCGCTGTTCCACACCGGTCAGACCGGCATCGGCGCGGGCGTCCCCGGCGGAGGCGGCATCCGGCTGAAGTACTCCGACCCCATGCTGGTGGACGACGTCGCCGTGGACTTCCCCGAGCTGCGGATCATCCTCGCCCACCCGTCCTTCCCCTGGCAGGACGAGGCGCTGGCGGTGGCCACCCACAAGCCGTACGTGTACATCGACCTGTCCGGATGGTCGCCGAAGTACTTCCCGCCGCAGCTGGTGCGCTACGCCAACACCCTGCTCAAGGACAAGGTCCTCTTCGGCTCCGACTACCCGGTCATCACCCCCGACCGGTGGCTGTCGGATTTCGAGAAGCTCGACATCAGACCCGAAGTCCGCCCGAAGATCCTGAAGGACAACGCCGCCCGCCTGCTCGGCCTGACCACAGACTGAAACGGAGGCCGCCGTGCGCAACCAAGGCATCGGCTCCTGGCCCGCACGCCGAGCCCGCAAGACCCCCGGGCGGACCGCCGTGGTCCACGAGGACCGCGAGGTCACCTACCGGCACCTGCACGAGCGGGTGCTGCGCCTGGCCCACGCCCTGCGCGCCCTGGGTGTGGCCCGCGGCGACCGGGTCGCCTATCTGGGGCCCAACCACCCGGCCTTCCTCGAGACACTGTTCGCCGCCGGATCCCTCGGCGCGGTGTTCGTCCCGCTCAACACCCGCCTGACCGCACCCGAACTGGCCTACCACCTCACCGACTCCGGCGCCGCCGTCCTCGTGAACGCCCCGGAACAGGCCGAGACCGCCGCCGCGGCCGCCGCCGACGCCGGCGTGCCCCACCGCATCGCCCTCGCGGGACCCGGCTCCGGCGCCCTCGGCTACGACGACCTGCTCGCCCTCGGCGGCACCGAACCGCTGGACGAGCCGGTGGCCCCCGACGACCCGTGCATGATCATGTACACCTCGGGGACCACCGGTCACCCCAAGGGCGCCGTCCTCTCGCACGCCAACATCGTCTGGAACAGCGTCAACGTCCTGGTCGACCTCGACCTGGCCGCCGACGAGGTCACCCTGGTGACCGCCCCGCTGTTCCACACCGCCGCGCTGAACATGACCTGCCTGCCCACCCTGCTCAAGGGCGGCCGGGTCATCCTGCTCGGCGCCTTCGACCCCGACCGCGTCCTGCACCTGATCGAGAGTCACCGGGTGACCTGCATGTTCGGCGTGCCGACCATGTACGACGCGCTCGCCGCCCGGCCGCGCTGGCCCGAGGCCGACCTCTCCAGCCTGCGCAGCCTCAACTGCGGCGGCGCGCCGGTCCCCGAACGCACCATCGCCACCTACCTCTCCCGCGGACTGGACTTCGCCCAGGGCTACGGCATGACCGAGGCGTCTCCCGGGATCCTCTTCCTGGACCGGGAGCAGACCTTCGCCAAGGCGGGCTCGGCGGGGGTGCCGCACTTCTTCACCGACACCCGCGTGGTGCTGCCCGACGGCCGCGACGCCGCGCCGGGGGAGCGGGGGGAGGTCCTGGTGTCCGGGCCCAACGTCATGACGGGCTACTGGAACCGGCCCGCCGAGACCGCCGCCGCGGTCACCGACGACGGCTGGCTGCGCACCGGGGACGTCGCCCGCACCGACGAGGACGGCTTCGCCTACATCGTCGACCGGGTCAAGGACATGTTCGTCTCCGGCGGGGAGAACGTCTACCCGGCGGAGGTCGAGAACGTCGTCCTCGGCCACCCCGCCGTCGAGGAGTGCGCCGTCATCGGCGTTCCCGACGCGTACTGGGGCGAGGTCGGCCGCGCCGTCGTCGTCCTCAAACCCGGAGCCCGCGCGGCGGAGGCGGACATCCTCGGCCACCTGCGCGGCCGCCTGGCCAAGTACAAGATCCCCAAGTCCGTCGTCTTCGCCGAGGCCCTGCCCCGCACCGCCTCCGGCAAGCTCGTCAAACCCGCCGTGCGCGCGGCCTTCGCCCCGGCCGCCACCGACGGCAAGCGCCCATCCCCGCCCCACTGACGCTCACCCACCCACAGGCCCGCATACCCGCACCGCGAAGACTGAAAGGACCCCTCCCATGCCCACCACCGCCCACGGTCTCGACGAGCTGAAGTCCCTGGCCGGCACCGACCTCGGCCGCACCGACTGGCGGGAGATCACCCAGGACCGGGTGAACACCTTCGCCGACGCCACGGACGACCACCAGTGGATCCACACCGACCCAGAGCGCGCCAAGGCCGGCCCCTTCGGCGGACCCATCGCCCACGGCTACCTCACCCTGTCCCTGATCATCCCGCTCTTCAACGAGCTGCTGGAGATCGGCGGCATCTCCATGAGCGTCAACTACGGCCTGGAGAAGGTCAGGTTCCCCAACCCCGTGCCCGTCGGCGCCAAGATCCGCCTGCACGGCGTCGTCGACTCCGTGGAGGACGTCAAGGGCGACGGCGTGCAGATGCGGCTCACCTTCACCGTCGAGGTCGAGGGCACCGCCAAGCCCGCCTGCGTCGCCCAGGCCGTCTACCGGCACTACGCCTGACCGGCGGGTGCCCGGCGTCCGGGCACCGAACCGCTGACGGGGTGGCTCCGGAACACGCCGGAGCCCTGCCTTCTGCCGGCGGCAGAACACCGGCCCGACCGGGCTCGACGATCACTACAGTCCAGGCTCATGACGACGGTTACCACGCGCACGATCGAATACGCGGCCGACGGCCTGACCATGATCGGACACCTCGCGCTCCCGGCCGGTGCCGACCGCCGACCCGCGGTCCTGGTCGGGCCCGAGGGGGTGGGGCTCAGCGACGTCGAGCGCCGCCGGGCCGATGCCCTCGCCGAGCTGGGATACGTGGCGCTGGCCTTCGACCTCCACGGCGGGCGCTATCTGGGCGACCCCGAGGACATGCTGGCCCGGTGCATGCCGCTGCTCGCCGACCCCGACCGGATGCGAGGCATCGGCCACGCGGCGCTCGACGTGCTCCGCGCCGAGCCGCGGACCGACCCGGACCGGATCGCCGCCGTCGGCTACGGCACCGGGGGCGCCATCGCGCTGGAACTCGGGCGCGACGGCGTCGACCTGCGCGCGATCGCGACAGTCAACGCACTGACCACGGGCCGACCGGGCAAGGCGGCGAACATCCGCTGCCCGGTGTGGGCCGGGGTCGGGTCGGAAGACCCGATCATGCCGGCCGCGCAACGAGACGCGTTCACCGCCGAGATGCAGGCCGCGGGCGTCGACTGGCGCCTCGTGGTCTACGGCGGCGCCCTGCACGCCTTCCATCACCCACCGGTCGACCACACCGTGCGCCCCGGCGTCGGCTACCACCCGCGGCACGCGCGGCGAGCTTGGCGTGACGTCGTCGACCTGCTCGCCGAGTGCCTGCCCATAACGGAGTGATCCGGTCGGCCACCACGACCCCGGACCGCGAACCGAGCCGGGCGCACCGGGGCGGACGGAAGCGTGTCAACACGAGGCCCGGTCACTGACATTGCGCTCGACGGTCTTCTCCGCCTTGACGGAGGCACCCGTGGGAAGGGCCGGGAAACCGATGCGCCACAGGTTGTCGGGCCGGCCGTCGACGGTGAGGCGCGTGAGGGACTTGTGCAAAGCCGGTGCCACCTCCACTACGGCGATCAGGTAGGTGGCGCCCGCGCCTTCAGCCGGCCCTACGGTGATGGAGTCGGCGCTCCACCGCCCCGCGCCCTCGGTGCTGTCCTGGCGCACCGGTTCGAGAAGGATGTACTCGCCGTCCACCCGTACGCTGATCCACAGGTGGCGCCCGTCGCCGGGTACTCCCACACCGGAGATGTTGACGCAGCGAGGCACGGGCCCACCAGCGGGCGCGTCGATGCGGACCACACGGTCCGGCGGGGGCGCGGGCAGCAGGGCCTGCACACTGACGATCGCTCCGGCCACTACCGCGATCGAGGTGGCGACGGATACCACGCCTCGTGTGGTGGTGCCGAAGAGGACGCGAAGGGTTTGAATCCCATGACGCAGACGGCTTCGGGGAGGGGATGAACGATCCGAATCCTCGTCCGGCGTCCCGGGCGCCGGCTCGGCCAACCGCTCATCCGCCGACGGACCGGACCGCTCGTCTGCACTCATCCGCGGCTTCCTCCTGGGCAGTTTCATCCGATCGGCCGGCACTCGTACGTGTTCGCAGAGGATCCCCCGCACCCACCACTCGGTGCGCTGTTCGGAGGGGTTGGCGACGATGGCCCGTCCGATCCCACCCGGCCCGCAGCCAAGCGCGGATACGCGTCCGACGAAGATGTCCTGCCCACCTGCCGGCCCTCCCACTCGGCCCGGCGGTGCGCCGAACGGGCCACCCGCCCCGGACCGAGTGCGGATCGGGCGCTGACGGTGGAATCACCCACGCCCCCGCCGGCCGGAGGGCGGCCGGGCTACAGGCCGCGGCAGATCTCGCGAGCCTGGTCCAGATCCTTCTTCACGGTCGCGTCGAACTCGAACACCCGGGCGTGGCGGTCCTGTGAGCGGCGAATGGTCTGGGCGAGCTCCTTGTACTGCGCGTCGCCCGCCGCCGCCGACGCGGAAAGCGCCCCGGCTGCCGCATAGCGATGGAAGGCGATCTCGCCGTCCGGGCCCTTCTTCGTGTACTTCCCCGCGTCGAACCCGTCGAGTGCCTCGCACGCGGCACGTGCGTCCGCTGCCGGGGTCCCCTCGGCAGCAGGGGGGTTGGAGCCGGTGCTCATCGCCCATGCGGCGCCCGTGCCCGCGGCACCGAGCACGAGCCCGGCCACGAGGGAGAGCACCACCGTTCTCGTGCGAGTGCCGGACCGCTCGTAGGACGTCGGGGCGGGGGCGAGGGTGGCGGAAGGTCGCTGTGGTTGCATTCGGCCAAAGGTAGCGTGACCGCTCACGACCCGGGCGGGGGGACCGGCGCGCTGCTCCCACGGCCCGGATCCGGTAGGCCGCCGTGAGACGCACACCGGTGCGGCGGAATACCGCGAAGGGCTTTCCCGGCGCACGCGCCCGGAAAGCCCTTCGAAAAAGGAGACATGGTCAGTGCTTGAAGGCGTCCTTGGCCTTTTCCTTGGCCTCACGAGCGTCTCCCGTGCTCTTTTCCGCCTGTCCCTCGGCGGCCATGCGGTCATTCCCCAGGGCGCTTCCCGCGGCTTCCTTGGCCTTGCCCTTTGCCTGCTCGGTCTTCGCCTTGGCCTTCTCGTTGGCGGTCATGGAACAAGCCTCCAGGTGCTTTGACTCATTGTCGCTGTGTTTCACGCGTGCCCTGGCTCTCCCTGAATAAACGATATCGATGACTCAGGGCAGGGGGAGTCCCTGCACCGACTGCGCGAGCTGTCCCACCGCGGTCACGAGCGGGGCCACCGGCTGGACGAACGCGGTGAGGCGGTCCAGGGCCCGGCGCAGGACCGTGGGCTGCGGTTCCGGCTCGTCCAGTTCCTCCCGCAGGCGGCGCAGCTCCCTGGTGGTGGCCTCCGGGTCGGCGAGCAGCGCCCGGTGTTCCCGCAGCAACCCCTCGACCCGCGCGAGGAGTTCCGCCGTCCTGCCGGCCTGCGCGGCGTCCGGCGGCGGGAAGGAGACCGGGCCGGAGATCGCCTGGGCGCCTTGTCCCACCGCCTGGTTGCCCACGTAGTGGGTGCCGCCGTTGACGACGAGCCCGTGGTTGACGGGAGGCTCTCGCCGCCCGTGGTCGTCACGCATGACGGGACCTCCTACTGGCCGGGGACGCCGGCGGCGCCGGGGGCGGACGTGCCGGCCTGCTTCGGGAAGTTCTGGGTGGCGGTCGCGCCCGCGCCGATCGCCTGGTTGCCGATGATGCTCGTGCCGCCCTGCTGGATGAGGCCCTGGTTGAGGATGGTCTGCTGCTGGACGCGGAAGTCGGTGGTGTCGTAGCCGTGGGAGTCGAGGAACTCGCGGACGGCGGCGAAGGTGTGCCGCTCGACCAGTGAGGTGATCCGCTGGGCGTCCAGGACCTGGAAGTAGTTGTGGTAGTCGGGGCTGAGTGCCAGTTCCCGGACGCTGACCCGGGCGCCGTAGTCGTAGAGCGGGTCCTGCTCGATGGCGGTCAGCTCGTCGGACATCCGCTTGAGGTGGCGGGCCTCGAAGCGGGCGTGGCGCAGTGCGCGGAAGGGCGCGGACATCAGGGCCGGGCCGGTGTGGAGCACGGCGTTCACCAGCAGGCCGCGTTTGGCGGCGGCGGAGAGGGGGCCGTCGAGGCGGTCCACGACGTGGTAGGCGGCACGCACGGGGCCGACGACGTGGTGATCGATGTGGAGGTGGAGCGTTCTGCCCACGGTCGCCAGGTGCAGGAAGGTGCTCGGCACCACGTCACCGCCCCACATGGGCACGTGGACCGCGAGACAGTGGCGGACCGTGCCGGTCGGCCGGAGCATGATCTTCTCGACGGTCTCCGCGGAGAGTCGGGTGACCGGGGCCAGTGCCGTGGTGCTGGTGAACCGGTCGTCGGTGCCGAGAGTGGTGCCGTTCACGAAGACCCGGTCCTCGACCGTGAGGGAGGCGAGGGCCTCCTCTTCCGCCGTGGGGACCGCGCCGTCGGCTCCCCGCGCCGCGACCGACCGGAACCGTTCGCGGAGGTGACCGACGATGTCGGCGGTCGTGAACGGCCGCGGCGCGGCGGGGCGTGCCCGGAGGCCGACGGTGTCCTCGGCGGGCAGCAGCGGCACCGCGAGGGACCACTGCGAGCTGGTCGCCGTGTAGCCGACGAAGGGGGCGTATCCGCTGTACACGGTGACGTTGCCGTCCCGTGCCTCCTTGACGGCCTCCATCCGGTCGGCGACCCACTGCGGCCGGTGCGCCGCGTCGGCGGGCTGCCCGCTGAAGGTCTTCCGGGTCAGGGTGGTGCGCAGCAGGCGGTCGACGTCGAGGTCGTGCCGGACGACCGTGACGTAGGCGAAGGCCGCGGCGCCGAGCGAGGCGAGTACGGCCGGTACACCGGCCAGATAGGTGCCCAGCAGCCACCCCCAGAAGCCGTCGACCGGCAGGGAGGAGAAGGCGATCGCGCAGGTGAGGGAGAGGAGGGTGACCACGCCGGCCGTGATCCCCAGGCGCAGCAGAGTCCAGCCCTCGGGCTGGTGCCGCCCGCGGGTCGCCAGGCTCGGCCGCCCGCCGGTCTGCCGGACGGCCGAGAGGATCACCGTGACGCCGACGAGCCACACGGGCGCGAGCAGCGCGACGACCCCGAAGGCCGCCGTCAGGCGCAGGTCGCGGCCGTGCCGGAGGTCCTGGGCCGCCAGGCAGTGCCGCGCCACCGCCTCCAGGTCGACGCCGGGGGAGGGGGCCACGGCGCCGGCCTCGTCCGCCAGTACGTCCTCCACCACCCGGTCGGCGAAGCGTTCATCCACGTAGGCCGCGGCGCACAGGTACCGGGTGACGTCCCCCGGTTCGCGGCCGACCGGCATGTTGAGCGGTGCGGTCGTCACGAATGGTCTCCCTTCCGCGTGGTGCCGTCGCCCCGGCCGGGCGCCGGTGCGTCTCGGAGCGGGTCCGCGTGACGGCCCGGCGAACAGGAGCGCCAGCAGCACGCCGAGCGCGAGGCCGAAGATCAAGGAACTGCGGGCCAGACCCACCGCGACTGTGTCGGCCGGTGGCAGCGGTGCGTCGTCGACGAGGGCCACGAGCAGGCCCAGCCCGGCGAAGTTGGCGAGCAGCGCGGTCAGCACGCCCACCATGAGACAGCCGCCCCATCCGGGTCCGCGGCGGGCCGACAGCCACGAGACGAGGAGCACGAGGGTCGCGAGCAGCACCAGGACGCTCAGGTCGTTCGCGACCAGCCCCTCCGTGCCGGCGTACCGGTCGGCGGACACGTCCCACCCCGGGGAGAAGGCGGCCTGCGTCACCCAGCGCAGCAGGTCGGTCTCGGATCGTTCGATGTAGAACTTCCGTGTGTAGAAGTCCAGGAGCGGCCGCTGCGCCCAGGGGCTGCCGGCGACGACGACGATGAGGATCAGGAGTGTGAGGCGCCGGCGCAGGCCGGCCTTCTGACCGGGCGCGAGCTGCCGGACGATCGACATCTGGGGTCCCCCCTCCCCGTTGCCGTGGATCGGTGGCCGCACTCTATGGCATGACCCCGTCTCCGCAACCATGAACGGCAAAGCTCCTACCGGAACGGGAAACGGGAGCGAGGGGAGGGGTACGAGTCTCCGCGCGTTCCGCTCGGGTCCGTGGCGAGGCGGGCGCTGCGCCGGGTGACCCGGCGGGCCGCCTTCGAGACCGCGGCCACATTCGAGGGTCCCGGACGGTGACCCTGCGCGAGGATCCGGGCGCGGGGTGTGCGCGGGCCGGTGAAGGACCCCACATGACCCACGTCACCTACGACCCCACGCCGTAGCACCTTTCGCCCGATTTACCTCTTCCCGCACCCCCTCTGACCTGCGGATTGAGACGCACGCCACATTCCCGGCATTCTCGCCCGATCCGGCCACAACTAGTAAAGGGGGTCATTGCGGGCACCTCCCGGGGCTGCTTATCTGGATGACGTCGCCAGGCGCCACGAGCCCACAGCGGGCCGCGGCGCCGACGCATGCGGACCACTCCACATGGCCCACCCCATGCGAGCGACACCCCCGTCCCCGACGCAAGAGGTACTCCGTGACCGTCTCCATCATCCGCCGCATCGCTTCCCCGAAGAAGGCCCTCACCACCGCCGCCCTGGCCGCCGCCACCGCCGGCATGGCACTCACCGCCGCCCCGGCTCACGCCGCCCCGGCCCAGGCCTCCTCCGCCCAGGCGATCGCGCACAAGATGATCCCGGACGCCGCGCAGTTCAACGCCTTCAGCAAGATCGTCTCCCACGAGAGCGGCTGGAACCCCCACGCCACCAACAGCTCCTCCGGCGCCTACGGCCTCGTCCAGGCACTGCCCGCCTCCAAGATGGCCTCCGCCGGCGGCGACTGGAAGACCAACCCCGCCACCCAGATCAAGTGGGGCCTGGACTACATGAACTCCCGCTACGGCAGCCCCGTCAAGGCCTGGAACTTCTGGCAGGCCAACGGCTGGTACTGAGCCGACAGCACCCACGCTTCCCGCACCCCCGCCCACCCGGCGGGGGTGCGCGCGTATGCACGGAGAGACACCGGGGTCGACGCCGTCGGAGCGGATCCGCGTCGGGCAGCGGCCGCTCATGTGCGACGGGCATGGTCCCGATGCCGTGCGTCACCGACCGCAAGGCCATGGTCACCGGTGACCCGGGCGTGTGGGAAGCGGCCGGCCGGCGTGGTACCGCGGATCGGCCGCCCCCGGCCGGTGCCGCGCGAGCCTCCGGCACTCGCGGTGCGATCAGTGCGGCGAAGACCCGGACGCGCACGGTCGGGGACCGGCGCCGGTGAGCGTCCCGCCCAGTTCCCGGGCCGTCCGCACGAACACTTCGTGCAGGTCCCGGGCCGCCTGCGGCTGTGACTCCGCTTTGCGGCGCTGCAGCATCAGCAGCACCCCCGTCGTATCCGCGGCGATCGGCCGGTACGTGATCAGGCCCTCCCGCTCCAGTGGGTCCCCGCACACGCTGAAGTCCGGCAGCACCGTCACCCCCAGGCCCTCGGCGACCATCAGCTTGCCCATCTCGGCACCGTCGGTCGAGTACGCGAAGGACGCCGCGCGACCGTCCAGCAGCCGATGCACGTAGCGATGCATCACATAACCGGTGCGCATCGCGATCAACGGCTCGGTGACCAGGTCCTGCACCGTCACCACCGGGCGTGAGGCGAGCGGGCTGTCCGGCCGGACGCACACCACCGGCCGGCCCCGCAGCAGCTCGGTGGACTCGAATTCGGCGGGTATGTCGTCCCCCTCCAGATGGTTGACCAGACCGAGGTCGAAACCGCCCTCCGACAGGGTCCGGTGTATGTCCGACTGCTGCGCGCCGACCACCTCGACCTGGGTGACCGGGTGGGTGGCGCGGAAGGCACGCACCACCGGAATGAGCAGCGGTACCGTCGCCGCGTTGACCGTGCCGACGCGCACCATCCGGCTGATGCGGTGCTGCTCGCCCGCCGCCGCCCTGAGCCTGTCGACCGCCTCCAGCACGCCGAGGACGTGGGGCAGCAGTTCCCGGCCCGCGGCGCTCATCGCGGCCCCGGTCCGTTTGCGCTCCAGCAGATCGACTCCGAGTTCCCGTTCCAGATTGCGCACCGTCTCGCTCAGAGCCGGTTGGGACAGGCGCATTTCCTCGGCGGCACGGCGCAGCGAACCGAGCCGGACGACGGCCGCTATGTACTCCAGTTGTTCTGTTCGCACGCTCGCAGCGTGCGGCGTGTTCCGGGACCCGTTCAAGGGTTTTCCTGTCACACCCTCGTTAATTCCGGTGGTCCGCGCTGCGAAACCGGTCGGGTTTACCTTGACGGTTCCCCCCGGCTGCTGCCAGCATCGTCGGCATGAAGATGCGACTGGACCTCACGCGGCGACGCCATGTCGACCTCGCCCGCGTCTCCAGCGCCTCCTGTCGCACCGCGGCCTGATTCACCGGCTGCCCTTCTCCCACGCCACGCCCGTCGTCACACGGTCGCGTGCCGCGTATTCACCGCATCGCCTGAATTCAGGGTTCCAGCACGCCCTGTGCGATTCGGCGTCAGGGAAACACCGCACATTCCGCAACAGGAGTTCCGCATGTCCGCACAGCCCGTGAAGTTCGCCTATTGGGTCCCCAATGTCAGCGGCGGACTGGTCACCAGCACGATCGAACAGCGCACCGACTGGGGGTACGACTACAATCGCGAACTCGCCGTCCTCGCCGAGAACAACGGCTTCGAGTACGCCCTCAGCCAGGTTCGCTACATGGCGAGCTACGGCGCCGAGTACCAGCACGAATCCACCAGTTTCAGCCTGGCCCTGCTGCTGGCCACCGAGCGCCTGAAGGT
Organism: Streptomyces sp. NPDC029296; assembly: GCF_055569255.1. NCBI lineage: Bacteria > Bacillati > Actinomycetota > Actinomycetes > Kitasatosporales > Streptomycetaceae > Streptomyces > Streptomyces sp. NPDC029296. The sequence continues at coordinate 191,839 of NZ_JBVHXT010000007.1, forward strand.
CATCGCCGCCGTCCACCCGGGACTGTGGCACCCCGGCGTCCTGGCCAAGCTCGGCGCCACCGCGGACCACCTGTCCCACGGCCGCTTCGCCGTCAACGTGGTCAGCGGCTGGTTCAAGGACGAGTTCACCGCCCTCGGCGAACCCTGGCTGGAGCACGACGAACGGTACCGGCGCGCCGAGGAGTTCATCACCGCGCTGCGCCGCGTCTGGACCGAGGACCACGCCGAACTGGCCGGTGACTTCTACCGGTTGCGCGACTTCTCCCTCAAGCCCAAGCCCCTGCGCACCACCGGCCGGCCGCATCCGGAGATCTTCCAGGGCGGCAACTCCACCGCCGCCCGGCGCATGGCGGGCCGGGTGTCCGACTGGTACTTCTCCAACGGCAAGGACTTCGACGGAGTGGTCGAGCAGATCGACGACGTCCGCGCGTCCGCGGCCGAGGCGGGACGTCCCGCACCGAAGTTCGGGCTCAACGGCTTCCTCATCGCCCGCGACACCGAGCACGAGGCCCGCGAGACCTTGCGCGAGATCGTCGCCCACGCCGACACCGAGGCCGTCGAGGGCTTCGGCGCCGCGGTCAAACAGGCCGGACAGTCCACCGCGGACGGCAAGGGCATGTGGCAGGACTCCTCCTTCGAGGACCTCGTGCAGTACAACGACGGTTTCCGGACGGGCCTGATCGGCACCCCCGAGCAGATCGCCGAGCGCATCGTCGCCTACAAGAAGCTCGGCGTCGACCTCTTCCTGCTCGGCTTCCTCCACTACCACGAGGAGGTCGAGTACTTCGGCAGCCGCGTGCTGCCCCTCGTCCGGGAACTGGAAGCCCGGCTCCCCGGCGCCGACGGCGAGCACGTCCCCGCTCACGCCTGACCCCCCACCCTCCGCACCGCACCGCGAAAGAGGTCACCCCCGCATGAGCACTGCCACGCCCACCGACTGGACCACCCGTCCCGCCCCGCGCACGGCCGCGGACTGGATCGCCCGCGCCGCCGAAGTGGCCGCGGTGCTCGCCGCCGACGCCGCCGAGCGCGACCGGGCCGGCGCCACCCCGTACGCCGAGGTGCAACTGCTGAAGGACTCCGGCCTGGTCACCCTCCTCGGCCCCCTGGCGCACGGCGGCGCGGGACAGGACTGGCGCACGGCCTACCGGGTCGTCCGCGAGGTCGCCAAGGCCGACGGCTCCATCGCTCAGCTCCTCGGCTACCACTACCTCTGGAACTGGGCCGCCCGCCTGGTCGGCACCCGCGAACAGTGGGAGCACGTCGAGGCCGAGGCCGCCCGCAACCGCTGGTTCTTCGGCGGCGCGGTGAACCCGCGCGACAAGGACGTGATCGTCACCGAGGACGGCGACGAGCTGGTCTTCACCGGCCGCAAGTCCTTCTCCACCGGCAGCAGGGTCTCCGACGTCACCGTCCTGGAAGGCGTCTTCGAGGGCACCGACCGCCACGTCTTCGCCATCGTGCCCTCCGACAGCGTGGGCCTGGTCTTCCACGGCGACTGGGACAACATCGGCCAGCGGCTGACCGAGAGCGGCAGCGTCACGCTCGACGGCGTCCGCGCGCCGTGGTCCTCGGCGGCCGGCTACGTGGACAAGCGGTTCCAGCCGCGCGTGTACAACACCCTCAACGTGCCCACCATCCAGCTCGTCTTCGTCAACCTCTACCTCGGCATCGCGGGCGGCGCGCTGGAGACGGCCGCCACGTACACCCGTACCAAGTCCCGTGCGTGGCTGCACGGCGGCCACGAACGCGCGGTCGACGAGCCGTACGTCATCGACACCTATGGCGACCTCACCGCCAAGCTCTGGGCGGTCGAGGCGCTCGCCGACGCCGTCGCCGCCGAAGGGCAGACGGTGCACGACGCCCCGGACGCCGTCACCGAGAAGACGCGTGGTGAGTTCGAGGTGCGGGTGGCGGCGGTCAAGGCGCGGGCCACCGATGTCGCCCTGGAGGTCACCAGCCGCATCTTCGAGGTCACCGGGGCCCGCTCCACGGCGAGTTCCGAGGGACTGGACCGCTTCTGGCGCAACGTCCGCACGCACACCCTGCACGACCCGGTCGCCTACAAGCGGCGTGAGGTCGGCCGCTGGGTCCTGGAAGGCGAACTGCCCGAACCCACCTGGTACTCCTGACCGCTCCACCGACGGGGCGCCTCCCCGAGCGAGGCGCCCCCTCCGCCCGAAAGAGAACCCATGGCCACCGTTCTGTCCGTCTCCGGCAGCCCCTCCGCCTCCTCCCGCACCAACCGTCTGCTGCGCCACCTGGACCGGCGGCTCCTCGCCCACGGCCACCACGTGGTCCCGCTCGACATCCGTACGATCCCCGCCGAGGCCCTGCTCGGCGCGGACTTCCGGCACCCGGCCATCGCCGAGGTGATAGGACTGTTCGCCCGCGCCGACGGCGTCGTCATCGCCTCACCGGTCTACAAGGCCGCGTACTCCGGAGTGCTCAAGGCGCTCCTCGACCTGCTGCCGCAGTACGCCCTGAACGGCAAGACCGTGCTGCCGCTGGCCACCGGCGGCAGCACGGCCCACGTCCTGGCCATCGACTACGCGCTGCGCCCGGTCCTGAATTCCATGGGAGGCCCGCACATCGTCCAGGGGTGGTTCACCCTGGACCAGGACCTGACGGTGCACGACGACGGCTCCCTCACCGTCGCCCCGGCCGCCGACGAGGCACTGACCCGTGTGATCGACCACTTCTCGGCCGCACTCGACCGGGCCCCGCTCCTGGCCGCGGCGGGCTGATCACCATGACCGCCCATGTGATCGCCGGCGACGCCGAGGCCCTCGCGGTCGCCGCGGAGCTGGCCGAGGAGTTCCGGGCGCAGGCCGCCTCGCGCGATGCCGAACGCCGCCTGCCCCGGCAGGAACTGGACCTGCTGTCCGCCTCCGGGCTGCTGGCCGTCACCGTGCCCGCCGACCACGGGGGAGCGGACGTCCGCACCGAGACGCTCGCGGAGATCTTCCGCCTGATCGGGACGGCCGACGGCAGCATCGCCCAGATCCCGCAGAGCCACTTCGTGTACGTCAACGTCATCCGCCGCCACGGCACGCCCGAGCAGCGGAAGTTCTTCTTCGCCGAACTGCTCGCCGGGCGCCGCCTCGGCAACGCCCAGTCGGAGGCCGGCACCAGGCACGTCCAGGACATCCGCACCCGGCTGCGGCGCCGTCCCGACGGCTCGTACCTGCTCAACGGCGTCAAGCACTACTGCACCGGCGCCCTGTTCGCCCACTGGATCCCCGTGCTGGCCCGCGCCGAGGACGACAACCTGCACGCGGCGTACGTCCCGCGGGACGCCCCCGGCCTCAGCGTCGTCGACGACTGGGACGGGATGGGCCAGCGGACCACCGCCAGCGGCACGGTCCACCTCACGGATGTCGCCGTGCCCGCCGACCGGGTCCTGCCTCACCATCTGACCTTCCAGGGTCCGCAACTGCACGGCGCTTTCGCCCAGTTGCTGCACGCGGCCATCGACGCGGGCATGGCCGCGGGGGCCCTCGCCGAGGCGGCCGCGTTCGTACGGACGAAGAGCAGGCCCTGGTTCGAGAGCGGGGTGGAGACCGCCGCCGAGGACCCGCTGCTCGTCCAGCGGTTCGGCGAACTCGCCCTCCGGGTCAGAGCCGCCGAGGCACTGCTGCGGGAGGCCGCCCGCACCGTCGACACGGCCCGCGACGACCTCACCGACGACTCCGCGGCCGCGGCGTCCATCGCGGTCGCCGCCGCCAAGGTGGTGGCGGCGCAGGCCGCGGTCGAGGTCTCGAGCGCCCTGTTCGAAGTGGCGGGCACCCGCGCGGCCCTCCACTCGCTTAACCTGCACCGGCACTGGCGCGACGCCCGCACCCACACCCTGCACGACCCGACGCGCTGGAAGGTCCAGCACATCGGACGGTACGTGATCGACGGCACCAGACCACCGCGCCACGGCCTGCTCTAGGAGTCCCGGTCCCTGCCCCGCCCGTGCCGCCGCGGCCGAGCGCGGCTCCGGCGCGCACAGCACCGGCGACACCGACGAAGCCCTCGACCCGGCAGGCCACGCGGGGCCGCCAACCCCCGTTTCCCGTCCGCCTCCCCCCACGGCACAAGGCCGGCACGCCCGCCAGGGCAGTGCCCGGCAGCCGCTCCCGGTACCCCTCTCGGAGTTCCCATGTCTGCCCTCACCTTCCATTGGTTCCTGCCCACGACCGGTGACAGCCGGCACGTCGTCGGCGGCGGTCACGGGTCCACGCCCGGCATCGCCGCCGGGGACCGCCCGGCCTCCATCGGATATCTCGGCCAGATCGCCCGCACCGCCGAGCAGCTCGGCTTCGTCGGCGCACTCACCCCGACGGGCGCGTGGTGCGAGGACGCCTGGGTGACCACGGCCATGCTGACGCAGGTGACCGAGCGGTTGAAGTTCCTGGTGGCCTTCCGTCCCGGGCAGATCGGCCCGACGCTGTCGGCGCAGATGGCCGCGACCTATCAGCGGCTGTCGCACGGGCGACTGCTGCTGAACGTGGTCACGGGCGGCGAATCGGCCGAACAGCGCGCGTACGGCGACTTCCTCGACAAGGACCAGCGCTACGCCCGCACCGGGGAGTTCCTCGACATCGTGCGGCGACTGTGGGCGGGCGAGACGGTCGACCACGACGGTGAGCATCTGCGCGTCGAGGGTGCCGGCTTGAGCCGGTTGCCCGAGCCCGCACCGCGGATCTACTTCGGCGGCTCCTCGCCCGCCGCCGGCGAGGTGGCGGCGCGGTACACGGACGTGTACCTGACCTGGGGCGAGCCGCCGCGGCAGGTGAAGCAGAAGATCGACTGGGTACGCTCGCTGGCCGCCGCTCAGGGCCGGCAGGTGCGCTTCGGCATTCGTCTGCACACCATCAGCCGGGACACGTCGGCGCAGGCGTGGGCCGAGGCGGAGCGGCTGCTCGACGCCATGGACCCCGCACGCATCAGAGCGGTGCAACAGGGCCTGGCGACCAGTGAGTCCGAGGGGCAGCGGCGAATGCGCGAGCTGCACAACAGCGGTGACACCGGCAATCTGGAGATCCACCCGAACCTGTGGGCGGGCATCGGCCTCGTCCGCGGCGGGGCGGGCACGGCACTGGTCGGCAGTCACACGGAGGTCGCCGACCTGATCGAGGAGTACCACCGCCTGGGCATCGAGGAGTTCGTGCTGTCCGGCGTGCCGCACCTGGAGGAGGCGTACTGGTTCGGGGAAGGTGTTCTGCCGGTACTGGAGAGGCGTGGTCTGTGGCGGCATCCGGCGGGCCCGCGCACCGTCGAGGCGGGCAACGTCCCGTTCGCCGCCCGATGATCGCGCCGGCCGCGTTCCCCCGGGCCCGGGCCGACGAGCCGGGCGCCACCGGTCCGGGCGGACCGAGGACGGTCGTGCTCGCCAGCCTGCTGGGCACCACCGTGGAGTGGTACGACTTCTTCCTGTACAGCACCGCCGCGGGACTGGTCTTCGGCAAACTGTCTTCCCCGCGGCCGACGGCACCGTGGGCACGATGCTGTCGTTCGCGACGTTCGCCGTGGGCTTCGTCGCCCGTCCCGTCGGCGGCCTGCTCTTCGGCCACATCGGCGACCGGATCGGCCGCAGGCACACCCTGGCCTTCACGATGGGGCTGATGGGCGTCTCCACCGCCCTCATCGGCCTGCTGCCCACCTATGAGCAGGTCGGCGTCCTCGCTCCCACGTTGCTCCTGGGGATCGTGCACGCCTGGTTCTACGGCGCCCAAGGGACACTGTTCGCCGCCCTGTTCGCCACTTCTGTCCGGTACACGGGCATGTCCTTCGTCTACCAGGTGTCCGGCGGACCTGCACGTGCCCGGCACCGCGCCGCGCTGAACGGCTTCGTCATCGGCCTTCCGGTCAGCGGAAGGCGCCCTGTTCACAGGCCCGTGTCCGCAGCACCCTGGAAACCCAGGCACCGTCCCCACTCCGCAACCGTCGATGCGTCGGGGTCCGCCCGCACGTGAGGGAGATGACGATGACGACGACGTCATTCGCGCGCAACCAGTGGTACGTGGCCGCCTACGGCAGCGAGATCGGGCGGGAGCTGTTCACCCGAACCGTCTGCGGCGAGCCGATCCTCTTCTGGCGTACCGAGGCGGGCGAGGTCACCGCCATGGCCGACCGCTGCGTACACCGCCGTTTCCCGCTCTCCGAGAAACCGAGCCGGCTGGACGGCGACACGGTCGTCTGCGGCTACCACGGCTTCACCTACGGAGCCGACGGCGTGTGCGTGAGGGTGCCCGGCCAGCAGCGCGTGCCGCGCACCGCCCGGCTCGCCTCCTACCCCGTCAAGGAGCAGGACTCCTTCGTGTGGGTGTGGATCGGCGACAAGGACGAGGCCGACGAGACCCGCATCCCCCGCGCCCCCTGGCTGGACTCACCCGGCCACACCACCGTCAGCGGCATGGAACCGCTGGCGGCCCGTCACAACCTCCTCGTCGACAACCTGCTCGACCTGTCCCACGAGACGTACCTGCACGGCGGCTACATCGGCAGCCCCGAGGTCGCCGAGACCCCCATCATCACCGAGGTCGACGAGAAGGCGGGCGTCGTGTACGTCAGCCGCCACATGGACGACGCGGACTGCCCGCCGTTCTACGCCAGGTCCACCGGCATCGACGGCCGCATCACGCGCTGGCAGGACATCGAGTACCACGCTCCCTGCCTGTACCTGCTGCACTCGCGCATCGCCCCCGTCGGCGCCCCCGGCCCGGCCGCGGACGGCAGCGACCCGGGCGCCTTCCACGTCGAGGTCGTCTACGCCATCACCCCTGAGACCGAGTCCAGCACCCACGACTTCTGGGCCGTGGCCCGGGACTTCGCCCTGGACGACCAAGGAGTCTCCGACTTCCTGTACGAGAACAACCGCACCGTCGTGCTCCAGGACGTCGTCGCCCTGAACAGGCTGGAGCAGGTCATCGCCTCCGAGCCGGCCGGGACGCAGGAGCTCAGCATCAACATCGACACCGGTGGCCTGGCCGCCCGCCGCATCCTCAAGCGGCTCGCCGGGGCCGGCGCGACCGAGTCCGCGGCGCGCGTCCGATGAGCCCGCGGCCCACGACGACGCCCGCGGGGGACACGGTCTACCGGATCGTGTGGATCCCCGGCACGGACCGGCTGGGCGGCTGGTGCTGGTGCGGGGAGTCCCGGGAGTCCGAGGACCCGGTGGAACTGTGGGAGTGGCTGCTCGCCCACCCCGACGGGCACCCGGGAGGCGGGCCCGCCCCCGCCCCGGCCTCCGCGCCCCGTCCCGGTCACCCCGTCGGCGTCTGAGCCGCGTATCCGCGTCCTCGCGCGTACCCACGGCTCCCGCGTATTCGTCTGCTCCCGCGTACTCGCATACTCAAGGACTCCCTGATGCCCCCAAGCACCGAAACACCCGAGGCCGGACTCGACCTCGTCGTGGCCCGCCGCGCGGACGAGGCCGACGGCGTGGTCTCGCTCGACCTGCGGCGGGCCGACGCCGCTCCGCTGCCCGCCTGGACGCCCGGCGCGCACATCGACCTGGTGCTCGCCCCGGGTCTCGTACGGCAGTACTCGCTGTGCTCCTCGCCGCAGGACGCCCACGTTTGGCGCGTGGCCGTCCTGCGGGAGGAGGAAGGCCGCGGCGGTTCCCTGCACGTGCACGACAAGCTGTCCGAGGGCGATCCGGTGCGGGTGCGCGGCCCGCGCAACCACTTCCCCCTCGAGGACGCCGAGCAGTACCTCTTCATCGCCGGCGGCATCGGCATCACCCCGATCGTTCCGATGCTGGAGCGGGCCGAACAGCGGGGATGCGCGTGGGAGCTGGCCTACGGTGGGCGCACGCTCGCGTCGATGGCCTTCCGCGACGCACTCGTCACGCGGTACGGGGAGCGGGTGCGCATCCGGTCCGAGGACGTGTACGGGCTGCTCGACCTCGACGCGCTCCTGGGGACACCGCGCCCCGGCACGCTCGTCTACTGCTGCGGACCCGAACCGCTGATCAAGGCCGTCGAGGAGCGGTGCGTCGACTGGCCGGCCGGCACCCTTCACGTCGAGCGGTTCACGCCGAGGGAACCTCAGGCGCCCGCACGGGACGAGGCGTTCGAGGCCGAGCTGGCGCGGACCGGCATCACGGTGACCGTCCCGCCGGGAAAGTCCGTGCTCCAGGCGGTCGAGGAGGCCGGGGTGCAGATCCTCTCCTCCTGCCGGGAGGGCACGTGCGGCACCTGCGAGACGCCCGTGCTCGAAGGTACGGTCGATCACCGTGACTCCCTCCTCACCCCCGCCGAACGGGAGGCGCACGACACGATGATGGTGTGCGTCTCCCGCGCGGCGTGCCCGAGGCTCGTCCTGGACCTCTGACGGCCGGCGCCGACCGGGGCTGGTCGAGCCCGCTCGCAAGGACCGCTCCGAATGTTCGCCAGAGCATTGACGGCGGTAAGGACCCTGCCTAGCTTTGCGGTGACGTGTCCGAGACCGCTGTGGAGCGGCGCGCACCCGAACAAGGAGGTCCGCATGCAGGGCCGAGCCCCGACCGGCAGCTGTTCGGTGACCGCCAGGGCTCTGCAGGTGCTGGAAGCCTTCGCCGCGGACCGGCCCGTCCTGCGGCTCGCCGAGATCTCCCGCCACACCGGCCTGCCCCTCACCACCACCCACCGGCTGGTGAAGGAACTGGTCGGCTGGGGCGCACTCGAACGCGAGGCGGACGGCGGCTACCGCATCGGACTGCGGTTGTGGGAAATCGCCTCGCTCGCCCCACGGGGCCTCGGCCTGCGCGAGGCCGCCCTGCCGTACCTCTCCGACCTCGGGCACATCACCCGCGAGAACGTGCAGCTCGCCGTCCGCGAGGAGTTGTCCGTCGTCTACGTGGAGCGCCTGGCCGGCCGTGACGCGGTTCCGGTCCTCACCCGCGTCGGCGGGCGATTCGACCTCGCGCCCACCGGCGTCGGTCTCGTCCTGCTCGCCCACGCACCCCGTGAGGTGCAGGAACGGGTGCTCTCCCGGCCGTTCGTCCGGCACACGGAGAAGACCCTCTGCACCCCGGACGAGGTCCGTCGCGCTCTCGCGGAAGTGCGCCGCACCGGGGTCGCCATCAGCGACCGGCAGGTGACGATGGACGCCATGTCGGTCGCCGCACCCGTGTGCGGCCCGGACAACACCGCCGTCGCGGCCGTCTCGGTCGTCGCCCACGCCGACGCCGTGAACCCGCACGCCCTCGTCCCGCTGGTGCAGGTCGCGGCGCGCGGGATCTCACGGTCCCTCGGGGCACGACTCAAGTCCTCAGCCGCCTGACGGACACCGCGGGGCCGCCCGAGGGACGGACGCGGGCCGGCGGGCAGGCGTGAACCGGCCCCGCGGTCGAATCGGCCGGCCAGGTTCCGCGCCCCCTTCGCCGATCGGCTCCATGCTCCCGGTTTCCCGGATCGGGGACCTCACTCGCCGGCGCACGCCCCGGCACGGGGCGGTGGGCGGGACGCGTGACGGTGGTCGTGCGGGGACGGCGTGAGCGGTCCTCGGCGACCGGACGGTGAGGCCACGGGCCCACCCGGACGCAACCCGCCCGAACGGGGGACCATCGGCGGCACGCCGCTTCCGTCACCGGCCGGCCGGGCGGAACCATCCGAAAGTGACCTCACCGCGAACGGAAGCGAGCCCCATGCAGACCTCGGTCGTCGTGTTCACCTGCGATCTCCGCCTGTGGGACCACCCGCCGCTGCGCGCGGCCCTGCGCGGCGGAGGCCGGGTGGTACCGCTGTTCGTGCGCGACCCCGCCGTGGACAGGGCGGGTTTCGCCGTACCGAACCGGCTCGCGTTCCTCGCCGACTGCCTGCGCGACCTGGACGCCGGACTGAGGGAACGGGGCGGCCGGCTGGTGCTGCGCGAGGGCGACACGGTGACGGAGGTGTGCCGGGCGGCCGGGGAGACGGACGCCGGCGAGGTGCACATGGCGGCCGACGTGAGCGCGTTCGCCCACGCGCGCGAACGGCGGCTGCGCCGGGCCCTGGAGGCCGGCGGGCGGCGCCTGTACGTGCACGAGACGGTGAGCACCGCCGTCGCGCCGGGCGCGGTGACACCGGCCGCCTCCGACCACTTCGCGGTGTTCACGCCGTACTACCGGCGCTGGTCCGAGCAGGGCCTGCGGGACGTGCTGGAGGTACCGCGCGCGGTCAGCGTGCCGGAACAGGTGGGTTCCGCCCCGCTGCCCGGGCGCGGCGACGTGAGCGGCGCGTCGCCGGGGCTGTGCGCGGGGGGCGAGACGGAGGGACGGCGCAGGCTCGCCGCGTGGCTGCGCTCCGGCGTGGACGCCTACGCCGACCGGCACGACGACCTTGCGGGCGACGCCACCTCCCGGCTCTCCCCCCACCTGCATTTCGGCACGCTGTCCCCGGTCGAGGTGGTACACCGGGCCCGCGGGGCCGGCGGCGCGGGCGCGGAGGCGTTCGTACGGCAGATCGCCTGGCGGGACTTCCACCGTCAACTGCTCGCCGCACGACCCGAGGCCGCCACGCGCGACTACCGCACCCGGCGCGACCGGTGGCGCGTCGGCGGGGCCGCGGAGGCGGACGCCGAGGCGTGGCGCCGGGGCCGCACCGGCTACCCCCTGGTGGACGCGGCGATGCGGCAGCTCCGCCACGAGGGCTGGATGCACAACCGGGGCCGGCTGCTCGCGGCGAGTTTCCTGGCCAAGACGCTGTACGTCGACTGGCGGGTGGGCGCCCGGCACTTCCTGGACCTGCTGGTCGACGGCGACGTGGCGAACAACCAGCTGAACTGGCAGTGGGTGGCCGGCACGGGCACCGACACCCGGCCCAACCGGGTGCTCAACCCCGTCGCCCAGGGCAAGCGGTTCGACCCGGACGGGGCTTACGTGCGGCGCTGGGTGGAGGAACTGGCGGACGTGGAGGGTGGTGCCGTGCACGAGCCGTGGAAGCTTCCGGTCCGGGTGCGCTCCCGGACCGGTTACCCCGAGCCGGTGGTGTCGCTGGCGGAGGGCCTGGAGCGCTTCAGATGGGCCAGGGAGCAGGTCTGAGGCCGGTGCGGGCCCCGCTCGCCCGGCACCTGGCGCGCGGAGCCCCGGGGGGGGCCCCCCCTCCCCCGGAAAACCAGCGAGAGCCGGGTAGGCGGGGCAGGCGGTG
>NZ_JBVHXT010000007.1:202945-228804 GCF_055569255.1 Streptomyces sp. NPDC029296
CCCCCCCCCGCCCCCCCCCCCCCCCCCCCCCCCCCCCCCCCCCCCCCCCCCCCCCCCTCCCCACCCCCCCCCCCCCCCCCCCCCCCCCCCCCCCCCCCCGGGGCCGGTGTGTACGGTCAGGCGTGTGTGTTCCGCCGTGCGGCGGCCGTCAGACGCGCTCCCACAGGGCGGGGACGTTCGGCGGCTCCCAGCCGGGGTAGGCGGTGTGGCCCTGGAGGCACCGGTAGCCGACGCCGTTGTAGGTCACGACGTCACCGGCCGCGTAGGTGGCGCCCACCTGCCAGGTGGTGTCGCCGCCACCGCCGGGCACGGTGAGGGTGTAGGTGGTGGTGTGGCTGGCCGTGCCCGTTCCCGTGATGGTGAGGGTGTACGTGCCGCCGGCCGTGCCCGCGGCGACCTGCACGGTGGCGGTCGAGGACTGGCCGGAGGTCACCGAGGACGGGCTGAAGGACACGCTCACACCCGCCGGGGCGCCGGACGCCGACAGCCGGACGCTCTGGGCGTTCCCGCTGGTGGTGGCGGTGGACACGGTCACCGTGGCGGACGAGCCGGGCGAGACCGTGCCGGCGGCGGGGTTGGCGGAGATCGAGAAGTCGTCGGCCGGTGCGGGCGCGTCACCGACGGCGGTCTTCCAGATCGTGTACGCGATCCCGTCCGCGCTGCGGTTCAGCGCGGTGGCGTTGATGTTGCCGGTGGTGTCGCAGGCGGAGTGGTAGCACGAGTCGTAGGCGCGGCCCGCGGTGCCGCCCCACTTGGCGGCCTCGGCGGCGGACTTCACGGCCGAGGCGCCGGTGGCGTAGCCGGAGGTGGGGATGCCCACCTGCTGGAAGGAGTAGTCGTCGGAGCGGCCCTGGCCCTCGACGTTCTCCTGCGGGGCCAGACCCAGGGAGTCCCAGTAGGCCTTCATCGGCGCCGAGGCGGCCGAGTTGAGGTTGTTGACGAAGTAACCCGCGTTGGTCGAGGCGACCATGTCGAAGTTGTAGTACGCCTTGATCCGGGCGCGTTCGGTCGTGGAGAGCGAACGGGCGTAGAAGTCCGAGCCGTTCAGGCCCTGCTCCTCGTCGGTCCACCAGGCGAAGCGGACCCGGTTCTTCATGGTGGGGTTGGACTGCGCCAGGGTCAGCGCGGTCTCCAGGAGCGCGGCGGAGCCGGAGCCGTTGTCGTTGATGCCGGGCCCGGCGGACACGCCGTCGAGGTGTGCGCCGAACATGTAGACGGCGTTCGCGTCGCCCTTCGGCCACTCGGCGATCAGGTTGTTGCCCGCTCCCGCGGTGCAGCCGGAGGTGCAGCTCTGCTCGGTGACCGTGTAGCCCGCCGTCTGGAGCCGGTCCTTGACGTAGGCGAGCGAGGCCCGGTACCCGGCCGTGGTGGAGCGGCGGTTGCCGCCGTTCTGCGAGGCGATGGTGTTCAGCTGGGTCAGGTGCGCCTGCACCTTGGCCACGTCGACGTCCGGCGGGGTGGACGGGTTGCCGCCGTCACCGCCGCCCACCCTCAGCGTGTACTGGGCGGTGTGGCTCTTCGTGCCAGCGGTGCCCGTGACCGTGATCTGGTAGGTTCCGGCGGCCGTGGCCGACGAGGTGGAGACCGTCATCGTGGAGCTGCTGCCGGAGGTGACCGTCGCCGGGCTGAAGGAGACGTTCACCCCGGCCGGCGCGCCGGAGGCGGTCAGCGAGACCTGCTGGGCGCTGCCGGAGACGGTGCTGGTGCTGACGGTGGCGCGCGCGGAGGAGCCCGCGTCGACGTCGCCGGAGGTGGGGCTGAGCGCCAGCGAGAAGTCGGTCTGCTGGCCGGTGCAGGTCGGGTCGCCGGTCTGCGCGGTCACGCTGATCGCGTCCCAGGCGGCCTTGGTGGAGTTGAACAGGGAGCAACTGGCGTCGAGGTTCTTCGCGGTGGTGAGGGTGGCGGTGCGGTACCGCTTGTACGTCATGCCGCTGGTCTTGAGCAGCATGCCGCCGTAGAAGACCTTGCCCGCGTTCTGGATGCCGACGCCGGTGACGGTGGAGTTGTTGCAGGTGGGGCTGGAGGGCTTGCCGCCGCCGGGGTTGGAGCCCTCGGCCAGCAGGTAGAACCAGTGGTTGAGCGGCCCGGCCGCCGCGTGCTCCTCGGTCTGCGGGATCGACGCGGAGTAGCAGTTGGGGTTGTTGCCGACCTGGCTGGGGTTGTACATGTTGCGGATCGGGCCGCGGCCCTGGAGGTTGATCATCTCGCCGACGGTGTAGTCGGGAGTGTCGTACGGCGCCGGCTCGTTGGCGTACGCCTCGGTCAGGGCCCCCATGATGTCGCCGGTGGCCTCGCCCAGCCCGCTCTCGTGGTTGGCGCCGCCGGGGGTGAAGGAGTCCAGGCCGTGGCCGAACTCGTGGCCCACGACGTCGATCCCGGCGATCCACTCGTTCGCGCTGTTGTGGCCGATGGTGATGGTGGAGCCGTCCCAGTACGCGTTCAGCTCGTTGAGGCCGACGCGCACCGGCCAGCTTCCGCCGTTGCCGTCGTGCCCGTTGCGGCCGAGCCAGTTCTTGAGCATGTCGGATTCCTTCTGCGCGGCGAACATCGCGTCCACGCAGCCGGTTTCCTTGCTCGTGGGGTTGCCGGTACCCCAGGTGTCGCTCGTCTTGGTGAACAGGCCGCCGCTGTAGTCCGAACACTGGAGTCCGGGCCGGGTGGTGTCGCGCAGCACGTAGTTGGTGCCCGACCGGGAGGTGTCGATGGTCAGCGGGTTCGGGCCGTTCCACTTGCTGGTGCCGCTGCCCGCCCGGACGTCGTCGTAGGTGTCGACGACCTTTCCGGTGCGCGCGTCGACGAAGACGTGCAGCCGGCTGGGGACGTCCGCCTTGGTGCGCCCGGTCAGCACGGTCTCCCAGGCGAGGGTGGCGCGGTCGCCCCGGGCCCGCACCACCAGCCGCCGGGACTCGACCTTCTCGGTCTTCGCGAGCCTGGTCCGGCTGGTGCGGACGGCTTGGGCGGCGGTGACCCGGGCCTTGGTGGAGAGCGCGATCCTGGCCTTGGTGGCGGACTGGACCGTGCGGACCTTGCCGGCGCCGTCGGCGAGGACGACCACGTCGCCGCCGACCACGGGCAGGCCCCGGTAGGTGCGCTCGTAGGCGACGGAGTACAGGCCCTTGACCCAGGGGGTGACCTGCCGCCGGTCGTACTGCTCCTCGGGGCCCTTGGCCAGGGCGTCGAGGCCGCTGCGTGCCGCCTGGTCGGCGGCCGCGACGGCTTTGGCGACGGGGGCCGGTTCCGGCTTGTGCGCCGGGGGCGCGGCGTGGGGCGCGGCCGAGGCGAAGGCGGCCGGCATCACCACCCCTCCCAGCGTCAGGGCCAGGGATGTCCCGGCCACCGCCAGCTTTCTCAGCATGGTTGCTCCTTGTGAGAGGTCGTGAGGCTCACCCGGCCCCCTGAGAGACATGCGCATGTCAAGAGGTTCGCCGGTTTCCGCGGTACGTCGGTGTCTCCGCCCGCCCCGCGCCGAAGTGGCGTGCCACGCCGCCGGGCTGGCCGAACCCTCACACCGCCCGGCGCCCGGGTCAATGGATCGAGGCCCGCCGTCCCGTCCTGTCAAAAACCGGCACAGGGTCCGGGCGGCAGGACGCGCTCAGATCCCCGCGGCCGGCAGTCGCTCGCGGTACTCCCTGACCTCGGGCACGTCACCCCAGCGGGCGAAGAGCCTGCCGTGCAGTCCGCGCAACTCGGCGTTGATCATCAACTCGCGCGAGGACGCCGCCTCGCCGAGCACCGGGGCCGCCAGGGCGACCGCCGCGCCCGGGTCGCCCGCGCACGCCCAGCTGTCGGCCAGGCGCAGGGTGAGCAGCAACCCGGTCTCCCGCATCGGCGGCGGCAGTTGGGCACGCGACCGCGCGGTGGCGTCGACGGCACGCCGCGCCGTCACCCGGTCGCCGGTCGCGGCGGCGAGGTCGCGCAGCGCCCCGCCGATCGCCGACTCCACCCTCATCTCGCCCTCGGCGCCGGACAGCCAGGGCGCCTCCAGGCGGTCCCGGTGGCCGAGGCGGGAGAATTCACGCCGCGCCAGGGCGATGTGCCGCCGGCACTCGGCGACGTCGTGGCCGAGCGCGTGCCCGCGTGCCCGGTACAGGTGGGAGAGGGTGACCACCCATCGCCGCCCGGGGTCCACCGCGCCGATCGCCTCGGCGTACGCGAGGGTCGACCCGGCGTCCAGGTCGAGCCGGACCAGGGCGCACACGTCACTGAGCAGCGTCGCCCGGGCCGGGACGTCGTCCACCGCGTCGGCCCAGCCCAGGCCGCGGCCGAACCAGGCCATGCCGATGCTGCTCTGCCCGCGCCGCATCCGCAGCCGCCCGGCGACCTGGGCGTACTGGGCGGCCAGCCGGAGCTGCCCGTACGGCAGCCGGCCGGTGGAGTTCACCGCCTCGGCCCACCGCACCAGTGCCCGTAACAGCCGCTCCACCGTGGTCACGCCGTCCGACGCGCCCCGGTGCAGCGCGCCGCGGATCAGACAGGCCAGGACCGCGGTGAGCGCGTGCAGCAGCTCCGGTTCACTGCCCGTGAGGCCGTCGAGGCTGTCGAATCCGCCCTGCCGCGCGGTCAGCGCGTCCAGCAGGCGCGGTGTCCCCGCCCGGTCGGGCACCGCACAGCCCACCGTGCCGTGCAGCGGGCACGCCAGCCCCTCGGCGGGCAGCTCCGACGGCCACAGCACGGGGTCCAGCGCGTCCCGGCCGACGGGGGCCTCCCCGCCGCCCGGCACCGGGGCGAACAGCCGGGGGTCCGCCGGCGGGCGGTCGGGGCGGTAGGGCGCCCCGCACGGAGCGGCCACGACCGCCGCCAGCTCGCCGCCGGTTCCCAGGACGGAGTCGAGCCGGCCCGCGAGCCCGGCCGGCGGTTCGCGCAGCCCCGCTTCGAGCCTGCTGATGAGACTGTGGTGGTACCCCACCTTCAGCCCGAGCTGCGACTGGGTCAGTCCCGCCTGTCTGCGCCGGGCCCGCAGCCGCCGCCCGAACTCCGCCCAGGACTCCACCGGCTGTGCCGTCTCCACGGACCTGCCCCCCTGCTGACGATGCCCCGCCGCCGACAGCGGGACGCCGGGTGCTCCATGTCCGCGCGCGTCCGGGCCGCGCGGAACCGGCCCGCGCGCCGCACGCCCCCGGGCGCGGGTGGGCGCCCGCCCCCCCCGGGAGCGTGCGCCGACGTGGCCGGGATCAGGCCGCGCAGGCCCCCAGGCCCCCGGGGACGTCCCACCGGCCGGTGACGCCGCCGGGGTTCACCTGTCGGCCGACGCCGGCGGCAGGCCGACGGTGAACAGGGAGGCGACCGGCGCGCCGACGGCGACGGCCACTCGTCTTCTCCTGCGCGTGCCCTGCCACTCCCTTCGGTGCGCATCGGGACCGCCGCCACGGGTCGGGGGCGCGGGCGCCGATGCTGGTCCGGACCTGACCTGCTAGGTCTAGACCATAGCTGTGTACCGGCCCCGGTCAAGAGCCGGACGGGGGTGAACTGCCAGGGCGCCGGCCGCCCGCCGCCCGGAAACCACGGGAGGCGGGGACGGAGGTCCGCGCGGTGTGCGCCGGCCTACGGACCGACGAGGGACGGGCCCCGCTCATGGATGCGCTCGACGGCCCGACGGTCGACGTGGCCCCCCTGCGCGCAGCCGGATGTCGCACTTCGGCACAGCGGGCCGGGTGATCGCGCGCGAGGTCCGGCCGTCGCGGCGGGGGCGTCCCCCGCCGCGGTGAGGAGCGTGCGTTGGACGGGCCCTGCCGGCCATGGTGGACGGGTTCGCCACGGCCGGACCGCGGCACTGGCGGGCCAAGCGGGCCCGTGCCCGGCAGGAGGAACGGTTCACCGCCCTGGTCTCGCGTCCCCGCCCGACCCCGCAGCGGAATGATCACCCGGAAATCCCGTCGTACGGACACGGCCCTACGTTTCGGACGGAGCCCGTGCGCTACCGGGCCCTTCGATCAGCCGGCGTCCGGCAGCTCTCCGGGGAAGCCGTCCTCGTACGCCTTCTGCCGGGCCGGCAGCGTGTTGTACTCCCGGACCGTGGCCAGCCACCGCCACGGTTGTATCCCGTCGAGGGTCAGGCCCGGGCAGGCCAGTTGGTGCGGGACGTAGCAGGTCGCTCCGGGCAGGGGCTCGTCCAGGCCGCCGTTCCAGGCGGTGCCGTTGGTGTCGAGGTGCCAGCGGTGCCCGCCGGGAACGAGGTGCGCGGGCAGGGAAAGGCGGGGCTCCAGCAGGACGTGCTGCCCGGTGTAGGTAGGGCGCCGGTCGCCGGTGAGGCCGCAGTGGGGGCAGACGGGCGGCTCGGGACCGCAGGCGCCGTCCCGGACGGCCTGGGCACGGTCCGCTGCCTCCCATGGTTGCGGCGTGCCGGCGGGCGGCTGCCGGGATCCGTCGGGCCCGGGTGCGGCCAACGGAATGACGCTGTCGTCGGCGTCGGTGTCCCCCATGCTGTCGAGCGTGCGGTCCGCCGCAGGGGCGGGGTAGGGCGCGAAACGGTCGCAGTGGTGCAATCAGGCAGGGATACGAGGGCCCTGGCTGCGACTGACGAGGCGCGCGGAGCACCACATGACCGCTACAGGCACGGCCGAAGACCTCGGAAGGACCGCGCCGAAGCCGAAGCCGAAGCCGACGCCGCGCAGGCCGCAGCCGTCCGGGCCGGACCGTGCCGCCGGCCGTTCCCGCGGCGGGCCGGGGCCGCACGGGCCGCCGCCTCCCGCCGAGAGGTCCCTTCCAGCGCGGCGGCACCCGGGGGCGTGGTACGTCACGGTCGGGGGGAGCGGATGCCGGCGAGCTTGTCGGGGTTGGTGACCGAGAAGACGCCGGCGATGCGCTCGCCGTCCGGAGCGAGGTCCACCACCACGACGGCGAGCGGGCTGCCGCCGGAGAACACCAGGGCACCGGGGTCGCCGGCCGCCAACCGCCGGTACCGGACGTCGACGCCTCCGGGAGGCAGGGCACGGGCGATGGCTGCGCGCGGACCTGCTCCTCGTGCACGGCGACCCGACGCGGGACGTGTCGGCCCTGGGAAACGTGACCGCTGTCTGGCGGCGCGGTGCCATCAGGCCCGCCGAGTCCCCCGCCAACTCCTGAGGAAAGGAACGAACGCTGCATGACGTGCGACCGCCTCGTGCCGCTCGTGCCGCTCGAGCCGGCGAGGCACGGCCGGCCCGCGTTCCGCCGCCGCCCGCCCTCGCCGTGAAGGCCACGACGGCCCATGCCGAAGGCCGCTCCGGTCCGGCAGGGTTCATGCCGCCGCCGTAGGCACGGCGCCCTCCGTTTCAGGCATCCGGGCCGCCGGTGTGGTCGGCGAACGGGACGCGGTCGCTGTTGGCGATGGGGATCCCGTCCAGGAACCCGGCGGGCAGATCGAAGGCGTCGACCAGCGTCCTCATGTGAGGGGCGAGCGAGGCCACCACCGCCTCCAGCACCTCCGGAAGCCGGCGGACCTGCGCGCCGGACATGTGGCCGGCGGCCAGCAGGTCGCCGGTGTACGGGCCGACCTCCCGCAGCAGGAACAGCAGGCATACTCGTTCCAGCAGCTTCCGGGCCGAGGGTGCGGCCGTTTCCGCCGCGGCGAGGAAGGCGTCGGCGGCCCGCACACGGGCGTGGACCGAGACCAGTTCCAGGGCCGCGGTGGAAGCGGCGTTCCAACGGCCGACGGGGTCCTTGGCGGGCCCCTGCCGCAGTCCGGCGCGGGCGCGTTTCTGCCAGATGGTCTCCGCGCGGGCCAACAGGTCCCTCACCCAGAGCGGATCGGTCAGCGAGCCCTCCGCGGGCGACCCGGGGTTCGCCGGGGTGCTGTCGTACCCGAAGACCATCTCGGCGGCGGCCTTCAGCCAGATGACGAGGTTGTCGCCCTCGGCCGTGATGGTGCCCTCGACGTAGGGGGAGAAGTCGGACAGCGCGTTGACCGAGAACAGCCCCTGGGCGCCGCAGCGTTCCCGGCATTCGGCGGTGATGTCGCGGGCCTGCCAGGTGATCCAGCCCTTGGCGACGGCGATCAGCCGCTCCACTTCGTCCCGGTCCTCGTCGGTCCGGTGCACGAAGCGGGAGACCATCGAACGGTGCAGGAACGTCATGGCGTACGCCGTGGCGATCGACTGCAGGAGCCTGCCGTGGTGACTGCGGTGGGCGTTGACGGGGATGCGTTCCCCGGCGCGTGGTCCGCTCACCAGGCGGTGCTCGCCGTAGCGGACGGCGATGGCCAGCGCGGCCCGGGAGGCGCCGACGGCGGCGCCGCTCATGCACAGCTTTCCCATGGTCACCCGGCCGATGGCCCGCAGGAACCGCTTGCGGCGGTTGCCCAGGGTGCTGTGCAGGGTTCCGTCGGCGGATATCCTGCCGTGCTCCGCCTCCAGCAGTGCCTCTCTGGGCAGCCGCACGTCGTCGAAGGAGGTCAGGCAGTGGTCCACCGGTGCGCCCCTGCGCATCGGCAGTCGGCGCACCCGTATCCCCGGCAGAGACCCGTGCTCGTCGCTCAACGGGGTCAGGAACAGGAACACCCCCTGGTCCTGACCTTCTATCAGCAGTCGCGCGCCGACCACGGCGGTCTTCGGGCCGCCCGTGGCACTGGTGTTGGGCATGAACTTCCGCGCGCCCGGGTGCGGGGTGCGAAGGACGAACCCGCCGGTGTCCGGGTCGTAGGCGGCGGTGGTCTCCAGTGCCGAGGCGTCGTTGCCGTGCTCGAGCTCGGTGCACAGGAAGGTGCCCGTGCGCCGCAGCGAGGTGAAGTCGGACAGGTCCCGGCCGGCCGCCCCGTCGTGGTCGAGGAGGCTGCCGAGGAAGAGGTTGTAATGGATGCTCGCCACGGTGCACAGGCTGCCGCCGCCGTCGACGATCGCCGTCCATTCGTGCAGGCTCGCCAACAGGGCCGGGTCCTGGGCCAGGAGGGAGGCGTCGCCGTCGACGGCGGCGTTCACCAAGTGCAGCCGCTCGTAGGAGAGGGCGACGAGTTCCTCCTCCGTGAGTTCGGGGCGGTGACGGAACTCCTTGCCGGCGATGAGCCGTTGCCAGGTACCGTGCACCCGTGCCCGGTCGTCGCGGTCGAAGAGCGCGTGTGCCAGCTCGTCCGGGACCACGCCGTGCGGCGTGTGGTCACCGGCGTCGGCCGCGGAGGACGGCAGGGATGTCTCCAGAACTCGTAGCCGGGTCATGGCCCTCTCCAGGTCGCGGTCCGAACGATTTGTGGGGATGTGTCACGTCGACGAAGATACTGACCTTCCGGTTTTCTTCACAAGACCATCTTGCTTGCCCGGCAAGGCTCGTAAGGTTTTTCACAGACTTAAACAGCTTTTATCCGTACCAACGGGAACAGTTATTTTGCTTGACAGTGTCAACTGTGTGTGCATGTCCAGGGGAGCTCGCCCCCTGGGCTGTTGAACCACCCCGCTATCGCCTGATAGTTGACATACCGAAAGGTTGGTTTTATGTTCTGTCGCGGCAAGTCGGCAGGGCGGCGGAGGTGTTTCGGTGGCACAGGCACGGGCGATCAGGACGAGGCAGTCCATCGTGCTCGCCGCGGCCGAGGTCTTCGCCGAGGTCGGCTACGAGGCGGCGACGGTCTCCCAGATACTGTTACGGGCCAAGGTCACCAAGGGGGCACTGTACTTCCACTTCGCTTCCAAGGAGGAACTGGCGCAGGCGGTGCTGGCCAACCGGATCACCGGGATGCCTCCGGTCCCCCCGCGTGCGCTGATGCTCCAGCGGTGCCTGGACGAGGCGTTCCTCCTCGCCTATCTGCTCCAGCAGGGTGACCCCCTGGTCCGGGCCGGCGTACGCCTCACCGTGGAGCCGGGCTCCCCCGCGGACGGGCTCGACCGCAGCGCCCCGATGATGGCGTGGGTCGACCACAACGCCGGCACACTGGCGGCGGCCGAGCGCAACGGGGAACTGATGCCCCACGTCGACATCAACACGGCCGCCCGGATGTTCGTCGGCGCGTTCACCGGCGTGCAGATGCTGTCCAAAGTGCTGGCCAACCACGGCGACCTGGTCGATCGGGTGGCCCAGATGCAGCGGCACCTGATGGCGAGCATGGCGGTCCCGACGGTGCTCGTCCAACTGGACATGGCTCCGGACCGAGGACAACGCGTCCACCAGGAGATGACCGAACTGAACCGGACCGCGGACGCCGGCGAGGGGGCGGTGCAAGCCGTCGGCTGACCGTCGGCTCACCGGGCTGCCTCGTGCATGGCCGGCGACGGTGGCCACGAACCGCCCCGTGGGCACGTCGCGAGCACAGCTGATGCAGAACCGACCCATGGAGCGCACCCATGAACAGGACCGCCTGCCCTCACGCCCCGGACCCGACGGGCCGGCACCTCGCCGACGAGGCCGCTCATGGGGAGGCCGGCACCGCACCCGCGTCCCTCTTCGCGAGGTTCCCGGACATGCGCCTGGCCTGCGCTCCGGAGGGACTGGAGCCCATGCCCACCTTCCTGGTGAACGGCCACCAGGCCCTGCCGGTGGTGCTGCGGCCGCTCGGCTGACCGCATACCGTGCCGGTCGAACGCCGAGCCTGTGCCGTCACGGATCGGGGACTCCGGCCCGTTCCGTACCGCCGCTCGGGACACACGGGGAATGAGCGGACACCGCACACTGCGGGGAGGGTTCACCACGGCAGCCGGATGCCGTGCGCGGGCGGCGCTGCCCGACGCTCACCGCGCGGCGCACCATCCGTCCGCGGGGACGGTGTGGCGGTGGGGCCGGCGGTGAGCTGCGAGAGTGCCCTGGTCCCGGCACGGTGGCCCATGGCCGGAAGACGAGCGGTTCGCACCATGCCGGGGAATCCGCCGGCCGGACGTGCACATGCGGACTCCACAGGAGGGGGAGATGGTCAAGCATCCGCGGGCGGCACAGACGCGTGAGGCGGTCGTCAGGGCGGCTGCCGAGGCATTCGCCGACCACGGGTACGCCGGGGCCTCGCTGCCGGTCATCAGCAGACGGGCCGGTGTCAGCGCGGGCGCCCTGTACTTCCACTTCACCAGCAAGGACGAGTTGGCCAAGGAGGTCGAGGAAGCCGCCGTCGCACGGGTCGCCGCACTGGCCGACCACTGCCGCGCCACGGGCCGGAGCCCCCTGCGCCTGCTGGCGACCACCATGTGCCGTCTGGTGCCGGCCGCCGCCTCCGACCCCGTCGTCCGCGCCGGGTTCCAGCTCGGCCGTGACCCCTCGCGCGAGAGCGCGGCGCGGCTGGGGGAGTGGTGGCACACCCGAGTCCGCGAATTGATCGCCCAGGCCCACCGGGAAGGCGAACTGGCCCAGGACGTCCGCCCCGAGGTCGCCACCGCCACCGTAGTGGCCGCCACCGCAGGATTCCTTGAGCTGTCCGCCCGTCACCCGGAGTGGGCGGAGCCCCAACTGCTGGAGGCGTTCTGGTCGATCGTCCTGCCCTGCATGGCGAGGACGCCCCCGGGAGACGGGATCATCTCGTAGATCCGACGCGCCGCCTCCGTGAACGCGCGGTCCGGAAGCTGCCGTTGAAACGAGCAGCACCAAGCAGGCGTACGCGTGGACCAGTCGGTCGGCGGCTGCGGAACGCTCGGCCTGGTCCCCTGAGCCGGGCAGGACCGGAGCATCGCACCAGCGCCCCGATACGCATGCGACCACGGGCCCCGATCGCTGCCGTGCCTCCCAAAACCGACCGGAAGACTGGTTGGGTGGTCACGGCCCTTCCGCGCAGAATGAGGGAAATCAACGGCCGCGATGATGGGCGCAGTAATGGTGCGGGTACGTTCGCCGCGCCCATGACCCCTGTGCACATTTCTCCAGCGAGGCATGTACAGGAGGTGGTTACTCCATGATCCTGGTCGCTGAGCCCCGCCCAGAGAGGACGGACGTGACAGTGCGGCAGCCTGCCCAAGCCCGTGGCATAGCGACGCGTGCGGAGATCCTTGACGTGGCGGCGATCCTGTTCGCGCAGAAGGGCTACTCACAGACTTCGCTCCAGGACATCCTGGACAGGACCGGCCTGAAGAAGGGCGGCCTCTACTACCACTTCCGGACAAAGCAGGAGATCGCTGTCGCGGTCGTCACCGAGGGCTTCGCCATGGACGTCACCCCGCCGCGGGCGGGGTCGTTGCAGGCGGTCGTCGACGCGTCGATCGTCCTGGCCTGGCTCACTCCCCAGGTCCCGGTGGTGCAGGCCGCGGCTCGGCTCGCCACCGATCAGGACCACGAGGAGACGTTCGGCTATCTCTGGTCTCGGTACATACCCCGTGTCACCCGGATGCTGGAGGAGGCCAGGCGTCGTGAGGAACTCAAGCCCGGGGTGAAGCCGGACGAGGCCTCCTGGGTGTGGGTCGCCGCGTACACCGGAGTCAATCTGATGTGCCGGCTGGACTACCGGACACTGCCTCGTAAGGTCGCCGATCTGAATATGCACTTGGCCTCGGGTATCGCCACCGAAAGAACCCTGGCCGCGCTGGACACGAGAGTCGAACGGGGCCGTGAGCTGCTGCGATGCACACGGTGGGCGGCCGAGTACCTGGACAGGACGGCCTCGCGGGACTGAAGCGCTCGGCGGTGTGAGCGGCCGGAACCGTACAGTTATCGCATTGTTATTAATGGACTGGTTGCCGATGGCGGCCATAGCTGCCGGGACGGAAACCGACCAACTCCCCGTTTTCACAGTCGGCAAGAGGTCCTGAAAATTACCGCGCGTAACATCCTCAAAGGTTTTGCTACCTTGGGTTAATTCTTGCTCTGGTCTCTCTGTATCAGCGGCCCTGAAGGTATGGATACCCGCCGCGAAGTCCGTCCGATTCCTGCCGGTCGATGAACTTTCAGCGGGGTAACCGGGTAGAAACGACTGTCGAAACCGACCGAGCGCATGGTTGGATGCCGAACGTTGTTCGCACGGGCGTGCGCGAACGCGATAGCGCGTGATCAGGGAGTGCTGTGGGGCGTGAGACATCCCGCGAGTACCAGCGGCTGCTGAGGCTCTACCGCGGGAGGCGGACCAGACCGGATGTGGGGTTGGCCCCCCGTCCCGGCGCGGACCGGTCGACGTACCTGCGGCAGCCGGACCTCGACGAGGCTCTGAAGTGCGGTGCCGGCGTCTACCAGAAGGTGGAGAGCGGCCGACTGCGTCCGTCCCCCGAGTTGTTCTCCCGCATCGCGGACGCCCTCGGGTTCACTCCGCACGACAGGCGTGTCGCCCATCTCGACCTGTTCGGCTCCGAGCCGCCCCCAACGGTCGGCAGACCCTTGCCGCACTGGCGGCGCACCGTCGACGGCCAGCGCGAGATGATGTGCGTCCTGGCGCCGAGCGGGGAACCGGTGGCGCACAACGCGGTCTACGCCTCGATGTTCGGCAACGAGGGCGTTCCCCGGAGCTTCTGGCGCTGGGCGCTGCTCTGCGACCGGGCACGGGACACCGTACTCGGCGACTGGGAGAAGGACTGGGCCCCCTACCTCTTGGAGGAGTGCCGTCTGCTGTCCTTACGCCATCGCGACGATGCCGCCGTCCGCCGTCTGTACGCGGACCTGACCGACGACCCCCGCCTGCAAGACATTCCGAGGGCCGACGCCGACCTGAACGGTCGTACCGGCCTGCTGCGGCACGGGGAGCGGGGCCTCCTGCGCGTACACGTCGTGGCAGCCGAATCGGGGGGCTTCCGGCTGCTGACCTTCCTTTCCCAGGCGCCATAGCGATCAAGCGGCCGCGATGGCCCAGTCGACACCGATGGAGGCGTTGTGCACATCTTGATACCAGACGACCCGGTTCTCGCCGCGGGCTTTCTCCTGCTGGAGCAACCCCTCCTGTCCTCCCTCCGGCTGCGGTACCGAACGGTGCTGACGGACTCTCAGGCGCGCATCATCGAAGTCGCCCACAAGAGCTGGGGGGAGTTACAGCAGATGCTGCCCAGGAGTTTCCACGCACACCCGCTGGAGACCGGGGCGAGCGAGCCGGAGGGCTATGTGCTGGAGACCGTCGGCGGACAGCGGCTGACGACCCTGTACGCCGTGGACCCCGGCCAACGGGTCGGACACCTCGAAGTCTGCTACATGATGCTGCGCCAAGCACAGATCGACGGCTGGCCCGGCCCGCTCGACGTACTCGACGACGTTCTGCGGGAGATCGGTGACGGCATCGACCTGGTCGACCGCTACGGCCGAGTCCTGCAAGTCCTGCGCCTGACGTCTCCGCCCCGGCTGCTGGCAGCCATGCGCCAGGCGACCCCACCGGGACCGGCGACGCCTGTCACGCTCAGCGCGGAGGAGGAACGGGAATACCGCGGTCACTGCGAGAAGATCATCGGGATTCTCAGCGGTGACGACGGTTTCGCCTACACCGCGCACCGGGCGCTGTACATGTGAAAGCGATCAGGCGGTCGAGCCGCGGGACGCGATGACCCTCACCCACTCCATCGACCGAAGATGACGCGGCGCAGCAGGCTCACCGTCGAGTGTGACGCCTTCGCGGGCGAGAGCGAGGACGAGGGTGAGGAAGGCGCAGCGGGCGTCGCCGTCGTCGAAGGGATGGGAGAAGCAGACGTCGAGATGGGCACGCGCGGCCCGGGCGGTGAGGGGAAGCGGCCGCTTCGCGTCCGGTGCGCTCCCGGCCAGGCGGGCGCGGGTGTCAGAGCCGATGCCACAGCGCTCCCGGCCGTGTTCGGCGTAGGCCGGCGGTGCGCGAAACGGGGGCGGCCGAGGCGTGCCCAGGAGGTGTTGCCGGCGGGACGAGGCTACCCGCCGCGAGACCGTCGCCTTCCAACCGCGTCTGCGAAGAGCGAAGTTGGCTCAGCAAGTGACCTCGGAGGAGTTGGACTCCACGGTCTCATCGAAACCGTCCGTCGCCCAGGTCCGGGACCTGGACGCCCTGCGCCGGCTCCATGCCGGCGAGTCGGCCGTCCTTTTCGCACCGGTCGGCGTCGGCAAGACCCACATCGCCCAGGCCCCGGCCACCTCGCCCTCCGCCCCCACGTCATCCTCGACGGCTTCGCGATGCGGCAGCTGTCCGCGGCCCAGGAGCACGGCCGCAAGGCGCACCAGGGTCCGCCGTCCAGGCTTCCCGTGCCGACGTCTCAGGGGCAGGAGTTGGTTTGTCGGAGGCATCGGCTAGCTTGCGGGCCATGGGAAACTCAGGCGGATTATTGACGACCCGGTCCACTTCCACGGGGGAGCTGCACCAGCTCATGCGGGCAGCCGGGTTCACACACGTCGACGACACGAAGGTCTTGGCGGAGGGCTGGCAGGTAACGGACTTCGCCGGCACCGGGCGGCGCAGCCTTGCGCACCTCGTCCAGCGCACGGGGACACCAGCCATCATGGTGTCCTTCCACGACAGCGATGCGGGCTTCATCGAGGCCCGAACGCCGGACGGCAACAGCTGGGAGGGCCTGCTCAACCGCGAGATGGCGAAGAGCTACGAGATACCTCTGGAGCACTTCCCCATCGAACCCGCCGTGGCCGGCGCACTCGCCTGGTCGGCCGCCGCGGGACTGACGCCCGACGAGCAAGCCGTCCGTCGGGCACTCACCGGGTCGGCTCTGTTCGCGGAAGAACTTTCCTCAGCCCTCCTGGCCGCCCTGGGACTGCCCGGCGCGACCTAGCCACAAGTGCCAGGGCCTGGCGAATCAGGTGAACTCATCCCTGGGGAAGAGGACGCGGGGGCGGCTCCGGGGCGGGACGCTGCTGGTGACCGGCATCCCCGGATTCCACGAGCTCGAAGGGAAGCCCCCGGCACCGACGCCGAGGCGGGGGCTGCCCGCCCGCTGACGGGCGCCTTGACGGTCCGTCCACGGTGACGAGTACGGCCGTGTTCCGGGACTTCTCGGCAGGGGAGGCCGCGGATGACCTGGCGGCGGTGGCGGCCCGCCCGGGTGCTCCGGGACATGCTCAGCGAGCGGCGCGGGACCCTCGCACTGGACGACGGCACGGTGCGGCGGTGGATTCACAGAGAGGTGAGGGTAAGCTCCAGCCTCTCACGCGGCCGCAGAGTAGGCCGGTACGAGCGCTCGGTTGGCCGGTGCGGCCCCGGTACAGGGATGCCGTCACCCTCTTGGGAACATGAGACATGGCAACTACCAGCGCCTGGCACATCAGTACCGATCTCCACGCCTTCCTTCACCGCGCCGAAGCGTTCCTCCGCTCGCGGCCTGTGCCGCACACCGTTCTGCTGACGGCCACTCACGCGATGCGTGGACAAGAGCTGCCGACGTCCGGGCCGGATGCGCCGCTCTTCGGCACCCTGGACCGCGCAGGGCAGATCGGGGCGGTGTTCATCAATACGCCTCAGCAAGGGTTGATCGTCACGCCGATGTCGCCTTCCGAAGTCTCGGCCCTGGCCGCTCGCTTCGAGCATGACGAGGTGGACCCGCGCGGCATGTCGGGCGAACGGGCAAGTGTGGAGGCGTTCACGAGCGTCTGGGAACAGCGCACCGGAGCCGTCGTCACCCGGCGTCGCCGCGAGCGCCTCTACAGCCTGGACACGCCGACTCCGCCCGACCCGGCGCCGCCCGGCAGGGCTCGGCTCGCCGAATGGTCCGACCGGGAACTCCTCGCCCGCTGGGCCCGGGAGTACGCCGCGACCATCGGTGAGGCCGGTGACCGCGACTTCGGGGCCTGGGCGGACACCCGCCTCGCCTACGGTGGCGTCGCCCTTTGGGAGAACCCCGAAGGCGAGCCCGTCGCCATGGCCGGCTCCTCTCGCCGTGTCGCACACCAGATCCGCATCGCCCCGGTGTACACCCCGGCACACCTCCGAGGACGCGGCTACGCGAGCGCGGTCACCAGCGCGGTGACACGGTCCGCCCTCGCCGGCGGTGCGGACAACGTCCTCCTCTTCACCGACCTCGACAACCCGACCAGCAACGCCCTGTACCGGCGCCTCGGTTACCGGCCCGTCGCCGACTTCGAGAGTGTCACCCTGAGGGCTGTTCCCTGACAAAGTGCGGCTCCGGCAGCCCGGTTGACTGTGGCGCCCGGCGGGACGCAGCAGTCGACCCCCGGCGGCCAGCGGGGGGCGGACCGCCGGGCGGTGCGGCCGGGATCGGTGAAGAGAGCACCGAGCTGCCCGCGGGATGCCTGGCGGAGGAGGTAGCCGAGCACATCGACGCCCAGGCACCTCGGTCACGGCGGCCGACGCGGAGGACGAGTGGCGTGAGACCGGGGCGGAGTCCGCGTCCAGAACGTCGCGCGGCAATTGCCGGGCGCGCTCGCGTATGGGGCCGGCCCAGTCGGCGCGGCGAGTGCGAGCCGGGATCGTCGAGCTGAGCCAGGTCTGCCGGCAGCGCGGAGGGCTGTCCCTGCTCCAGCAGGAACTGCGGGCGGTGCCAGGCCACTTCACGCACTCCTGCGTCCAGCGCGGGCCAGTCGCCTTCATCGGCGACCAGCGCTTCGTGTTCGGCTTCCGGCGGGCAGGACGCCGTACGATCGGACAGTACGGTCATGGGAGGGGCACGGAGCGGTGACCCTCGCCGATCACGGGTCATATGGCGTGTGCCGTGAGCCTCCCCCGCACCCCGGCGGGACGGCCCGGCGCGGCAGCTACAACTCGAATTCCAGGTGCTCGATGTCTGTGAAACGGACCTCTTCCAGCTGGCCGGCGCGGCGGCCGTTGTCCTGGAAGTACACATCCTTCAGCGCCTCGGCCGTGAGCTCCTCGAGCCGCCGGTCGCCGGCGCCGGCCTCCCGCGCTTCGAAGAGACGGGCGGCGTGCTGCGGCGGCAGCGCCACGGTGAGGTGGCGCAGCCGTGCGTCGTCCGTGGTTCCGATGGGTGCCGTGTAACCGATCCGGGCGCGGGCGTCGATGACGATGCCGCCCGTGGTCATCGCTTCCCTGCGCGCCTTGGCCCTGATCACCGGCTGCCACCGCTTGCGCACCTCGTGCTCCAGGCGGCGCGCGAGCCGGGGGCGGGGGTTCTTGATCTGGTCCTTGACATACCGTTCCACGGTGCGCTGGCTGATGCCGAGCAACTCGGCCACCGGCCCCGTCCTGTTGCCGTGCTTCTTGACGAGGTAACGCATCTGCGCGGGCGCGCTCTTGGGCGCGGGGCGTGTGAACGCCTTCTGCAGCGCCTTGTCCAGGCCGTCCCCGATCAGGCTCATCGCCCTCTCCTATTCCCCGTTGTCGGTGTCGGTGACGGTGCCGTCCTTGATGTAGCGGGCGAGGTTGAGTTCCGGTGCGCCGAACCGCTCGCGGACCTCCTCGCCCCACAGGACGGTCTGGGTGCCCTCGTGCTTGACCAGCCCCGGGTTGACGCCGAGTCTGAAGCCGCCGGGCAGCGCGGTGCCGTCCCGGTACGGCAGGAAGTCCAGCGGCGAGGGCCCGCCTGCCGCGTACACGACGCAGTCGGACAGGATCGCGACCGGGTACCGGCCGGTGAACACCGCGTGCTTGACGATCTTGCGGTGCAGGTTGACGCGGGTGCGGGAGATGACGGCCGCGCGGATGTCCGGCCGCCAGGTGGGCCGCTCCAGGGCCCGCCACGGCCGGCCCGGCCGCCAGCCCTCGCCCCGCGGGCGCTCCCGCAGCTTGCCGATACCGCCCTTGACCGTCGCCTTGATCGCCGCGGCGACGCTCGCCAGCTCGGGATCCCGGTCCTTGTAGCCGTCCATCGCCGCCAGGAAGTCGGCCGGCTCCATGTCCGCGTGCACGCCGAGGTCGGCCATCGTGGCGAGGTAGGCGTCACGGAGGCGTTTGTACCAGCCGTCCAGGTAGCGGCCGTTGTCGTGGCGGACGTAGGCCTCGATCGGCCGCACCTCGTAGCCCAGCTCCACCGCGTACGCCACGGTCGGTGTCGCGTACCAGGCCGGGCCCTCGGGGCGCTCGCCCTTCGGGGTGAACGGGCTGGGCAGCAGCCCGCCGTCCAGCTCCACCCACTCCTTGCCGGCCTTCACCCGCGACAGGTCCACGTGGGACAGGTCGACCAGCCACGAGCCCGGCAGCTTCGGGTCGAACACCGGCGCCTTGACGTGGGTCGGCGCGCCGAGGCCGACGACCAGGCCGTTGGCGCCGGCGGCGAAGGCCATGTTCACGTCGATGCCGACCAGGTAGCGCACGGTGCACTCGGCATCGGTCATCGGCCGTGCCCAGTCGTACGCCTCCTCGAACAGTTTCTCGCCGGGGCCGCGGACGTGGAAGCGGGGGAGGTCCGCCAGGAGGGGGTGGCCGTCGGGGGCCTCGCACGGGGCGCAGTCCACCGGGTCCCTGCCCAGCGAGCCGGGGTTGTGCGCGGAGTGCCGCTTGCCCGTCGCGTCGGGTTCGGAGGCGCGGGTCGGCGGGTGCAGCGCGGTCATCAGCTCCAGACCGGTCACGGCCGTGGAGCCGCGCGGCGTCATCACCCGGGACGCGTACACGCCCAGGACCCGGGCGAGTTCCGCCGGTGGGAGCCGCGCGGCCTCGCCCCAGTGGCGGGAGTCGAGTGCGTGCCAGGACGGGATGCACAGCTGCACGCACTGGCGGTCCGAGCCCTGCGCGGGGCGGTAGATCCGCGCCCACGGCCCGAAGCCGCGCTTGGTCAGCTTCCACCCCGCGCGCGCCAGTTGCTTGACGGCCTTGTGACCCTCAGGGATCCGCCCGGCCAGCCGCTCCTCGTCGGTGAGGGCGAGGGGGAGGCCGTAGCGCTTGAGCGCGGTTTCCGTGAGGACGAGCAGCGGGTCGGCGTCCCTGCCCGCGCCGACCAGCCTCGGCTGCCCCAGTCTGCCCTCGGCGAGCGTCCACTCCACCAGCGCCGGGATGCTCTTGGCGGGCACCTCCAGGACCAGGCCACCGGTGCAGTACGCCAGCACCTGCCCGTCGGCGTCGACGTCCACGACCGCGAGCGGCCCGTTCTCGAAACGCTCGTCCCGGCCACCCGCCGGGGCGTCGGCCGGGGCGGCCTGCCGCGCGCCCGGACGGCGCGAGGGCGCCGCACTCCCGGCGGTGCGTGCCGGGCCGGACGCGACCACCTGGGACGGAACAGCGGAACGACGAGACGGAGTGCCCTCGACGGCGGTCGCCGTGGCATCAGGGCTCCGTGGGCCCTCAGCCGGCGCTTCCGCCTGCGGCGCCGAGCGCACCGGGCCGGCGGACGTCTCCGCGATCTCCGTGTCCTTGCCCTCGTCCGGGGCGGGGTAGAGCTTCGCGAGCCCGTCGAGGAGACGCGCGTACGCGTCGCGCTCCGGCGGCCGGGGCTCGGTCTTGCCCGCCTCCCAGGCACTCACCGTGGCCCGGCGGACCTTCAGCGCGGCGGCCACCTCTTCGACCGTCAGCCCGTGGGCCCTGCGCAGCCGCTTGCGCTCGGCCGGCGGCGGCAGCGGAGCGCGGGACGCCAGCAGTGCGTCGACCGCGTCGAACAACTCGGACATGAAGACCTCCTGAACCGGCACTTTACCCCGTCGATCTCGCATTCGGCGTGCGGAACGCGTACGGAACGCGCACAATGCGCGTTCCTTCCGGGTGGCGTCGCCGATAGGCGGGTCCGGGCCCGGTCGATGTCCGAGGTGGCCCCGGCTCGGCCCTGGTCATGGGAAAGATCTCGAAGCCCCCGACCCCCTCTGTGCATGGCTATGCGAAATAAGGCATACTCTTTCTATGTCCAAGGTTCTCACCTCCCTTCCGGTCGGCGAGCGTGTCGGCATCGCTTTCTCCGGCGGCCTCGACACGTCGGTCGCCGTCGCGTGGATGCGCGACAAGGGCGCCGTCCCGTGCACCTACACCGCAGACATCGGCCAGTACGACGAGCCCGACATCGCCTCGGTGCCCGGTCGTGCGACGAACTACGGTGCCGAGATCGCGCGCCTGGTCGACTGCCGGGCGGCCCTGGTGGAGGAGGGGCTGGCCGCGCTCGCCTGCGGCGCCTTCCACATCCGCTCGGGCGGCCGCGCCTACTTCAACACCACCCCCCTCGGCCGTGCCGTGACCGGCACCCTGCTGGTCCGGGCGATGCTGGAGGACGACGTACAGATCTGGGGCGACGGCTCCACGTTCAAGGGCAACGACATCGAGCGGTTCTACCGCTACGGTCTGCTCGCCAACCCGCACCTGCGCATCTACAAGCCCTGGCTGGACTCCGACTTCGTGACCGAGCTGGGCGGCCGCAAGGAGATGTCCGAGTGGCTGCTCGCACACGGGCTGCCGTACCGCGACAGCACGGAGAAGGCCTACTCGACCGACGCCAACATCTGGGGCGCCACCCACGAGGCCAAAACCCTGGAACACCTGGACACCGGCATCGAGACGGTCGAGCCCATCATGGGCGTACGGTTCTGGGACCCGTCGGTGGAGATCGCCGCCGAAGACGTGACGGTCGGATTCGACCAGGGGCGCCCGGTGACGATCAACGGCAAGGAGTTCGCCTCCCCCGTCGAACTGGTCATGGAGGCCAACGCCATCGGCGGCCGGCACGGGCTTGGCATGTCGGACCAGATCGAGAACCGGATCATCGAGGCCAAGAGCCGCGGCATCTACGAGGCCCCCGGCATGGCGCTGCTGCACGCGGCGTACGAGCGCCTGGTCAACGCGATCCACAACGAGGACACCCTCGCCCAGTACCACAGCGAGGGCCGCAAGCTCGGCCGCCTCATGTACGAGGGCCGCTGGCTGGATCCGCAGGCACTGATGATCCGGGAGTCGCTGCAGCGCTGGGTCGGCGCCGCGGTCACCGGTGAGGTCACTCTCCGACTGCGGCGGGGCGAGGACTACTCGATCCTCGACACCACGGGCCCGGCGTTCAGCTACCACCCGGACAAGCTCTCCATGGAGCGGACCGAGGACTCCGCGTTCGGCCCGTCCGACCGGATCGGCCAGCTCACCATGCGCAACCTGGACATCGCCGACTCCCGTGCCCGGCTGGAGCAGTACGCGGGCCTCGGCATGGTCGGCACCGAGCATCCCGCACTGATCGGCGCGGCCCAGGCCGCTTCCACCGGCCTGATCGGCGCGATGCCCCAGGGCGGCGCCGAGGCGATCGCCTCCCGGGGCGAGGTCTCCGAGGAGGACGAGGCCCTGGACCGCGCCGCCATGGAATCCGGCACGGACTGACCCCCCACCCCGCACAGCGCCCCGCCGGTTGTCGGCGGGGCGCTTTCTCACGCGCTTTCCGCGTTCACGCCCGGCTGTGAAGCCGCTCGTGGCCGGGTTCCGTCAGTCGTGTTCTCCCCTGTACGTGCCGTCGCCTCCCCGGGTGCCGGCATCGCGGCTCAGCGGCGCGAGTCACCGGGTGGCTCGCTGCCGATGCGTGGTGGCGAGGACCGCGGTGAGGCTGTCGGTCAGGGTGGTGTCGTCGTGCCCGGCGCCGGCCCAGGCGATGTGGCCGTCGGGGCGGACGAGGACGGCGCGGACATCGGTGAACTCGGCCGGGGGCTGGTACGGGGTGGCGTTGTGGACGTGCAGTCCGGGGCGGGCGTACCCGGCGAGGCGGTCGCTGCCGGTGAGGTCCAGCAGGAGGTGGCGGTCGACGCGCAGCAGTGCGAACAGGCCGGTGTCGCCGAGGTCGAGGTCGGGCGCGCGGGTGCCGGTCAGCGGGTGGGCACCGGGGGTGGCGGGCGGATAGGTGACGGCGAGACAGCCGACCTGGGCGGCCAGGCGATCGTTGAGGTCGGGCAGGGTGGTGATCAGCCGGGCGAGCAGGCCGCGCAGGTCCCGGCCCTCGGGGGTGAAGGCGGTCATCAGGGCGACCTGGGCGCGACTGGTGGCGGTGAGGTCGGCGCCGACGGGGTGGCGTTCGGCGTGGTAGGTGTCCAGCAGGCCGTCGGGGGCCCGGCCGTCGAGGGTCGCGGCCAGCTTCCAGGCGAGGTTGGCGGCGTCCTGGATGCCGACGTTCATGCCGGCACCGCCGGCGGGGAAGTGCCGGTGGGCGGCGTCGCCGGCGAGGAAGACGCGGCCCTTGCGGTACTGGTCGGCCAGGCGGGTGGCGTTGCCGTAGCGGGAAAGCCAGACAGGGTCGCGCATACCGAAGTCGGTGCCGGTCATGGTGATGACGTTCTCGCGCAATTCCTCCAGGGTGAGGTCGCCGGGCCGGGTGGTGGTCAGGTCGCGGGGGGTGACGCCGACCAGGCGGTGGATGCCGCCGGGCAGGGGGACGGCCATGAGCGTGCCGGCGGGACCGAAGCAGCTGTAGCCGGGGGCGGGCGGTCGGTCCAGGACCACGTCGCCGAGCCAGCCGAGCACGGTGGAGGGGGTGCCGGGGTAGCCGATGCCGGCCGCGGCGCGCACGGTGCTGCGGACGCCGTCGCAGCCGACCAGGTAGGCCGCCCGGAGGGTGGAGGGCCCGTGCGGTCCGGCGACCCGGACGGCGATGTGGTCGGGGTGCTCGGTGAAGCCGGTGACCTCGTGCCCGCGCAGGATGTCCGCGCCCAGGTCGAGCGCCTGCCCCTCCAGCAGTGCCTCGGTGCGCTCCTGGGGCAGGGCGAGGGTGTAGGGGAAGGGACTGGGCAGGCGGCGGAAGTCGAGCCGGGAGCCGAGGGCGCCGAAGTGACCGCCGGCCAGCGCCATGCCCTCGCCGACGAAGGGCTGGTGCACCCCGCGGGAGGCGAAGATCTCCAGGGTGCGGGGGTGCACGGTCAGGGCGCGGGAGCGGGCGTCGCGTTCGGTGCGGGGCTCGATCACGGCGACGGCGACGCCGGCACGGCGCAGTTCGCCGGCGAGCCACAGGCCCACGGGTCCGGCACCTGCGACGACAACCTGGTGGTTCATGATCTCCCTCTTTCCCGACACGCTCTTGGTCGATGACCAAGGGTCACGACGCAGTAAACTTGGTCGGTGACCAAGAATCAAGCCGGGGGAGACGCCTCGGGCCAGCTCACCCGTACCGCCGTGATCGACGCCGCCCTCCACGTGTTGGACGAGCGCGGACTGGACGGCCTGTCCACCCGGGCGGTCGCCGACCGCCTCGGCGTGCGGATGAACACCGTCCTGTGGCACGTGAAGACCAAGGCCCGGATGCTGGAACTGATGGCCGACGCCGTCCTCGCCGGCATCCGTTACGACGACCTGCCCGATGCCCCCCTGGCACGCGCCCGCGAACTCGCCGCCCGCTACCGGCGCACCCTGCTCGCCCACCGCGACGGCGCCGCCCTGGTCACCGGCACCTACCCGGCCGAACCGCACACGCTGCGCTTCGCCGAACACCTCGTCGACGCGCTCCTGCGAGCCGGTGCCGACGAGCAGCGGGCGGCCTGGACGGCATGGACGGTCGTCTCCTTCGTCCTCGGCCTGACGCAGGAGGAGCAGGCCGCCCCGGAGGAGGGCGACGACAGGCTCGCCCGTGCCGTCGACCCCGAAGCGCACCCGGCGCTGCGGCGGGTCCTGCCCCACCTCCGGCAGGACTTCGAGGAACGCTTCACCTTCGGCCTGGAGGCGACCCTGTCCCGCATCCCCGCCTGACAGCGTGCTCTCCCGGGGGTGTGGCCTTGACGGTGCACCGCCGGGCGGGTGGCCACGAGGTGCACGGCGCGCAGGATCACGCGCGGTGGCCGACGGGGTGGCGGGGTGCGGGAGGCCAGGCGCCGACAGTCGGCAGCCTGCGCCGGCGGATTCGGCGTGGAGGTGGCCGCCGAGCGCGGTCACGCGCTCGCACAGGCCGATGAGGTCGCAGCCGGAATCGACACGGACTTCGACCGCGTCGACACGGTCAACCTGCGCGGCATCTGGACGTGCCAGAAGCACGAACTGCGGCAGATGCGCGTCCAGGGCTCCGGTGCGATCGTCAACTGCTCCTCCCTCGGCGGCCTGGTCGGTCTGCCCGGACGCGCCGCGTACCACGCCTCCAAGCGCGGTGTGATCGGCCTGACTCGAAGCGCCGCGGTCGAATACGCCCCGCGGGGCATCCGCGTCAACGCCGTGTGTCCCGGCGTCATCGAAACCCCCATGGGCGCCGACAGGCTCGAAGGCCAGGCGGAGGCCATGGCTGAGATCATGAAGCAGCAGCCCATCGGCCGCCTCGGCACCGCCGACGAGATCGCCGGCGCCGTCCTGTGGCTGTGCAGCCCGGCCGCCGCCTTCGTCATCGGCGTCGCCCTGCCGGTGGACGGCGGCTTCACCACCCACTGAGAACCCCGCCGGCAACTGTGCGCTCCGCAATCGGATGCTCCCGAGACTTCCGATACGCCGGCCGAGGAGGATGTACCCGTCGATGCGGCCGTCGAGGTGTCGTGCGGTAAACCGGCCCGGCCGCGCCGGGGGCACGCAACCGAGGCGGGGTAACTGTCGCCGCGCTGCCGGGCGTTGACGGCCGTCGCGCCGACGCGGGAGGCGATGGCGGGGTGCCCGGCGGGCGGCGGCGGTGCCGGGCCGGGACCGTGCGTCCGCCTCCCGCACAGCGGATCAATGGTGCTTCTCGGGACCGCGTGCACAGCCCCGGAAGGGCCGACCGAGCCGTACAAGTCCTCGGTGCCCGCCTCGTCGCGCCGGGCCGCCTCCGTGCGCGGGGCGGGGTGACCGGCGGCCTGCCGGACGCCCGGGTCCACGACGAGCCACGCAAGCGGTGTAACCGGCACGGCACTTCGGGGCGGCCGGTCCTCCCGGGCACGGTCGTGGGCACCGGCTCGGGCGCATGGGCCGCTACGGCGTACGGCGGATCTGTCACGCGGCGCTGGCCGTACCCCCGGGCCGGCACCAGCGACTACGACGTGCCGCCCGCCGACATCACCGTGCCGCCTCCCGCGCGCTCGCGCCGTTCGTCGAGGAGCACGACCGGCACGACCCGCCGCCGCGCCCGGTCCGCTTCCCGCTGTCCGGGTCCGGACGTGGCGGAGTGCCGCCCCGGGCGAGCGAGGATGCGGTGTGGGGCGCCGTCGGGGCGGAACCGGCGCGCGGAGCACGCTGGGACGTGTCCTCCGTGGCGCACACCCCGGAGGCCGCCCGGGGGGGGGTGCCTCTATGTCTTTCGTCAAGCGAGGCGTGGGGTTCGGGGTTCGTAGAAGGTGCCGTCGCGGAGCATCGCGAACAGCACGTTGATCCG
>NZ_JBVHXT010000008.1:0-319 GCF_055569255.1 Streptomyces sp. NPDC029296
GAGGGGGTGGGGGGGGAGATCAACAAAAAAAGAGAAGAAAGCCGAGCGCCCCCCCCCCCCGCCCCCCCCCCCCCCCCGCGCCCCCCCCCCCCCCCCCCGCCCCCCCCCCCCCCCCTCCCGGTGTGTGAGGCCTCTCGAAGCGCTGTGGGGGCGGCCGCTCGTACGTGGTTCCCCGAGCGGGCCGGCCGCCGGGCCCTCACGTCGTGCGTCGTGGCATCGGAAGGGGGGCCGGCTGCGCCCGGCAGGATCGCCGTGCCCGCCACCGGCCCCGGGGCCCGCAGGGCGGCGTGGCCCACTCGCGCCGGACCCGGCGAGACCG
>NZ_JBVHXT010000008.1:414-57088 GCF_055569255.1 Streptomyces sp. NPDC029296
GACCGCCGCCCGGCCGCCCGGTGATGTCCGGTACGCCGGAACCGCGAGGAAAGAAGACGCGTCACACGCCACGAGTGCCCGCCACCGGACCCGGGGCCCACAGGCGGCGTGGCCCACTCGCGCCGGACCCGGCGAGACCGCCGCCCGGCCGCCCAGTGGTGCCCGGTACGCCGGAACCGTGAAGAAGGAAGTCGCATCACACGCCACGAGTGCCCGCCACCGGACCCGGGGGCACGCAGACGGCGTGGCCCACTCGCGCCGGACCCGGCGAGACCGCCGCCCGGCCGCCCGGTGATGTCCGGTACGCCGGAACCGCGAGGAAAGAAGACGCGTCACACGCCACGAGTGCCCGCCACCGGACCCGGGGCACGCAGGCGCCGTGGCCCACTCGCGCCGGACCCGGCGACGCCGTCACCCGGCCGCCCAGTGGTGCCCGGTACGCCGGAACCGTGAGGAAGGAAGTCGCGTCACACGCCGGGGTCGTGGCGGCCCGGCGGGTGCTTCTCGCGTCCGGTCAGGCGGGGGCGCCCAGCTCCGCCCACACCGTCTTGCCCGGCGTGCCGGTGACCCGGACGACGCCCCAGTCCAGGCACAGCCGCTGCACGATGAACATGCCGTGGCCGCCGGGCCGGCCGGCCCGGTGCGGGGTGCGCGGAGCCGGCTGGCCGGTGCCCCGGTCGGAGACTTCTATCCGGATCACCTTGTTGTCACAGGTGAGCCGCAGCTCGTCCGGGCCCTCGGCGTGCAGGCAGGCGTTGGTGACCAGTTCGGAGACGACGAGCAGCACGTCGTCGGCGGCGGCCCGCCGGTCGGCGGTGGCGGCGGGCAGCCAGCCCCACGCGTACAGCGCCTGGCGGGTGAAGTCACGAGCGAGCGGGACCACCCCGCTCTCGCCTTCCAGGCGGAGCGTACGCACCTGCCGTTCATGGGCCCGCGGAGCGGCGTCGGCCGCTTTGGACGTCACGGACGGCGCGGCTGCCCCCTCGGACGCGCCGACAGCCGGCGCGGCCCCCTCGGACGCCCCGGAAGCGCCGCTGGGCTCCGGGCCGCGGTCGCCCGGCGAGTAAGGCCGGGTGGTGCTCATCAGCGCTTCACCTCACCGATTCACCAGTTCACGATTACAAAAGTCCGGTCGGCGGTCCGATCGACACTGCGGCCCGCGGTCCGGTCGGCAGACCGGACGATAGGCACCGGCCCCGTCGGCCGTCGCACCACCCGGGGGCCGGCCGCCCGTCCGCCGTACGCGCAGTCCCGTGCGCGTGCCGGCCGGGCCGTCCCCCGTCTTCTTCTGCCCTCTCCTGCCCGGCCGATCCCGGGGAACACCCCCGTGTTCGGGGTGACCCGCGCAACGCTCGCGGGGGCCGGGCGCCGGAACGGTCCGGCGGGGAGGGCGGAGCCGATCAGTCGGCACTGTCGGCCAAGGCGGCCTCCACGGAGTGGTGGACGGTGAAGACCGTCTCGGCACCGGTGATCTCGAACACCCGGGCCACCACCGGCAGCATGCCGGCCAGATGGACGCCGCCGCCGGCGGCGTCCGCCTTCAGCCGGGCGCCGAGCAGGACGTTCAGCCCCGTGGAGTCGCAGAACTCCAGGCGGGAGCAGTCCACCACGAGCCGCGAGAAACCCTTGTCGAGCAGGTCGTCGAGGGGCTCGCGCAGAAGATCGGCGGTGTGGTGGTCGAGCTCGCCCGCCGGTGTCACAACGGCGCTGGAGCCCTCTTGCCGCACTTCCACCAGAAGTCGGCCCGACTGTGCGCTGCCGACCGTCCCGTGGTCCATGCCGTCTCTCTCTCCCGAGGTCGTGGCTGCTGATGCCCTCGAACATTACGCCTTCCTCGCGCACAACGACACCCGAACTTCCGCACAGAAACGGACATATCGCAACAAAACGCACTTGCGACCCGCTCGGTGAAGCGGGTAGGGCTAGTAAGGACACACATTCCTACACGCCGGCTTCGGAGGCGCCGCACACCGCAGTGCACGTGACTGGCTTCGGCAGCCATATGCCGAGAACGATGGAGGACACCCATGTCACCCCGGCTCGACGCATCGCCTACCCCGATCGCGACGTCGACACCCCCACCGGTTCAACTGGAACATCCCATCGACCCCCTCGACCCCTTCGAGGGACTCCCGGATATCCCCCCTTACGACGAGATCGGCCCGGTCGACGCGCGGGCCCTGTCCAAGACCCTCTTCGAGCGTCTCGAGTCGCTGGAGGAGGGGACGTACGAGCACGCGTACGTCCGCAACACCCTCGTCGAGCTCAACCTCGCGCTCGTCAAGTTCGCCGCCTCCCGTTTCCGCTCCCGCAGCGAGCCGATGGAGGACATCATCCAGGTCGGCACCATCGGCCTGATCAAGGCGATCGACCGCTTCGAACTCTCTCGCGGCGTCGAGTTCCCCACTTTCGCGATGCCGACCATCATCGGCGAGATCAAACGATTCTTCCGTGACACCTCGTGGTCCGTGCGGGTCCCGCGCCGGCTCCAGGAGCTGCGCCTGGACCTCGCCAAGGCGGGCGACGAGCTGGCGCAGCAGCTGGACCGCGCCCCCACCGTCGCGGAACTCGCCGAACGCCTCGGCATCTCCTGCGAGGAGGTCGTCGAGGGCATGGCCGCCTCGAACGCCTACACCGCCTCCTCGCTGGACGCCCAGCCCGAGGAGGACGACACCGAGGGCGCGCTCGCGGACCGCATCGGCTACGAGGACCACGGGCTGGAGGGCATCGAGTACATCGAGTCGCTCAAGCCCCTGATCGCCGGACTGCCGGCCCGGGACCGGAAGATCCTCTCCCTGCGCTTCGTGGCGAACATGACCCAGTCGGAGATCGGCGAGGAACTGGGCATCTCCCAGATGCACGTGTCCCGCCTGCTGTCGCGCACGCTGGTGCGGCTGCGCAAGGGGCTGACCCTGGAGGAGTGACCTCCGCACAACACCTCGTGCGCTGCGGTGAGGGTCCGGCCGGTGCGGCCGGACCCTCCGCGCGCGGCCCCTACGCGCGCCGGTCAGACCACGCGTTCGCCCCCGCGCCACACCCCGGCGACCA
This sequence comes from Streptomyces sp. NPDC029296, assembly GCF_055569255.1. Lineage (NCBI taxonomy): Bacteria > Bacillati > Actinomycetota > Actinomycetes > Kitasatosporales > Streptomycetaceae > Streptomyces > Streptomyces sp. NPDC029296. The sequence continues at coordinate 3,463 of NZ_JBVHXT010000008.1, forward strand.
GCGGCACGCCCGGGCGGTAGGCGAGGTGGACGTGGCTCGGGGCGTCGAGCAGGAGCAGGTCCGCGCGGGCGCCCGGGGCGAGCCGGCCGATGTCGGTGCGGCGCAGGGCGGCGGCACCGCCCGCCGTGGCCGACCACACCGCCTCGTCGGGGGTCATCCCCATGTCGCGGACCGCCAGGGCGATGCAGAAGGGCACGGACGAGGTGAAGGACGAGCCCGGGTTGCAGTCGGTGGACAGGGCGACCGTCACCCCCGCGTCCAGCAGCCGGCGGGCGTCGGGCCACTCGGCGCGGGTGGAGAACTCGGCGCCGGGCAGCAGGGTGGCGACCGTACGGCCCTGGGCCAGGGCGTCGACGTCCGCGTCCGTCAGGTGGGTGCAGTGGTCGGCGCTGGCCGCGTCCAGTTCCACGGCCAGCCGCACACCGGGGCCGTACGAGAGCTGGTTGGCGTGGATCCGCGGGTGCAGGCCCTTCGCCCTGCCCGCGGTGAGGACGGCACGGGCCTGGTCGCCGTCGAAGGCGCCCTTCTCGCAGAACACGTCGATCCAGCGGGCGTGCGGCGCGCAGGCGTCCAGCATCTCGCCGGTGACCAGGGCGACGTAGGCCGCCGGGTCGTCGGCGTGGTCGGGGCCGACGATGTGCGCGCCGAGGTACGTCACCTCCTCGGTGTGCTTCGCCGCGAGGCGCAGGGCGCGGGCCTCGTCCTCGACGGTGAGGCCGTAGCCCGACTTGGTCTCGCACGTGGTCGTGCCCTGGCGCAGGGCCTCGGTGAGGTACCGGGTGAGGTTCGCCTCCAGTTCCGCGTCGCTCGCGGCACGGGTGGCCGCGACCGTGGTGCGGATGCCGCCCGCGCTGTAGGGGCGGCCGGACATGCGGGCGTTGAACTCCTCGGTCCGGTCCCCGGCGAAGACCAGGTGGGAGTGGGAGTCGACGAAGCCCGGCAGTACCGCCCGGCCGCCCGCGTCGACCCGGTTGTCGGTGGCGGGTGCCCTGCGCGACTCACCGGTCCACACGACCCGGTCGCCGTCGATGACGACGGCCGCGTCCCGGACCAGACCGAGCGGGGAGCGGTCACCGAGGGAGGGGTCGTTGGTGACCAGCGTGGCGATGTTGGTGATGACGGTGCTGCTCATGGTGTCCTCGTGGATGATCGTCAGGCGCGGAGGGCCTCGACGGCCCGCGCGAGGGCTTGCGGCACATCGGGGACGAGCGTGTGCGCCCCGTCGCGCACGACCTGCCGGCCGCCTACGACGGTGTGCCGCACGTCCGCCGCCGACGCCGCGAACACGGCCGTCTCGGCGCCCAGCCGGGGCAGTGGCCCCGCCGTTCTGACCGAGTCCAGGGCGATCGTCGTCCAGTCGGCGAGCGCGCCGGGCTCGAGGGCGCCGGCCTCGTCCCAGCCGAGGGCGGCGTGGCCGTCGGCGGTGGCGGCCCGCAGCAGGGCGGCGGCCGTCCAGTGGCCCCGGGTGCGGGTGCGCAGCCGCTCGTTCAGCTCCATCGCGCGCGCCTCTTCGAACAGGTCGATCACGGCGTGGCTGTCGGAGCCGAGGGAGAGCGGGGAGCCGGCCCGCTGGAGGGCGACGGCCGGGCCGATGCCGTCGGCCAGGTCCCGCTCGGTGGTGGGGCACATGCAGGTGCCGGTGCCCGAGCCGCCGAGCAGGGCGATGTCCTCGTCGGTGAGGTGGGTGTTGTGCACCCCGGTGGTGCGCGGCCCGAGGACGCCGTGGTCGGCGAGCAGCCGGGCGGGGGTACGGCCGTGCGCGGCGAGGCAGGCGTCGTTCTCGGCGGTCTGCTCCGACAGGTGCACGTGCAGCGGCGCCCGCCGCTCCCCGGCCCACTCCGCCACCGTGGACAGCTGACCGGCGGGCACGGCCCGTACGGAGTGGATCGCCGCCCCGATCCGTGCGTGCTCCCGGTCCTCGAGGACTCCGCAGCGTTCGGCCCACCGCTGCGCGCTGCCGTCGGAGAACCGCGCCTGGTGGGCGTCCGGCGGCTCCCCGAAGCCGGCGGAGAGGTAGCAGGTGTCGAGGAGGGTGATGCGGATGCCGGCCTCGGCGGCGGCCGCGATCAGCGCCTCGCCCATGGCGTTGGGGTCGGCGTAGCGGGTGCCGCCGGGGGCGTGGTGCACGTAGTGGAACTCGCCGACGCAGGTGATGCCGGCGAGGGCCATCTCGGCGTACACCGCGCGGGCCAGGGCGTGGTAGGTGTCCGGGGTGAGGCGGTCGGCGACGGAGTACATCACCTCGCGCCAGGTCCAGAAGGTGCCGGACCCGACCTGCGCGGTGCCGCGCAGGGCGCGGTGGAAGGCATGCGAGTGGGCGTTGGCGAGCCCCGGCAGGGTCAGCCCGCGCAGCACCTCGGCGCCGGGCGGCGGGGCGGCCACGTCCGTGCGCACGGCGCCGACGCGCCCGCCGGCCACGTCCACGGCCACGCCCGGCTCGACGCGGTCGCCGAGCCAGGCGTGCTCCAGCCAGTAGGTTCCCTGGGTCACCGGCAGGCCAGTCCTTCCAGTACGTCGGCGAGTGCGCGCACCCCGGCCACGCAGTCGTCCTCGGCCGCGAACTCGGCCGGGGAGTGCGAGACACCGGTGGGGTTGCGCACGAACAGCATGGCGGTCGGAACGCTCCCGGACAGGATCCCGGCGTCGTGTCCCGCCCCGGTGCCGAGGACGGGCACGGTCAGGCCGGTGTCCTTGCCCAGGATCCGGGCGAGTTCGTCCCGCAGCGCGTGGTCGAACTCGACCACCGGGGTGAAGGACTCCCGGACGACGTCGAGATCGATGCCGTGCGCGGCGGCGTACGCGCGCGCGGCCTCCTCCACTGCCCCGACGACCGTGTCCAGGGTCTCCTGGTCGGCGGCGCGGGAGTCCAGCCAGCCGCGCACCAGCGAGGGGATCGCGTTGACGCCGTTCGGTTCCACCACGATCTTCCCGAAGGTGGCGACGGCACCGGCGAGTTCGGCCTCGCGGCGGGCGGCGAGCACGGTCTCGGCGTACGACAGCATGGGGTCGCGCCGGTCGGCCAGCCGGGTGGTGCCGGCGTGGTTGGCCTCGCCCCGGAAGTCGAACCGCCACCGCCCGTGCGGCCAGATGGCGCTGGCGACGCCCACCCTCTGGCCGGACAGATCGAGCGCACGCCCCTGTTCGACGTGCAGCTCCACGAAGGCGCCGACGCGGGCCAGCCGTTCGGGGTCGGGTCCGATGGCCTCCGGGTCGTACCCGGCCGCCTCCATGGCCCGGGGCAGGCCGATCCCGTCGCCGTCGGTGAGCCGGTGCGCCTGCTCGACGGTGAGCTGCCCGGCGGTCAGCCGCGACCCGACACAGGCGAGCCCGAACCGGGCCCCCTCCTCGTCGCCGAAGTTGACGAGGGCGAGGGGCCGGGTGAACTCGACGCCCCGCCGGCGCAGTTCGTCCAGCGCGGCGAAGGAGGACACCACTCCGAGGGGCCCGTCGAAGGCCCCTCCGTCGGGTACGGAGTCCAGGTGGGACCCGGTGACGACGGCGTCCCCGGCGGACGGGTCCCCCAGCCAGGCCCACTGGTTCCCGTTCCGGTCGACCTCGTACGCCAGCCCGCGCGCCCCGGCCTGTTCCTCGAACCAGGCCCGGCACTCGGCGTCGGCCCCGGTCCAGGCGTACCGCCGGTAGCCGCCGGATCCGGGGTGCCGGCCGATGGGGAGCAGCTCGCGCCACATCTCCTGGAAGGAGGCGCCGGCACGGGCGGGTACGGCCACACCCGCGGACGGCGACGGGCAACCGGCCCCCGGCGGAGGGCCGCCGTGTCCCGTCTCGTCCACCGTCACGCCTCCTCACCCTCACGCATGGGAACCCGGACCCCGCGCTCCCCCGCGACGGACTCGGCGATGTCGTACCCGGCGTCCACGTGCCGGATGACGCCCATCCCCGGGTCGTTGGTGAGGACGCGGCGGATCTTCTCGCCGCCCAGCTTCGTGCCGTCGGCCACCGTCACCTGCCCCGCGTGGAGGGACCGCCCCATCCCCACGCCGCCGCCGTGGTGGAGGGACACCCAGGACGCGCCCGAGGCCACGTTGACCATGGCGTTCAGCAGCGGCCAGTCGGCGATCGCGTCGGACCCGTCGCGCATGGCCTCGGTCTCCCGGTACGGCGAGGCGACCGACCCGCAGTCCAGGTGGTCCCGGCCGATGGCCAGCGGCGCGGCCAGCTCCCCGCTCGCGACCATGTCGTTGAACCGCTCGCCGGCCTTGTCCCGCTCGCCGTAGCCGAGCCAGCAGATCCGCGCGGGCAGGCCCTGGAAGTGGACCCGCTCGCCGGCCAGCCGGATCCAGCGGGCCAGGGACTCGTTCTCCGGGAACAGGTCCAGGATCGCCTTGTCGGTCTTGGCGATGTCGGCCGGGTCGCCGGACAGCGCGGCCCAGCGGAAGGGGCCCTTGCCCTCGCAGAACAGCGGGCGGATGTAGGCGGGGACGAAGCCGGGGAAGGCGAACGCCCGGTCGTAGCCGGCGAGCCTGGCCTCGCCCCGGATGGAGTTGCCGTAGTCGAAGACCTCGGCACCGGCGTCCAGGAAGCCGACCATGGCCTCCACGTGCCGGGCCATGGACTCGCGGGCGCGGGTGGTGAAGCCGGCCGGGTCCTTCGCGGCCTCGTCGGCCATGTCCTCGAAGGCCGTGCCGGCCGGCAGGTAGGACAGCGGGTCGTGGGCGGAGGTCTGGTCGGTGACGATGTCGATCGGGGCGTTCATGGCGAGCAGCCGCGGGACCACGTCGGCCGCGTTGCCGAGGACGCCGATGGACAGCGGGCGGCGGGCGTCGCGGGCCTCCACGGCCAGCCGGAGCGCGTGCTCGAGGGAGTCGGCCCTGACGTCGAGGTAGCGGTGCTCGATGCGGCGCTCGATGGCGCGCGGGTCGCAGTCGACGCAGATCGCGACGCCGTCGTTCATGGTGACGGCGAGCGGCTGGGCGCCGCCCATGCCGCCGAGGCCGGCGGTCAGCGTGATGGTCCCGGCGAGCGTGCCGCCGAACTTCTTCGCGGCGACGGCGGCGAAGGTCTCGTAGGTGCCCTGGAGGATGCCCTGGGTGCCGATGTAGATCCAGGAGCCGGCGGTCATCTGGCCGTACATGGTCAGACCGAGGGCCTCCAGACGGCGGAACTCCTCCCAGGTGGCCCAGTCGCCGACCAGGTTGGAGTTGGCGATGAGGACGCGCGGGGCCCACTCGTGGGTCTGCATCACGCCGACCGGGCGGCCGGACTGGACCAGCATGGTCTCGTCCTGCTTGAGGGTCCTCAGCGTGCGGACCATGGCGTCGAAGGAGCGCCAGTCGCGGGCGGCCTTGCCGGTGCCGCCGTAGACGACGAGCTTGTCGGGGTGCTCGGCGACCTCGGGGTCGAGGTTGTTCTGCAGCATGCGCAGGGCGGCTTCCTGCTGCCATCCCAGGGCGCTGAGTTCCGTGCCGCGCGGTGCTCGTACGGGTCGGGGTCCCGACATCTCTGCCTCCTATGCCTACGACTATTCACATCCTGTCGACCTGAATAGAGCTAGTCAATACAGGGGGCGGTCCGGGCGGGGGCGTGGCGGGTATCCGACGGGGGACACCGGAGGCCGGGACAGGACGGAGAGGCCCGTGGAGGACGTCGCCATCGAGGCCCGGGAGCGGGCGGCCCGGCGGGACCGGGCGGTGCGGGCGGCGGTCGAGCAGGGACTGCTGGGCCCGGACGCGGCCGTGGCGGGCCTGCTGGACGTCACCGGTATCCGGGAGTCGGCGGCGGCGCTGCGGGCGGCGTTCGACGCGGTCGCGGCGCCCGGGACGCCGGTGCTGCACGCCTTCGCGGTGAAGGCGTCCCCGCTGGTCCCGGTGGTGCGACTGCTGCACGAGGCCGGCCTTGGCGCGGAGGCGGCGAGCCCCGGGGAACTGGCGCTGGCCCGGGCGGCGGGGGTGCCGGCCGCCCGGACGGTGCTGGACTCGCCGGCGAAGACCCCGGCGGAGCTGCGCGAGGCCCTCGCCCTCGGCGTCGCGGTGAACGCGGACAGCCCGCAGGAGCTGGACCGGCTCGACGCGCTGGTGCGCGCCGCCCCCTCCCGGTCCCCGCTCGGCCTGCGGGTCAACCCGCAGCTCGGCGCCGGCGCCATCGGGGCGACCTCGACGGCGACCCGGACCTCGAAGTTCGGGGTGGCCCTGCGGGACGAGGGGGCGCGTGCCTGGGTGGTGGAGGCGTACGCGCGCCGGCCCTGGCTGACCCGGCTGCACACGCACACCGGCTCGCAGGGCGTCCCGCTGCCGCTGCTGGCCCGGGGGGTGGCGGAGGTGTACGCGCTCGCGGAGGAGATCAACGCCGCCGTGGGGCGCCGCCAGGTCGGCACGATCGACATCGGCGGCGGGCTGCCGGTGGACTACACGGCGGAGGAGACGGCGCCGACGTTCGCGCAGTACGCGCGGCTGCTGGCCGCGCGGGTGCCCGGGCTGTTCGACGGGCGGTACGGGCTGGTGACCGAGTTCGGGCGGTCGCTGCTGGCCCGGCACGGGACGGTGGTGGCCCGGGTGGAGTACACCAAGAGCGCGGGCGGGCGGCGGATCGCGGTGACGCACGCGGGCGTGCAGGTGGCGGTGCGGACGGTGTACGCGCCGGATGTGTGGCCCCTTCGGATCGCCGCGTACGACGCCGAGGGGCGGCCGAAGGAGGGACCGGAGGCCGTGCAGGACATCGCGGGGCCGGCCTGCTTCTCGGGCGACCTGCTCGCCCGGGGGCGCACGCTGCCCCCGCTGGAGCAGGGCGACTACGCGGCGGCGCTGGACACCGGCGCGTACGGTTTCGCCCACCACTACGCGTACAACTCCCTGACCCGGCCGGGGATCTACGGCTACGCGCCGGACGGCGACGGGGGCATCGCCTTCGCGACCGTGCGGCGGGCCCAGACGGTCGCCGAGGTGGTGGCCGACTCCGGAGGGGCGCACGCGTCCGCGCTCACCACCCTCCGCGCTCCCGGGAGCCCTTGACGCGCCCCGCCCGTCAATCGAACAAACGGCTCGACGGCCGGAGAACACACGTCAGTCGGGCAACACTAGTACGCCGGACGCATGTTCCACCGGAAAATGCCAAAGCACTCTCCTCCCGCACACACGATGCGTAGTGTCGGCGTCACTCAGCCGGCGTCCCAGGCGGGAGGAAGCCACGGTGCCCGGAATCGACGAGTGCTTACTGGAAGCGATGCGACTGCCCGGTGCCCGGGGGGCCGCGCTGGTGGACTGGACGAGCGGGCTGGCCCTCGGCACGGTCGGGGAGGCCCCCGGCGGCGACCACGAGACGGCCGCCGCCGAGGCCGCCGAACTGGCCCGGACGGCCGCCGAGCACGGCACCTTCGCGGCGGCCGGCGCGGGGCCGCCGCCCGTGGAGGACCTCATCGTCAGCAACGGTGACAGCTACCACCTGCTGCGGTTCGTGGACACCTCCTTCGACAGCAGCGTGTTCCTGCACCTGTGGCTCGGCCGCGCGGAGGGCAATCTCGCGCTCGCCCGGATCCGGCTCGGCGAGATGGCCGCCCGGCTGGTGCTGGGATGACCATGGTCCGGATCCCTCCCCCGGCCCTGCCGGTGCGGGACAGGCGGGCCGCCCGCGCCCTGTCCCCGATGCTGACCCGGCTCGCCGAGGAGCGGGCCACCGGCGTCCTGGTCCGCGAACACGGCGTGCTGCGCCTCGCCGAGGGCCGGGTGGTGCACGCCGAGAGCCCCCTCGCCCCGGGCCTCGACGTGCTCCTCACGGCCCACGGCACCCTCGCGGCCGCCGCCTGGCAGCGGGCCGCGGCCCGGGCCCCGGACCCCGCGCACGCCACCGCGCTGCTGCTGCGCTCCGGCGTGCTGCCCACCGGGGCGCTGGAGCTGTGCCACCTGGACGCGCTGTACGACGCCGGGTACTTCGCGCTGGCGCCGAGCGGCACCCCGGGCCGGTTCCGGTACGAGGCCGGGCCCCGGCCCGGCCCGCTGCCCTCGGTGCCGGTGGTCGCGCTGGAGCGGGAGACGCTGCGCCGCCGGCTGCTGCTGCACCGGCTGTGGCCCGACCCGGCCGCCGACAGCGCCCCGCTGCGCCGCACCGGCCCCGGCCGCGCCCCCGCGGCGCCGGTCACCCCCCGGCAGCGGGCCGTCCTGGACCGTGTGGACGGGGTCCGCACGGCCGCCGACATCGCCCGGGACCTCGGCCGGCAGGCCTTCCACACGCTGGTCGACGTCCGCCGGCTCACCGCGGCCGGACGGATCGCGCCGGTGTCCCCGGACCCCGCCCCGCCGCCCGCACCACCGCCCCGCCCGGTCGCCACCGACCCCGACGTCGCGCTGCTGAAGAGGCTCAGGGATGCGCTGGAGGCGCTTTGAACGGCACCGCACCGCCGAGAGGAGACAGCTGATGGTGACCGAGGAGGACCTGCGCGCCGTGCTGGCCGAACTGCACCGGCTGCGCACCCGGGTCCCGCAGCTCACCGGCGCCCTCGCGGCCGGCGTCGACGGACTCGTCGTCGCCCACGACACCCCCGGCGTCGACCCCGAGGGCCTGGCCGCGCTCACCGCCGCCGCGCTCGGGGTCGCCGTACGGGTCACCGACGCCACCGGGAACGGCGCCCTGCGGGAGCTGCTGGTGCGCGGCGAGCGCGGTTACGTCGCCACCTACGCGGCCGGCCGCACCGCCGTGCTGACGCTGCTCGCCCAGGACCGGGTCAACGTGGGCCGGCTGCACCTGGAGGGCCGCCGGGCCGGCGCCCGCATCGGGGAACTGCTGGACGCCGCCGAGGCCGCCCGCCCGCTCCCCGGCACCGCCCCCCGGCGCACCCGGGGACCCGGCGCCCCCGCGCCCGCCGAGACCCGCACTGCAACCGACAGCTGAGAGGACCACCATGTCCGACACCGCCACCGCGCTGAAGCAGGCCCTCACCACCATCGCGGGCGCCACCGGCGCCGCGCTCGTCGACTACACCAGCGGGATGGCGCTGGGCACGATGGGCGACAGCACCGGCTTCGACCTGAACGTGGCCGCCGCCGGCAACACCGACGTCGTCCGCGCCAAGATGCGCACGATGGAACTCCTCGGCCTCAAGGGCGAGATCGAGGACATCCTGATCACCCTCACCGGCCAGTACCACCTGATCCGCCTGCTCAAGGGCCGCGGCGGCAACGGGCTGTTCCTGTACCTGGTCCTGGACTCCTCCCGGGCCAACCTCGCGATGGCCCGGCACCAGCTGCGCAGGATCGAGGAGGAACTGGAGGTCTGAGGGCCGCTCAGACCAGCGCCGGGGTACGGCGGCGGGCCCCGCCCGGGGCCGCGTCGCCGGCCGCGACACCCGTGGCCCGCAGGCTCTTCACGGCCTTGCCCGCCGGACTCCCGCCGCCCCGGCCCAGCCAGTCGACGCGCACCCACAGCAGGGCCTCGGCGGACCGCTCCAGCCGCCCGATCCAGGCCGCCTTCAGCCACAGCCCGGCACCGAGCCCGGCCAGCAGCAGCCCGCCGGCCGCGGGCACCGCGAACGCCGAGCCGAGCGCGAGCGCCCAGCCCAGCAGCAGCAGCCACCACCGGTGCCCCCGGCGCCAGGCCCGCACGGTCACCGCCCGGTCCTGGAGCACGTCGTACTTGCCCGCGCGGGCCGCCCCGCGGGCGAGCGCCGCGTACCGGCCCCGGCGGGCCAGCACCACACCGGCCGCGCCCAGCAGGAACAGCGCCGCCCCCGCCGTCACCCCGATCCGCCGCCCGGTGAGCCCCTCGGGGACGGCCCCGAGCCCGGCGGCGACCGCTCCCAGCCACCACAGCGGCGCGGCGCCCGCCCGTACGACGACCGCCACCCGCGCCAGTCCCTGCCCTCCGCGTCCTCCGCGTTCTCCGCGTCCCGCGCGCGCCACGTCAGCCTCCCGTGTCACGTGTCCACACAGCGCTTGTGTCTCACCGGAAAAACTAAGGGCGGAACGTGAGACGAATCTGAGAGCGACGGGGCCGGGACACCCGGTTCACCCGTTCACCCGCTTCACTCCGCGAACAGCCCCCGGGCCGCCGCCTTGGCGTCGAACTCCTCCAGCCGGGCCTGCGCGTCCGGCAGGTCGTCGCACAGCGCCTCCAGCAGTACCCGGCCGAGCAGCATCGGCGCGCAGGCGGTGTCGAAGGCGAGCCCGGTGCCGACGGCGGCGGGCAGCAGCAGGTCGGAGTGGACGGCGACGGGCGCGAACGCCGAGTCGGCGACCGTGACCACGGTCAGCCCCGCGCCCTTGGCGTAGGCGAGGGTGTCCACGACCTCGCGCGGATGCCGGGGCAGCGCGAAGCACAGCAGGGCGGTGGCGCCGGCCCGGACGGCGGCGTCGATCCGGTCGTGGACCATCGTGCCGCCCTCGTGGAGCAGCCGGACGTCCGGGTGGACCTTGGCGGCGAAGTAGGCGAAGCCGTAGGCCTGGGAGGCGGCGGCGCGCAGGCCGAGCACCGGCAGCGGGCGGGAGGCGGCGAGGATCCGGCCGGCCCGCCGCACCGGGCGCGGGTCGGCGAGCAGCTCGGCCAGGTGCCTGAGGTTCTCGATCTCGGCCTCGACGGCCTGCTGGTACTCGTTGTAGGCGCCGTCGTCGGCGGCCGGTTCGGCCGGGACGACCTCGCGCAGGTGCCGGCGCAGGGCGGGGTAGCCGTCGAAGCCGAGGGCGACCGCGAACCGGGTCACCGACGGCTGGCTGACCCCGGCCAGTTCGGCCAGCTCCACACTGGACAGGAAGGGCACGTCGGCGGCCCGGCGCACCATGCTGTGCGCGATGCGGCGCTGGGTCGGCGTGAGCCGGTGGCCCTCGAAGAGCGCCTGCAACCGGGTCGCAGGGCTGTCGCTCGCGCTCATGACGTACTCCCCCTCCAGATCTCCTCGACGCCCCGGGAGAGTACAGCGCCGGGGCATTGACAAACACCGGCCGCCTATTCAGACAGTGTGTCGCTGCATACCGTTATACAGCCCGGTGTGGGGAGAACGCATGGCACAGTTCGTGGAGCCGCGCTCCATCGACGTCGTCCCGGACGAGGAACGGCACGGCAGGCCCTTCGGCCAGTTCACGCTGTGGCTGGGGGCCAACCTCCAGATCACGGCCGTCGTCACCGGCGCCCTCGCGGTCGTCTTCGGCGGCGACGTGGTCTGGTCGGTGCTCGGCCTGCTGCTCGGCAACCTGCTCGGCGGCGCGGTGATGGCCCTGCACTCCGCGCAGGGCCCGCGCCTCGGCCTGCCCCAGATGATCCAGTCCCGGGCCCAGTTCGGGGTGCGCGGGGCGGTCGTGCCGCTGCTGCTGGTGGTCGTGATGTACGTCGGCTTCTTCGCGTCCGGCAGCGTGCTGGCCGGTCAGGCGGTGGGCGAGCTGACGCACACGGACGACACCACCGGGATCCTCGTCTTCGCGGCCGTCACGGGAGTCATCGCGACCGCCGGGTACCGGGTCGTGCACGCCCTCGGCCGGGTGGCGAGCACGGTGTGCGCGCTCGCCTTCGTGTACCTCGCCGTACGCCTCCTGGACCGCGCCGACACCTCGGCGCTGCTGCACGACGCCCACTTCTCGGCACCGGTGTTCCTGCTGGCGGTGTCCCTGTCGGCGTCCTGGCAGCTGGCGTTCGGGCCGTACGTGGCGGACTACTCCCGCTATCTGCCGCGCACGACGTCCACGAAGGCGACGTTCTGGTGGACGCTGTCCGGCTCGGCGCTGGGCTCCCAGACGTCCATGACCTTCGGGGTGCTGGTCGCGGCCACGGCCGGGGAGAGCTTCCTGGACAGTCAGGTCGGCTATGTCGTCGGCCTCGGCGGCACCGGCCCGGTCGCGTCCTTCCTGTACTTCGTCATCGCCCTCGGCAAGCTCACCGTCAACGTCCTCAACACCTACGGCGGTTTCATGTCCCTGGTGACCGGCGTGAGCGGCTTCCGCGGGCAGCGGCGGCTGTCCCGGGCGGGCCGGGTGGCGTACATCGCGCTGGTGATGGCGGCGGGCACCGCCGTGGCCCTGCTGGGCAAGGACGGCTTCCTGGCCTCCTTCAAGGACTTCCTGCTGTTCCTGCTGACCTTCTTCACGCCCTGGTCGGCGATCAACCTGGTCGACTACTACCTGATCTCCGAGGAGCGCTACGACCTCGCGGCCCTCACCGACCCGCACGGCCGCTACGGCGCCTGGCGCTGGGACGCCCTCGCGGTGTACGCGGCCGGTCTGCTGGCCCAGCTGCCGTTCCTCGCCACCGGCTTCTACACCGGCCCGCTGGTGGACCCGCTGGGCGGCGCGGACATCTCCTGGATCGTCGGCCTGGCCGTGCCGGCGCTGCTGTACCGGCTCGTCGCCCGCCGGGTCCCGCCGCCGGACGCCCCGCCGGCCGTCCCGGTGCCGGAACCGGGGGCTGGCACCAGTGCGGTGGGGCCCGCCGCTCCCTAGGCTGGCCGGCATGGACACACGCGACCCCCGCGACGCCGGCCCCGGAAAGGACCCCGCCCCCCGGACGGATCCCGGCCTCCGTCAGGACTCCGACCTGCGCGGAGAGCTGGAGGCGACCGTGCGGGCCCGCGCGGAACTGGGCGAGGACTACGACGCGGCCCTCGTCGACTCGTTCCTGGAGAAGGTCGAGCGGCGGATCGACGACACGGTGGACCGCCGGGTGCGCCGGCAGCTGGCCGAGCGGCGGCTCGCCGACGCCCGCACGACCCGGCGGCCGGGCGCGGGCGACTCCTGGGCCGAGCGGTACGGCTTCGCGCTGATCACCCTGGTCCTGGCGATCCCGCTGTCCGCGATCGCGGGCGGCATGGCCGGACTGTCCGGGATGGCGGTCGCCTGGTTCGGCATCATCGGCGTCAACGCGGCGCAGGCCGTGCGCCTCAACCGGGAACCCCCGGCCGGCCGCGACCTGCCCGCGCCCGAGGACTGACCGGACCCGGGCAGGTCACGCCTGCCGGGTCGGCAGCACCATGATCTGGCGGAGGTTGACGTGCCGGGGGCGGCTGGCCACGTAGGCGACGACGTCCGCCACCTCCGCCGCCGACAGCGCGCCGATCTCCTCGAACATCCCCTCCAGCTGCCCGGACAGCTCCGGGTCGCGGACGAACGTCTTCAGCTCGGTCTCGGTCAGTCCCGGCTCGATGTTGGTGACCCGGACGTCCCGCGGCCCCAGCTCGGTGCGCAGCGACTGCGACAGATGCGTGACGGCCGCCTTGGTCGCCCCGTACACCGTGTAGCCGGGGAAGGTCAGATGGGCGGAGATGGAGGAGACGTTCACCAGGTCGGCGGCGCGTCCCGCCGCCGCGGCGGCGACCAGGTCGCCGGTGAAGGCACCCACGACCCGCAGCACTCCGGTGACGTTGGTGTCCAGCATCCGCCGCCACTCATCGAGCCGGCCCTCCTCCACCGGGCCCGGCAGCATGACGCCGGCGTTGTTGACGACGAGGTCGACGGCCCCGAACGCCTCCTGGATCCGGTCCCGGGCGGCCGTCACGGACGCGTCGTCGGTGACGTCGGCGACCACGGCCAGCGCCTGCCCGCCGTCCGCCCGGATCTTCTGCGCCAGCGCGTCGAGCCGGTCCGCGCGGCGGGCGAGCAGTGCCACCCGGGCGCCCTCGGCGGCCAGCTGGAGGGCGACGGCCTCCCCGATGCCGCTGGCGGCTCCGGTGACGACGGCGGTACGGCCGGACAGGCTCTCGTACGACATGGGTGCTCCCTCGACGGCTGCCGTCCGGGGCGGCTCCCCGGCGGCCGGCACCACTCTCGCCGGGTCCGGGGCCCGTACCCAGGGATGCGCTTTTCCTGGGTCCGCCAGTACCAGGATGGGACCGGCCCCGGTCCCCTACGATCGGCGCATGGACGGGGACTGGACCGAAGCAGAGGTGGGCGACTTCCTGCGCTCGCGCCGCGCCCGCATCAGGCCCGAGGAGGTGGGGCTGCCCGCGCACGGGCGGCGCCGCGTGCCGGGCCTGCGCCGCGAGGAGGTGGCCCAGCTCGCGGGTGTGAGCGTCGACTACTACATCCGGCTGGAACAGGGCCGGGGCGCGAGCGTCAGCGACGCCGTGCTCGACGCGGTCGCGCGAGTGCTGCGGCTGGACGACACCGAGCACGCGTATCTGCGGGCGGTGGCGCGCCCCGGCCGGCGGCGCACGCGGCCCGCCGCGGCGTCCCGGGTCCGCCCCGGCGTCCAGGCGCTCCTCGACGGCATGGAGCGCAGCCCGGCGTTCGTGCTGGACCACCGCATGAACGTGCTGGCCTGGAACGCGCTCGCCGACGCGCTGAACGGCTTCGGCCGGATGGCGCCGGCCGAACGGAACATGCCCCGGCAGCTCTTCCTCGACCCGGGCGCCCGGGAGCTGTATCCCGAGTGGGCGGCGGTGGCCGCGCAGGCGGTGGCCCATCTGCGGGTCGGCGCCGGGCGGTACGCCGACGACGCCGGGCTGTGCGCGCTGGTCGGCGAACTCTCCGTGAAGAGCGAGGACTTCCGCCGGCTGTGGGCGGACCACGAGGTACGGGAGTGCTCCTACGGCGTGAAACGGATCCGGCACCCGGTCGCGGGCCTGCTGACCCTGCCGTACGAATCCCTGACGGTCCCGTCCCAGCCGGACCAGACCCTCGTGGTCTACACCCCGGAACCGGGCTCGGAGACGGCGGAACGCCTCGCGCTGCTGGGAAGTTGGGCCGGCGTCTGACCGCCGGGAAGACTGTCGCGGGGACCGCCGCACCCCCGTAGCCGGGGGGCGGGACGACGGCGGTCCCCGCGAGGGACGCGAGCCGGTCAGGACCGGACGTGCGCGTCCTTGGCGTCCATGGAGGTCCGGGAGCCGCTCCGGAGGTCCTGGCGCCGTTCGGCGCCGGCCCGGGCGGGGAGCCGATCCCGCCCTGCCGACGCCCCTTAATCTGCCGGACGCGTGTTAAGCGGGTGCTGCGCGCACGTGACACGCTCGTACCACTTGCGCGAACCCCGTCCCCGCGCCGGACGCGGCTACTTGTTCCCGCCCTTGGCGAGGAAGGCGAGCAGGTCCTGCCGGCTGACCACACCGGTCGGCTTGCCCTCGACCAGGACGATCGCCGCGTCCGCCTCGCCCAGCACCTGCATCAGGTCGCCGACCGGCTCGCCGGAGCCGACCTGGGGCAGCGGGGAGCACATGTGCTTCTCCAGCGGGTCGTCCAGCGAGGCACGCTTGCTGAACAGGGCGTCCAGCAGCTCGCGTTCCACCACGGAGCCGACGACCTCGGCGGCCATCACGTCCGGGTGGCCGGCGCCCGGCTTGACGACGGGCATCTGGGAGACGCCGTACTCGCGCAGCACCTCGATGGCCTGGCCGACGGTCTCCTCCGGGTGCATGTGCACCAGGGAGGGGATGGAGCCGGCGACCTTGTCGTTCAGGACGTCGCCGACGCGGGCGCTGGGGCCCTCGTCCTCCAGGAAGCCGTAGTCGGCCATCCACTCGTCGTTGAAGATCTTGCTGAGGTAGCCGCGCCCGCTGTCCGGGAGCAGGACCACCACGACGTCGTCCGGGCCGAGCCGCTCGGCGACCTTCAGCGCGGCCACGACGGCCATGCCGCAGGAGCCGCCCACCAGCAGGCCCTCCTCCTTGGCCAGCCGGCGGGTCATCTGGAAGGAGTCCTTGTCGGAGACGGCGACGATCTCGTCCGCGACCTCGCGGTCGTAGGCGGTCGGCCAGAAGTCCTCCCCGACGCCCTCGACCAGGTACGGCCGTCCCGAGCCGCCGGAGTACACCGAGCCCTCCGGGTCGGCGCCGACGACCCGGACCTTCCCCTCGCTGGCCTCCTTCAGGTAGCGGCCGGTGCCGGAGATGGTGCCGCCGGTGCCGACGCCCGCCACGAAGTGGGTGATCCTGCCCTCGGTCTGCTCCCACAGCTCGGGGCCGGTGGAGTGGTAGTGCGAGAGGGGGTTGTGGGGGTTGGAGTACTGGTCGGGCTTCCAGGCGCCGGGGGTCTCACGGACGAGCCGGTCGGAGACGTTGTAGTAGGAGTCCGGGTGCTCCGGCGCCACGGCGGTCGGACAGACGACGACCTCGGCGCCGTACGCGCGCAGCACGTTGATCTTGTCGGTGCTCACCTTGTCCGGGCAGACGAAGATGCACTTGTAGCCCTTCTGCTGGGCCACGATGGCGAGACCGACACCGGTGTTCCCGCTGGTCGGCTCGACGATCGTGCCGCCCGGCCGCAGTTCGCCGCTCTTCTCGGCGGCCTCGATCATGCGCAGGGCGATGCGGTCCTTCACGGAGCCGCCGGGGTTGAAGTACTCCACCTTGGCCAGGACGGTCGCCCGGATGCCCTTGGTGACGTTGTTGAGCCGTACCAGCGGGGTGTTGCCGACGAGGCTGATCATCGAGTCGTGGTATTGCACCGTTGTCTCCGGTCGCTGCATAAAAGGATGCGTTCGTAGTGGTGTCGCCAGCCTAAGGCCAGCCGTGCGGCGGGCGCGGCCGTTCACTCGCCGTCGGGATTGACGCACGGTCCGTACGGGGCAAGGAGTGGGTGTACGGCTACGAGGAGGTGGCGGCGACGCATGACGAGCATGTCGAGGGCACGGGTGGCCCGGCGCATCGCGGCCGGGGCGGCGTACGGCGGTGGCGGGGCCGGTCTGGTCGGCGCGGCCGTCGTCGGCCTGGTGCTGGCGGAGGTGCGGCTGGCGCGGCGCCAGCTGGGCAACGGGCTCGACGACCGGGTGCCGGCGGCCGACGGCGTGTACGGGCGCGTGTACGACATCCCGGGCGAGCCGCCGCTGCGCCTGGCGATGCTCGGCGACTCCACGGCGGCGGGCCAGGGCGTGCACCGGGCCGGCCAGACGCCCGGGGCACTGCTGGCGTCGGGGCTGGCGGCGGTGGCGGAGCGCCCGGTGGAGCTGCGGAACGTGGCGGTGACCGGCGCGCGGTCCGACGACCTGGACCGTCAGGTGGGGCGGGTGCTGTCGGCGCCGGGGCCCGCCCCGGACGTGTGCGTGATCATGATCGGCGCGAACGACGTGACCCACCGGATGCCGCCGGCCCAGTCGGTACGGCGGCTGTCGGCGGCGGTCCGGCGGCTGCGCACGGCCGGGGCGGAGGTGGTGGTCGGCACCTGTCCCGACCTCGGCACGATCGAGCCGGTGCAGCAGCCGCTGCGCTGGCTGGCCCGGCGGGCGTCCCGGCAGCTGGCGGCGGCCCAGACGATCGGGGTGGTGGCGCAGGGCGGGCGCACGGTGTCGCTGGGCGATCTGCTCGGGCCGGAGTTCGAGGCGCATCCGCGGGAGCTGTTCGGGCCGGACAACTACCACCCGTCGGCGGAGGGGTACGCGACGGCGGCGATGGCGGTCCTGCCGACGGTGTGCGCGGCGCTGGGGCTGTGGCCGGCGGAGGAGGAGCGGCCGGACGTGTCGCGCCGCGAGGGTTTCCTGCCCGTCGCGCGGGCCGCGGCCGAGGCGGCGGCGGAGGCGGGCACCGAGGTCACGGCGGCGATGCCGACGGGGCCGCGGGGACCGTGGGCGCTGCTCAAGCGCAGACGCCGCCGCCACGTCCCGGAAGCGGAACCGGCGGCCCCGTCGGTGTGATGCTCGCGAGCGACCAAGCAAGCGCTTGGAAACTGCGGTCAGTGTCACACCGCGCCACCGGTGACCTGGACCATACGGCCGGGTAACTTCCGAACCGGCCCTGCCCGACCCCCTCCCTCTGGAGCCGTGATGCCCGAAGCCGTCATCGTCTCGACCGCCCGCTCCCCCATCGGCCGCGCGAACAAGGGCTCCCTGAAGGACCTGCGCCCCGACGACCTCACCGCCACGATCATCCAGGCCGCGCTCGCCAAGGTCCCCGAGCTCGACCCGAAGGACATCGACGACCTGATGCTCGGCTGCGGTCTGCCCGGCGGCGAGCAGGGCCACAACCTCGGCCGCGTCGTCGCCGTGCAGATGGGCATGGACCACCTGCCGGGCTGCACGGTCACCCGCTACTGCTCCTCCTCCCTGCAGACCTCCCGCATGGCGCTGCACGCCATCAAGGCCGGCGAGGGCGACGTCTTCATCTCGGCCGGCGTGGAGATGGTCTCCCGCTACGCCAAGGGCAGCTCGGACGGCATGCCGGGCACGCACAACCCGCTGTTCGCCGAGGCCGAGGCCCGCACCGAGGCCGTCGCCCGGCAGGAGGGCACGACCTGGCACGACCCGCGCGAGGACGGCCTGCTGCCCGACCCGTACATCGCGATGGGCCAGACCGCCGAGAACCTCGCCCGCGCCAAGGGCGTCACCCGCGAGGAGATGGACGAGTTCGGCGTCCGCTCCCAGAACCTCGCCGAGCAGGCCATCGAGAACGGCTTCTGGGAACGCGAGATCACCCCGGTGACCCTCCCCGACGGCACGGTGGTCGGCAAGGACGACGGCCCGCGCGCCGGCGTCACCCTGGAGGGCGTGGCCGGCCTGAAGCCGGTCTTCCGCCCGGACGGACTCGTCACGGCCGGCAACTGCTGCCCGCTCAACGACGGCGCCGCCGCGCTCGTCATCATGTCCGACACCAAGGCCCGCGAGCTGGGCCTGACCCCGCTCGCCCGGATCGTGTCCACCGGCGTCTCCGGCCTCTCCCCCGAGATCATGGGCCTCGGCCCGGTCGAGGCCAGCAGGCAGGCCCTGCGGCGCGCGGGCCTGACCATCGACGACATCGACCTGGTCGAGATCAACGAGGCCTTCGCCGCCCAGGTGATCCCCTCCTACCGGGAGCTGGGCATCGACCTCGACAAGCTGAACGTCAACGGCGGCGCCATCGCCGTCGGCCACCCCTTCGGCATGACCGGCGCCCGCATCACCGGCACCCTCATCAACTCGCTCCAGTGGCACGACAAGCAGTTCGGCCTGGAGACGATGTGCGTCGGCGGCGGCCAGGGCATGGCGATGGTCGTCGAGCGCCTCAGCTGATCCACCGTTCGTGACGCGTCCCGCACGGTACGTCGCAGAAGGGCCCACAACCGGGGAAACACCACGGTTTTGGGTCTTTCCGTGATCCAATCTCCCCCATGATGTGACCTATCTCGCTCGCCGGGCACATCAGCGCAGGTCAGCGCCGATCTGCCCGGCGTGCGGCGACACCACGAGCCGTACGTCCTGTCCGATTCGTGACGTTACGCACTGACAGCTGGTTAGTCCGCCCTTCAAGCTGATGTAGGAAGTCGGGGGTCGACTTTGAACCGGGAGTATGTCAGTGAGCGCCATGCCGATCGCCCTGCTGCTCACCACGGCAGCCACCGGCGCCGTGGGTGTCGCCGTCCTGCGCACCGTCTGGAAGCTGCGCCGCCAGCTCACCGAGTTGCAGCGGCAGCTCGCCGACGACCAGGCGGCCACCACGCGCGCCCTGCTGCCCGGCGCCCGCTCCGCCATGGACGCCGACCGGATACGGGCGGCCGTGGCCGAGGCGCTGGCCGAGGAGCGGGAGCGGGAACTGGCCGAGGCGCACGCCTTCTGGGCGGCCCAGGAGGCCCGTGACGCCTCCGACGCGCCGCTGCTGTTCGGCCTGCCCGAGGCCGATCTCTTCATGCCCCGGCAGGCGGACTTCGCGGGCCTGGAGCCGCTGGAGCCGGTCTCCGAGCCGACCGCCGACGCCGACGAGTTCTCCGGGGGCGAGTCACCGGAGCTGGCCGCGGCCCGCCGCCGGCACCCCTCGCACCCGGACTTCGTCCCGGCGCAGCCCCCGGTCGTCAACGACCACGAGCGCACGGTGGCCGTCCTGGAGGAGCTGGCCGCCGGGCAGGTCCGGCTCGCCGACGTGCGCCCCGGTCCGCTGGGCACGCTCGACGTCTACGTCTTCGCCGACGGCACCACCCTGTGCATGACCCCGGGCCACCGCGAGACGGCGGAACGGCTGGCCGCGGCCCTGGAGTCGGGCCGGACGCCGTACCTCCTGGGCGGCTCGGGCGTCTCGGGCGCCTACACGCTCACCTTCGCGTGCGGCGAGGACATGGTGTACATCCTGGCCGACCGGGTGATCGCGTCCCTGTAGTCCCTGTCGGCGCGGTCCCTGCCGGCGCGGTCCTCGGGGCCGGTCAGACCCCGGCCCGCTGCCGGGCCTCCTCCACCAGTCGTACCGCCTCGGCGACTTGTGCGTCGCTGTCCAGCACGACCGCGAGGTCATGGGCGGCCACCAGGATCTGGTCGGCGGCGGCGAACATCCCGGCGTCCGGCATCTCACGGGGTTCGGCGCCGGGCGCCTCCTCGCGCTGGGCCCAGCCGGACAGCTCCCGGGCCAGCGCCAGCGCCTGAGCGGCGGCTCCCCGCTGGAGCCGGCTCTGCGGCGCGGCCCGCAGCCGGTCGGCGAAATGATCCACTGCTTGGGTCAGGGGCGTCGTATCAACCACCCGCCGAGCGTAGCGCCCCGCACTGTTGCCAACTCGCGAACGCTCGGGCACGGTGACGTGAAGGACCGGCTTACATCCCCTTTGTGTCCGGAGGCGCCGATGTCCCACGTCTTCTCCGAGGAGACCCACCGCAATCTGCTCGCCCGCATCCCGCACTGCACCGGTCGTGAGGTCTCCGACTGGCTGCGCGCCGTGGAAGAGGGCCCGGCCCTGTTCCGCTTCGAGGAGAAGGTCAGCTGGCTCCGGCACGAGTACGACTTGGCGTACGGCCACGCCAAGGCGATCGTGCACGAGTACGACCTGAGGAGGGCGGCGCGCAAGCTGCTCTGAACGCCGAAGTGCCCCGGGTGACGCACCCGGGGCACTTCGCCGTCACGTGACCGTCGCTAGTCGTTGCTGCTGAAGATGGCCACCAGGCGCAGCATCTCGACGTAGATCCACACCAGGGTCATGGTGAGGCCGAACGCGGCGAGCCAGGACTCCTTGCGCGGGGCGCCGTAGGCGATGCCGTCCTCGATCTGCTTGAAGTCGAGGGTCAGGAAGAACGCGCCGAGCACGATCGCGATGATGCCGACGAGCGCGCCGAGCGGGCCGAAGCTGCGCAGGCCCCCGTCCTCGGCGACGCCGAACGCCACCAGCAGCAGGTTGATCGCCATGACCACCATGAAGGCCATCGCGATGGCGATGCCGACGCGGGCGTAGCGGGCGGTGACGCGGATCCAGCCTGCCTTGTAGACCAGCAGGGTCGCGCCGGAGACCGCCATGGTGCCGAGCACCGCCTGGAACGGGGCGCCGCTCCAGCGGCTGTTGAACATCTCGCTGAAGACACCGAGGAAGACGCCTTCGAAGGCGGCGTACCCGAGGATCAGCGCGGGCGACGGGGTGCGCTTGAAGCTCTGGACCATGGCCAGGACGAACGCGACGATCGCGGCGCCGAAGGCCAGGCCGTAGCTGGTGCCGGAGACCGGCAGCAGCGCCCAGGCGAGGACGGCGCCGACCGCGACCGTGCCGAGCGTGAGGGCCGACCGCAGGACGACGTCGTCCATGGTCATCCGGTCCGTGGCGGCCGGGGCCCGGACGTCCGACTGCGCGTACGGGTTCTGGGCGTAGGGGTTCTGCGCGTACGGGTTCGGCGCGTAGGGGGTGCCCTGGGCGGACCCGGCCTGCGGTGCGGTGTTGAAGCCGGCGTAGCCGTTGTCGCGGCTGAAGCCCCGTCGCGAGAAGACCGGGTTGCTGCTCCTCATTTCACTCCTCCATGACTGCCGAGTGCAGTCTTGGCTCCAGAGTAATGGATTGGCAAAGGATCGACCATGATACTTGAGGAGGATCCTTCCCCTTGCATGCTGCCCAACACGCTACGCGCACGCCCGATTCCCGGCCACGGACGTACGGCTAACCGAGCGGGAAGCCCGTGTACGCCTCCGCGAGGTCGGTCTCGGCCGCGCGGGAGGCGGCGATGCGCTCCAGCCGGGCGCGCTGGAGGCGGGCGTCGAAGGGGGTGGCGTCCGGGGCGCGGTGCAGCAGGGTCGTCATGTCGTAGGAGAAGCGTTCGGCCTGCCAGACACGGCGCAGGCAGGTCGCGGAGTAGGCGTCGAGGAGGTCCGGTGAGCCGGTCTCCCGCTCGTGGGTGAGCGCCCGGGCGAGGGTGACGACGTCGCCGACGGCCAGGTTCAGGCCCTTGGCGCCGGTCGGCGGCACGATGTGGGCGGCGTCGCCGGCGAGGAAGAGCCGGCCGTGCCGCATCGGCTCGTGCACGAAGGAGCGCATGGGGGTGACCGACTTCTGGGTGAGGGGACCGCGCTCCAGCCGCCAGCCGTCGTCCGTCTCCAGCCGCCGCTCCAGCTCGTCCCAGATCTCCTCGTCGCCCCACCGGCCGGCGTCCGTCCCGGCGGGCACCTGGAGGTAGAGCCGGGACACGGACGGGGAGCGCATGGACAGCAGGGCGAAGCCGCGGTCGTGGCGGGCGTAGACGAGTTCGTCGTGCGAGGGGGCGACGTCGGCGAGGACGCCGAGCCAGGCGTACGGGTAGGACCGCTCGAACACCCGGGAGACCCCGGCCGGGAAGGCCTTGCGGGCGACGCCCCAGAATCCGTCGCAGCCGACGGCGTAGTCGCACTCCAGCACGTCCTCGCGCCCCTGGTACCGGAAGGGGATCCGCGGCCGGCCGCCCTCGGCGCCCTCCACCGCCAGGGCCTCGGCCCCGAACAGCAGCGGCCCGCCCTCCTTCAGCTGGAGCGCGATGAGGTCCTTGCAGACCTCGGTCTGGGCGTAGACGGTCACGGACCGTCCGCCGGTGAGCGCGGGGAAGTCGACGCGGTGCCGGCGCCGGTCGAAGCGCAGCTCGATCCCGTCGTGCCGCAGCCCCTCCCGGTCCATCCGCTCCCCGGCCCCGGCGGCGCGCAGCACGTCCACCGTGCCCTGCTCGAGGATCCCCGCCCGCTGCCGCTGCTCGACGTAGGCGCGGTCGCGGCCCTCCAGGACGACCGACTCGATCCCGGCGCGGTGGAGCAGCCGCGCGAGCAACAGCCCGGCCGGCCCCGCCCCGATGATCCCCACGGTGGTACGCATCGCCGTCCCCTTCTCTCACCGCTTGTTCGCATAGTGAACTTTCCTTCACCAAGTTGCGGCGAGTCTCCGCCCCTCGCTCCTCCCTGTCAATGACCTGGAAGGCATGGAGTGCCGGGATCGGGGGTACACGCACGCGCAGCGGGCCGCGGCGCGCTCGGCGAGTGGCGGGGTGAATCAACAGCCAGCGAATCGCCCGAAAAGGGAGGAAAGTGCCCGGAGCCGGACTCGAACCGGCACGCCCGCGAAGGGGCAGCGAGGTTTAAGCTCGCCGTGTCTGCATTCCACCATCCGGGCTTGCCAGGGGCTCCGCAACGAGGGTCCGAGCCTATCGGGACCCACCCCTCGAACAGCGGGCGGGTGGGCCGATGTTGTCTTATTTTATTGACGTCTGAGGGTGCATCAGCCGTTGGAACTCGCCATCCGCACTTGCCAATAGCGTGACGCGAGAGGTGCGCGCGTGTACGCGAAATGACGGAATTTCACCGTCCGAACAAGACCGGTCCCCCGGTTAACGGGATCCCGAACGGACGGCCGGGCCGCCCCCTCCCTTCTCGGGGTCGGCCGTCCTCCCCAGGTATGACACGAGGGCCTCCCGTGCGACCCGAGTCGCCCCCCGGAACCGGAACAGCGGCTGACTCCGCGCGTGCTCCGCGCCGGGACGATGGAACGGTCCCCAGGAAACACGTCGTCCCGACAGGAGCACCGTCCCGTGACCACCACACCCACCGCCGGCCGGACCACCGCAGTGGCCGCACGCGCCACGGAGCTGTCGAAGATCTACGGGCAGGGTGAGACCCGGGTGGTCGCCCTGGACCGGGTCTCCGTCGACTTCCGCGCCGCCGAGTTCACCGCCATCATGGGCCCCTCCGGCTCCGGCAAGTCCACCCTGATGCACTGCGTGGCCGGTCTGGACACCTTCTCCTCCGGGTCCGTGCGGATAGGCGACACCGAGCTGGGCTCCCTGAAGGACAAGCAGCTCACCAAGTTGCGCCGGGACAAGATCGGCTTCATCTTCCAGGCGTTCAACCTGCTGCCGACACTGACCGCGCTGGAGAACATCACCCTCCCGATGGACATCGCCGGCCGGAAACCGGACAAGGCGTGGCTGGACCAGGTCATCCACATGGTCGGGCTCTCCGGGCGGCTCGGCCACCGGCCCTCCCAGCTCTCCGGCGGCCAGCAGCAGCGCGTCGCCGTCGCCCGGGCCCTCGCCGCCAGGCCCGAGATCATCTTCGGTGACGAGCCCACCGGCAACCTGGACTCGCGCTCCGGCGCCGAGGTCCTCGGCTTCCTGCGCAACTCCGTGCGCGAGCTGGGCCAGACGGTGGTCATGGTGACCCACGACCCGGTGGCCGCCGCCTACGCCGACCGCGTGATCTTCCTGGCCGACGGCCGGATCGTCGACGAGATGCACGGCCCCACGGCCGAGTCCGTCCTCGACACGATGAAGCAGTTCGACGCGAAGGGCCGTACCAGCTGATGTTCCGCACCGCCCTGCGCAACGTCCTCGCGCACAAGGCCCGGCTCCTGATGACCGTGCTCGCCGTCATGCTCGGCGTGGCGTTCGTCTCCGGGACGCTGGTCTTCACCAACACCATCTCCCAGGCCTACCAGAAGAGTTCCGCCAAGGGCTTCGACCAGGTCGATGTCGCCGTACGGCCCAAGTCCCAGGATTCCGAGGGCGACCGGGTCGGGCGGACCCCCGAGCTGACCCAGGCCCTGCTCGACCGGGCCGCCAAGGTCCCCGGGGCCGCCTCCGCCGGCGGTGTCGTCACCGGCTTCACCGCCGTCGCCGGCAAGGACGGCGAACTCGCCGGCGGTGACTGGCAGTCGGCCGGCGGCAACTACTGGGGCGCCAAGGATCCCCGTTACCCCCTCGTCAGCGGCCACGCCCCGCGCGGCAAGGGCGAGGTGCTGATCGACTCGGCGACCGCGAAGCGGGCCGGCTTCGAGGTCGGCGACACTGTGCGCCTCTCCGTCGACGGCCCGGTCCTGACGCCCACCATCAGCGGCATCTTCACCACCGACGACGGCAACGTGGCCGCCGGCGGCAGTCTCGCCCTGTTCGACACGCCGACCGCGCAGTCCCTGTTCGGCAAGAAGGGCACGTACGACGAGATCGACGTGCGGGCCGCCGCCGGAACCAGCCAGGAGCAGCTGAAGGCCGCGCTCGACAAGGCGCTGCCCGCCCGGCTGGTGGAGACCACCACCGGCGAGCAGCTCGCCGACGACCAGGCGGTGGCGATCGCCGACTCCATGAACGGCCTGAGGCAGATGCTGCTGGTGTTCGCGGGCATCGCCCTGTTCGTCGGCACGTTCATCATCGCCAACACCTTCACCATGCTGGTCGCCCAGCGCACCCGGGAACTGGCCCTGCTGCGGGCGGTCGGCGCCTCCCGCCGCCAGGTCACCCGCTCGGTGCTGACCGAGGCGTTCGCGGTCGGCACGATCGCCGCCGTGGCCGGCCTGGCCGCCGGTATCGGCATCGGCGCGGGCCTGCGCTCCCTGCTGGGCTCCTTCGGCGAGACCGTGCCCGACGGACCGCTGGTGATCAGCCCCGGCACGGTGGTCGCCGCCCTCGCCGTCGGCATCCTCGTCACCGTGCTGGCCGCCTGGCTGCCCGCCCGCCGGGCCGCGAAGATCCCGCCGGTGGCGGCGATGAGCAGCCTGCACGCCACGGCCACCACCAAGTCCCTGGTGCTGCGCAACACGCTGGGCGCGCTGTTCGCGGCGGCCGGTGTCGCGGTGGTCCTGATGGCCACGAGCATGGACGCCGAGTCCGCCCAGGGCCCGATGGGCATCGGCGCCGTCCTGCTGATCATCGGCGTGTTCGTGCTGACCCCGCTGCTGTCCCGCCCGCTGATCGCCGCCGCCGCTCCGGTGCTGCGCGCCTTCGGGGTGTCGGGCAAACTGGCCCGCCAGAACTCGGTGCGCAACCCGCGCCGCACCGCGGCCACCGCCTCCGCGCTGATGATCGGCCTGACCCTGATCACCGGCATGACGGTGATGGCGGGCAGCCTGCAGACGTCCATCGACCGGCTGGCCAGCTCGGCGATCCGCGCCGACTACGTCGTCTCGATGGCCAACAGCGGCCCGCTCTCCCCCGACGTGGCGAAGAAGCTCGCCACCTCCGACGGCGTCACCGCCAGCAGCCCGCTGCGCAACGGCGAGTCGCGTATCGACGGCGGCACCCAGTGGCTGACCGGCGTCGACGGCGCGGCCATCGGCGAGCTGACCGACCTGAAGGTGACCGACGGCTCCTTCTCGGTGGGCGGCGACCGGATCGTCGTGGACGACGACCGGGCCAAGAAACACGGCTGGAAGGCCGGTTCGCGGCTCACCGCGCACTTCGAGGACGGCGCGGCCCGCCGGCTGACCGTCGCCGGGGTCTACGAGGGCAACGACATGTTCAACGGGATCATCCTCGACAACAAGGTCCTCACCCCGCATCTGACCGACCCGGCCGACATGCAGGTCATGGTCAAGACGGCGGCCGGCGCGTCCGACGCGGCCAGGGACGGCCTGGTGAAGACCCTCGGCACCAACCCGGCGATCAAGATCCAGGACAAGCAGGACATCTCGCGTGAGATCGGGAACGTGTTCACGCAGGTGCTCAACATGGTCTACGGCCTGCTGGGCATGGCGGTGATCGTCGCCGTACTGGGTGTCGTCAACACGCTGGCCATGTCCGTGTTCGAGCGCGCGCAGGAGATCGGCATGCTCCGCGCGATCGGCCTGGACCGCCGGGCGGTCAAGCGGATGGTCCGCCTGGAGTCCCTGGTGATCTCCCTGTTCGGCGGGGTGCTGGGCCTCGGCCTGGGCGTGTTCTTCGGCTTGGCGGCCGGTGAGCTGCTGGCCATGAAGATACCGACGTACGAACTGATCCTGCCCTGGGGCCGGATGACGGTCTTCCTGCTGCTGGCGGGCCTGATCGGCGTCCTGGCCGCCCTGTGGCCGGCCCGCCGCGCGGCCCGGCTGAACATGCTCACGGCGATCAAGGCCGAGTAGCCGGTCGTACGACGATGAAGGGGGCCCCTCGGGAAGGGGCCCCCTTCGCCGTACGCGCCGGCCCGTCAGCCGTGCCAGGTGCGGGGGCGCAGCGGGAGCCCGGAGGCCCCGGAGACGGGGGTGCGGATGGCGAGGACCTGGTTGACGCCGATCCGGTTGCGTTCGAAGGCGAGCGCGGAGGCGGCCATGTAGAGCCGCCACACCCGGGCGCGGCCGGGGCTGGTGAGCCGGATCGCGCGGTCGAAGTCGGCCTCCAGGTTGCCCACCCAGCGGCGCAGGGTGCGGGCGTAGTGCTCCCGGATGGACTCCACGTCCCGCACCTCGAAGCCGGCCCGCTCCAGCTGGGTGACGGTGGTGCCGACGGGGGCGAGTTCGCCGTCGGGGAAGACGTAGGCGTCGATGAACTCGTCCACCTCGTACGCCGACTCGTCCCGCTGCGGGCGGCGGGCGATCTGGTGGTTGAGCAGCCGGCCGCCGGGCTTGAGCAGGGCGTACAGCTGGCGGGCGTACTCCAGATAGCGTTCGGCGCCGACGTGTTCGGCCATGCCGATGGAGGAGATCGCGTCGTAGGGGCCGTCCACGACGTCCCGGTAGTCCTGGACCCTGATCTCCACCCGGTCGGTCAGCCCCGCGTCGGCGACGCGCTTGCGGGCGTACGCGGCCTGCTCCTGCGACAGGGTGATCCCGACGACGCTCACCCCGTGTTCACGGGCCGCGTGGATGGCCATGGAGCCCCAGCCGCAGCCGACGTCCAGCAGCCGCTGCCCTTCCTTCAGGCCCAGCTTGGCGCAGACCAGTTCGAGCTTGTCGCGCTGGGCGGTCTCCAGGGTGCCGGCGTCCTCCCAGTAGGCGCAGGAGTACACCATGGAGGGACCGAGGACGATCTCGTAGAAGTCGTTGCCGACGTCGTAGTGGTGGCTGATGGCCCGCTTGTCCGTGCGGCGGGTGTGCAGGTGCCGGCGGGGTCTGCGCATCTCCTCGCGCGGCGGGGTGGGCGGGATCGGGGGGCCGGCCAGTTTCAGCAGGTCCCGGACGGCGGCCCGGACGGCGGGGTCGCGCACGGCCTGGCGCAGGGTGCGGGCGTCCTCGCCCCGCTCCCAGACGAGGCCCGCCATCGCCTCCAGCACGGTGTACAGGTCGCCTTCGACGTCCAGGTCACCGGAGACCCAGGCGCGGGCGAGGCCCAGTTCACCGGGTTTGAAGAGCATGCGGCGCAGGGCGCGGCGGTTGCGCACGACGAGCGCGGGCGCGTCCGGCGGACCGGCCTGCGATCCGTCCCAGGCCCTCAGCCGCACCGGGAGCGGAACTCCCAGTACCTGTTCGGCAAGACTCCTCAGCCGCTGCGCGGCGTCGGCCATGACGCACACCTCCGTGACGGACGATCCCGGAATGCCAACACCACGTAAACACACGCGGGGCCCGGCCGTAGTCCCCACGCCGTGTTGCGGCCGGGTAAAAAGCGGGTACGCGCCACACTCCTCCCGCCCTGCCGCGCGCCGGGTCCGCCCGGCACCGCACGTTTCTCCCGATTTACCGGTTTTCAGAGGCGGTTGGGCGCCGGACAGCCCGAAGGGGCCGCCCGCACCACGGATGGCAGGCGGCCCCTTCGGGCTCGGAACGGGTGACCGGGAGGTCAGGAGGCCTTGGCCTTCTCCTCCGGCTTCGCGGCGACCGGCGCCGGCTTGGCGGCCTCGTAGAACTCCTCGCGCGGGTTCTCCATCGCGCCGAGGGAGACGACCTCGCGCTTGAGGAACATGCCGAGCGTCCAGTCGGCGAAGACGCGGATCTTGCGGTTCCAGGTCGGCATCGCCAGACCGTGGTAGCCGCGGTGCATGTACCAGGCGAGGCGGCCCTTGAGCTTGATCTTCATCTTGCCCATGACGATCATCGCCACGCCCTTGTGCAGGCCGAGGCCGGCGACGGCGCCCTTGTTGGCGTGCTCGTACTCCTTCTGCGGGAAGCCCCGCATGCCGGAGATCACGTTGTCGCCGAGGACCCGGGCCTGGCGCAGCGCGTGCTGGGCGTTCGGCGGGCACCAGGCGTTCTCGTTGCCCGCCTTGCGGCCGACGAGGTCCGGGACCTGTGCGTTGTCACCGGCGGCCCAGATGTAGTCCGTGCCCTTGACCTGGAGCGTGGGCTCGCAGTCGACGTGACCGCGCGGGCCGAGGGGCAGACCGAAGCGGGCGAGCGCCGGGTTCGGCTTGACGCCGGCCGTCCACACGATCGTGTTGGCGTCGACCTCGAGGCCGTTCTTGAGCACCACGTGGCCGTCGACGCAGGAGTCCATCGAGGTGGAGAGGTAGATCTCCACGCCCCGGCTCTCCAGGTGCTCCCTGCCGTACTGGCCGAGCTTCGGGCCGACCTCGGGAAGGATCTTGTCGGCGGCGTCGACGAGGATGAAGCGCATGTCCTCACGGGACACGTTCTTGTAGTACTTGGCCGCGTCCCGGGCCATGTCCTCGACCTCGCCGATGGTCTCCGCACCCGCGAAGCCACCGCCGATGAAGACGAAGGTGAGCGCCTTGCGGCGGATCTCCTCGTCGGTCGTGGAGTCGGCCTTGTCCAGCTGCTCCAGGACGTGGTTGCGCAGGCCGATGGACTCCTCGATGCCCTTCATGCCGATGCCCTGCTCGGCGAGGCCGGGGATCGGAAAGGTGCGGGAGACCGCGCCCATGGCGATGACCAGGTAGTCGAAGGGCAGCTCGTACGCCTCGCCCACCAGCGGGGCGATCGTGGCGACCTTGCGGTCCTGGTCGATGGTGGTGACCCGACCGGTGAGGATCTCCGCCTTCGGCAGCACGCGTCGCAGCGGGACGACGACATGGCGAGGGGAGATGTTGCCGGCGGCGGCTTCGGGGAGGAAGGGCTGGTAGGTCATGTACGACCGGGGGTCGACGACCGTGACGGTCGCCTCGCCGTAGCGCATCTTCTTGAGGATGCGCCGAGCTGCGTACAGGCCTACGTACCCACCGCCTACTACGAGGATCCTGGGACGCTCCGTGGTGCTCATGCCATCGAGTATCCACCCGCCCCGAGGGGGTCGCTCGTGCGCCCCTTCACAAGAACCGACAGGC
Source organism: Streptomyces sp. NPDC029296 (assembly GCF_055569255.1). Taxonomy (NCBI): domain Bacteria; kingdom Bacillati; phylum Actinomycetota; class Actinomycetes; order Kitasatosporales; family Streptomycetaceae; genus Streptomyces; species Streptomyces sp. NPDC029296. The sequence continues at coordinate 33,380 of NZ_JBVHXT010000008.1, forward strand.
CCTGTGTTAAACTCCGCGCCCCGCGTGACGCAGGCCATGCGGGCCGGCCGGAACCGCGCGGCGGTTCGCCCCGTTGTCAAGGCCGCGTGAGCAGCCTCTCCGGAGGACCGGGGTGACCGTGAGCGTGCCGTGACACCTCCGGAACAACCTCCTCCAGGGCCCCTTCGCGCCCTTCATCTGAACATGTTCAAACGGGTTTTGATCCCCCGGAAGGGCCAACCGGCCCCTTTCGGGGGTCCCCCGGGACCGAATTCCTTGTGAAGAACTTCACGAACCTTTCCGCGCGCCCGCGGCAAAGGGCCCCCGAGGGGGCCCTTGAGGTCGCTCAAACGTTATCGAACCTGCTCAGCGGATTGCTACCAGTCGGTAACAAAGTGAGCTACGCCACCGACCACGCGATGCCGTCGAGGATGTCGTGCTCGCTCACCACGACCTCCTCGGCGCCCGTGCGCTCCATGATCGCCAGCAGGACGAGGGCGCCCGCGCCGATGACGTCGACCCGGCCGGGGTGCATGGAGGGCACCGCGGCGCGCTCGGCGTGCGTGGAGCGCAGCAGCCACTCGGTGATCTCGCGCACCCGGTCCCGGGAGATCCGGGAGTGGTGGATGCGCGCGGAGTCGTACTCGGGCAGCTCCTGGGCGATCGCGGACACCGTGGTGACGGATCCGGCGAGGCCCACCAGGGTGCGCGCCTCGCGCAGCGGGACCGTCCGCTCGGCCAGGTCCAGGGCGGCCTCGATGTCGGCCCTTATGGCGGCGATCCGCTCCGGGGCGGGCGAGTCGGAGACCTTCCCGTCGTGCACCAGGTGCCGCTCGGTCATGCGCACACAGCCGATGTCCACCGACCGCGCGGCACGGACGTGGTCGTCGCCGACGACGAACTCGGTGGAGCCGCCGCCGATGTCCACCACCAGGTAGGGCCGGGCGAGGTCGGTGCGGCCGGTGAGTTCCTTCGTGGCGCCGGTGAAGGAGAACTCGGCCTCCCGGTCGCCGGTGATGACCTCCGGCTCCACCCCGAGGATGTCCAGGACGCCGCGCGTGAAGTCCTCGCGGTTCTCGGCGTCCCGGGAGGCGGAGGTGGCGACGAAGCGGACCCGCTCGGCGCCGTGCTCCTTGATGACCTCGGCGTACTCGCGGCAGGCGGCGAAGGTGCGCTCCAGCGCCTCGGGGGCGAGCCGTCCGGTGCGGTCGACGCCCTGGCCGAGCCGCACGATCGTCATCCGGCGGTCCAGCTCGGTCAGTTCGCCCGTCGCCGGATCGGCGTCCGCGACCAGCAGCCGGATGGAGTTCGTACCGCAGTCGACGGCGGCCACACGGGTCACTTCTCGTCCCCCCCGGTCGTCTCGAGCGTCACGCAGGCGCCCTTGCGCCACCACTCGGGCAGCATCGCCAGGGCCTCGTCGCCGAGCGGGTTCACGCCCGGGCCGGCGGCCAGCGAGTGGGCGACGAGGACGTGCAGGCACTTCACCCGGTCGGGCATGCCGCCCGCGCTCGGGAAGCCCTGGAGGACCTCGATCTCGTCCCGGCGCCGGAGGTAGTCCTCGTGCGCGGCCCGGTAGGCGGCGGCCAGCTCCGGGTCGCGCCCGAGCCGTTCGGTCATCTCCTTCATCACGCCGTCGGCCTCCAGCGTGCCGATGGCGGAGGACGCCTTCGGGCACGTCAGGTAGTACAGCGTCGGGAAGGGCGTGCCGTCGGGCAGGCGCGGTGCCGTCTCCACGACGTCCGGCTGACCGCACGGGCAGCGGTGTGCGATGGCCCTGAGGCCCCGCGGCGGGCGGCCCAGCTGCTGCTTGAAGGCCTCTACGTCCGCGTCGGTGGGCTCGGTGCGCGGAGTGGGCGGCGGAGGGGTTTCCATGACTGGCTGTCGGAGACTTTCTGTCGGTTCACTGGTCGGAGGCGTCGGACTTGTCGACGCCGTCCCAGACGTTCGCGTACCAGGGCCGGCGGGCGGCCCCGAGGTCGGCGCGGGACTGCTTGGCCGCGCCGGGGTCGACGACCACGTACCCGGTCTCACCGGGCCGTACGTAGTGCAGCCGGCGGCGGATCTGCTGCTCGGCGTAGGCGTCGTCCTGCCAGCGCGCCTTGAGGTCCCGCAGCTGCTCGACCCGCTCGCGGGCCTGCTGCTGCCGGCGCTGGAGGTCGGCGATCTCCGCGCGCTGGGAGACGTACTGCCGCATCGGGTAGGCGAGGGCGACGACCATCGTGCACAGCACCAGCGCGAGCAGCGCCGCGCGGCCGGTGAGCCGGGAGCGGCGGGCCTGCCGTTTGGTCTGCGAGCGGTAGACGCGGGCCGCGGTCTGCTCGCCGAGCAGCCTGATCCTGGTCGCGGTGGAGAACCGGTCACGGTCCCTCACGCCCATCTTCCCCGCCTCCCGTCACACGCGCGTACGTCCCCGGACACGGTACGGGACCGGGTCCGGGGACGTACGTACGACTGGCTAGGACTTGCCCCAGGTGGGGTCCGCTCAGCCCTTGAAGCGCGGGAAGGCGCTGCGGCCGGCGTACACCGCGGCGTCGTCGAGGATCTCCTCGATGCGCAGCAGCTGGTTGTACTTGGCGACGCGCTCGGAGCGGGCCGGGGCGCCGGTCTTGATCTGGCCGCAGTTGGTGGCGACGGCCAGGTCGGCGATGGTGACGTCCTCGGTCTCGCCGGAGCGGTGGGACATCATGCACTTGAAGCCGTTGCGCTGGGCCAGCTCGACGGCGTCCAGGGTCTCGGTCAGCGAGCCGATCTGGTTGACCTTGACCAGCAGGGCGTTGGCGGCGCCCTCCTCGATGCCCCTGGCCAGGCGCTCCGGGTTGGTGACGAACAGGTCGTCGCCGACGAGCTGGACCTTGTCACCGAGCTTGTCGGTGATGGTCTTCCAGCCCTCCCAGTCGTCCTCGAACAGCGGGTCCTCGATGGAGACCAGCGGGTACGCCTCGACCAGCTCGGCGTAGTACTCGGTCATCTCGGCGGCGGTGCGGTTCTTGCCCTCGAAGACGTACGAGCCGTCCTTGTAGAACTCGGACGCGGCGACGTCGAGCGCCAGGGCGATCTGCTCGCCGGGGGTGTAGCCGGCCTCCTTGATCGCCTCGAGGATGAGGTCGAGGGCCTCGCGGTTGGAGCCGAGGTTGGGGGCGAAGCCGCCCTCGTCGCCGAGGCCGGTGGACAGGCCCTTGTTCTTCAGGACCTTCTTCAGGGTGTGGTAGACCTCGGTGCCCCAGCGCAGCGCCTCGGAGAAGGACTCCGCGCCGATCGGGGCGATCATGAACTCCTGGATGTCCACGTTGGAGTCGGCGTGCGAGCCGCCGTTCAGGATGTTCATCATCGGCACCGGCAGCAGGTGCGCGTTCGGGCCGCCCAGGTAGCGGAAGAGCGGCAGGTCGCTGGCCTCGGAGGCGGCGTGGGCGACGGCGAGCGAGACGCCGAGGATGGCGTTGGCGCCGAGGGAGCCCTTGTTGTCGGTGGCGTCCAGGTCGAACATGGCCTGGTCGATCAGGCGCTGCTCGGTGGCGTCGTAGCCGACCAGCTCGGGGCCGATCTGCTCGATGACGGCCAGGACGGCCTTCTCGACGCCCTTGCCCTGGTAGCGGTTCGGGTCACCGTCGCGCAGCTCGATGGCCTCGAAGGCGCCGGTCGAGGCGCCGGACGGGACGGCGGCACGACCCGTGCTGCCGTCGTCGAGGCCGACCTCGACCTCGACCGTGGGGTTGCCTCGGGAGTCCAGGATTTCCCGGGCTACGACGACGTCGATGGACGGCACGAGCATCTCCTTCTTGGATGTGACGCTGGAAGTGCGGGGCTGGTGTGCCTTGCGACTAGAGCCTAACCGTCCCGGGCGCCTTGGCCACCGACCGACCGTCCCGTGGACAGACCGACGGTACCTTTTGTTTTCAATCGAAACAAAGGGGTCCGGGGCGGCCGGGGGGCGCCGGGTGCCGGGGCGGGCGCGAAAAAAGCCCCGCCCCGGCGCGTACGGGGGAGAACGCGCCGGGGCGGGGAGCCCGTGGGGACGGGGGTGACCCGCACGGGGTCTTGCGGGGGGATCCGCCGGGACGCGCGGACCCCGGGGACTTCAGGGGTCCGCCCGCCCGTGCGGGTCCGTGGCTCTCGGGGGGCCCGCCGGGAAGTACGGGCCCTGGGGTCCGGCCGGGGGGCCGGGGATCACTTCAGGTGGAGCTGCTGACCCGGGTAGATGAGGTCGGCGTCCTGGACGATGTCCTTGTTCAGCTCGAACAGCTTCTCCCAGCCGCCCGCGACCTGGTGCCGCGCGGCGATGGTGCCGAGCGTGTCGCCCTGGACGACCTTGTACTCGCCGTCGCCCTTCTCGACCTTCTTGCCGGTCGGGGTGGTGACGGTCTTGCCCGTGCTGCCGCCGGTGCTCTTGCTCGTGCCGGTGGAGGCGGCCGGGCGCTCGGCGGAGCGGGAGGCGGCCTGCTGGTCGGCGGAGCGGGTGGAGGTGCCCGAGTCCTGGGTGGACGGCGTGGACGGGGCGGACGGCGCCGGGGTGCTCGGGGCGGAGCCGTTGTAGGGGGAGCTCGACAGGCCCGTGCCGCAGACCGGCCAGGCGCCCTTGCCCTGGGAGGCGAGGACCTTCTCGGCGACGGAGATCTGCTGCGCCTTGGAGGCCTTGTCGGCGGTGGAGGCGTACTGCGTGCCGCCGTACGCGGCCCAGGTGGAGGCGGAGAACTGCAGACCGCCGTAGTAGCCGTTGCCGGTGTTGATGGACCAGTTGCCGCCGGACTCGCACTGGGCGACCGTGTCCCACTGGGAGGCGGTGGCGGCGGAGGCGTTGCCGGCCGCCATCAGCGGGGCGGCGACGGCGGCGCCGGTGACACCGGCGAGCGTGACGGCGCGGACGGCCTTGGACGGACGACGGTGCTTGCCCTTGCCGGTAAACAGCATGGATCGATTCCCCTCACCGACGCCTACGAGGTGAGCTGTCGGGTTCGGGCCGGTTGAGTTGCCCGGCCGCGTCGTCCGCTTGCGCGTGACGCGGCTTCACCCCCAGCCGGTCCCAGCTTCAACTGCCGGGCCCGGCACTTACCTTGGGTCCCCCGCTCCTGCCTACGGCGCTTGGCGCGACGACTGTTCCCGGGCGGCCGCTGGCAGGATTCGGCGTGGCGGCTGCCGGGGCTCGTGGTGACGAGCGGCTTCGACCGTAGACAGGTGATCGCCGGAATTTCAAAGACGATCAGGGCTTCTGAGACTCATCCCACACTTTCGCCAAACCGGACATCAAGGCGTTAAGCGGGGCGTCAAGTCCCGGCGTTTTCAGCCCGTTTCGCCCTGGACATCCAGGGTCTGACCGGCGGTGATGCGGTCGGGGTCGGCACCGATGGCCTTCTTGTTGCCGGCGTACAGCGCGTGCCACCCGCCGTCGACGTCAAGGGAGTCGGCGATGGAGGACAGCGAGTCGCCCTCGCGGACCGTGTAGGTGTCCGGTTCGCGGGAGGCGTGCCGGCCGGACGGGGCGGCATTATGACCGTTTGTCACGCTTTCGTCGGCGCTCCCGCCCCGGTGGCGTCCGCCGGTGCCGACGGCGCCGGTGTCGACCAGGCTCCAGGAACCGGCCGCGCGCTGCGGGTTGTTCACGGCCCCGGGGTCCGGGGTGGCCGCCGGGGAGCCGCCGGCGCCCTGGGTGCTTCCGGTGTCCGGCGTGGCGGACTTGTCGGACTTGGGGGTATCGGTCCCGGTGGAACCGGTGCCCTTGCCCGTGTCCTCGTCCGCCGCCCGGCCCGCGTCGTCGCCGGTCCCGTTGTCCGCGCCCGTACCGGCGTCCTCGCCGGTGCCGGTGCCGGTGTCCGCGTCCTTGCCCTTGTCGTTGCCCTTGCCCTTGCCCGGCTCGGCGGTGGGCGTGCCGGTCGGGTCCGAGGAGGAGCCGTCGGCGGGGCCGGTGCCGGTGGAGGGTGACGCGTCCGGCAGCCCGGACGAGCCGGAGGCGTCGGGGGTCGCGGAGGTACCGGAGCCGTCGGCCGATCCGGACGAGTCACCGGAACCGCCGGCCCCGCCGGAGTCGCCGACGCCCGTGTCGACGTCCATGGAGCCCGAGTTGCGCGTCAGGCCGGACAGCAGGGCACAGGTGGCCCAGGGAGTGGTGCCCCGGTCGGCCAGGATCTTCTCGGCGACGGCGATCTGCTGCTGGCGGCTGGCCTGGTCGGCGCTGGCCGCGTACTGGCCGCCGCCGTACTTGTCCCAGTCGTCCTGCGAGATCTGCAGGCCGCCGTGGTACCCGTTCCCGGTGTCCGCGCTCCAGGAGCCGCCGCTCTCGCACTCGGCCACCTTGTCCCACGTGGTGCCGTCGGCCGCGTTGGCGCTCGCGGCGCCGAGCAGCGGGATGGCGATGGCGGAGCCGGTCACGCCGGCCGCGACGAGGAGGGCCGGAGCCTGGCGGGGGCGACGGTGTCGGCCGTTCCCGGTGAGCATGCAGAAGCCTTTCGAGCGACAGCAGGGCCGGCGCGGCGGTTGGAGCCGCTCGCCGCGCTGATGGGTGAACGTATCGGCAGACGATCACTTGTCACAAGTTCATGCCGCACAGATCACGTGAAGATCACAGAGTTGAGAAAGTGTCATCTCGCCGGGGAGAGACTGTGTTCAGGCGGTCGGCGTGAACTCCACCGGCAGGGTGCGCAGGCCGCGCATGATGAGCCCGCCGCGCCAGCGCAGCTCGGCCGGATCGGCGGCCAGCCGCAGGTCGGGCAGGCGGGTGAACAGGGTGGCCAGCGCGGTCTGGCCCTCCAGCCGGGCGAGCGGCGCGCCCAGGCAGTAGTGGATGCCGTGGCCGTAGCCGAGGTGCTGGTTGTCGCGGCGGCCGAGGTCCAGCACGTCCGGGTCGGCGAACCGCTCGGGGTCCCGGTCCGCGGCGGCGAGCACGACGAGCACCGGGTCGCCTTGCGCGATCCGCTTTCCGCCGATGGTCAGCGGCTCGGTGGCGAACCGCCAGGTGGCCAGCTCCACCGGGCCGTCGTAGCGCAGCAGTTCCTCGACGCCGGTCTCCAGCAGGTCCCGTTCGCCGCGGGCCAGGGAGCCCTGGAGCCGGGTGCGCTGCCCGGGGTGGGTGAGCAGGGCGTAGGTGCCGTTGCCGATGAGGTTGACGGTGGTCTCGAAGCCGGCGAACAGCAGGATGAAGGCCATGGCGGCGGCCTCGTTCTCGGTGAGGTGCTCGCCGTGGTCGGAGGCGCGGATGAGGCCGGAGATCAGGTCCTCGCCGGGCGCGGGCGTGGCGGACAGCGCCTCGCGCTTGCGGTGGATCAGCTCGGCGAGGTAGCCGCGCATCTTCTTCACCGACCGCGCGACCCCGCCCCTCGGTCCGCCCCCGTGCCGGATCATCATGCCCGCCCAGTCCCGGAAGTCGTCCTGGTCCTCGCGCGGGACGCCGAGCAGGTCGCAGATGGCGTAGATGGGCAGCGGGAAGGCGAAGTCGTGGATGAGGTCGGCGGAGCCGGTCTCGGCGAACCGGTCGATGAGCCGGTCGGTCAGCTCCTGCACCCGGGGCGCGAACTCGGCGACCCGGCGCGGGGTGAACGCCTTGCTGACCAGCCGCCGCAGCCGGGTGTGGTCCGGGGGGTCGATGTTCAGCAGGTGCGTCATCAGCTCGGCCTTGCGCTCGCCGGGGATGCCGGTCTTGCCCTTGGCGTGCGCGGGCTCGTCGTGGTGCGCCGGGTTCTTGCTCAGCCGCTGGTCGGCCAGGGCCTGCCGGGCATCGGCGTACCGGGTGACCAGCCACGCCTCGACCCCGCTCGGCAGCCGCGTGCGGTGCACCGGGGCGTGCTCGCGCAGCCAGGCGTAGGCGGGGTAGGGGTCGGCGGCGAACTCCCACGTGAAGAGGGCGGGGGCCGGCTGGTCGGGGCCCGGCTGGTCGGGATGGTGCTGCTCGGTCACTCCTCGACCGTATCCGGAGCCCCGGGCGGCTCGCCGGGGGCCTCGCGGGCGGCGTGGTGCCCGCGGCCGGCCGCCTCCCGCCACCAGCGCCGGGCCTCCTCTTCCTTGCCCTGCCGGTCCAGCAGGGCACCGAGGCGGTACCTACCCCTCGGCTCCCTCGTCTCCCTCGGCCCCCTCGCCCTGCTCTCCGCCGCCGGCCGCGCGCGCCGCCTCACTGTCCTTGATCGCGTCCCGGTACACCCGGGCCGCCGCCCGCAGCGCCGCCTCCGGGTCGACGCCGTCCGCCTCGGCGCGCACCGCCAGCGCCAGCAGTGCGTACCCGATGCCCTCCCCGCGGGGCAGGGGCACCTCCAGGCCCGCCGTACGCACCCGGGAGGCGAGCTTGGCGGCGAGGGCCAGGCCGGGCTGGCCGAGCGGGACGCCCTCCGTCACGGAGGTGCGCTGCTTCTCCTCGGCCTTGGTGCGCAGCCAGTGCTCCTTGACGTCCTCCGGGGTCTCGGCCACCTCGTCGCCGAAGACGTGCGGGTGGCGGTGGATGAGCTTGGCGACGATGCCGCCCGCCACGTCGTCGACGGAGAAGGGCGCGTCCGGGTCCTCCTCGGCGATCCGGGAGTGGAAGACGACCTGGAGGAGGACGTCGCCCAGCTCCTCGCGCAGCTCCGCGCGGTCGCCGGCCTCGATCGCCTCGACCAGTTCGTAGGCCTCCTCGATGCCGTACTTGGCCAGGCCCTCGTGGGTCTGCCGGGAGGACCAGGGGCACTCGGCGCGGATGCGGTCCATGACCTGCACCAGGTCCAGCAGGCGGGCGCCGGGCAGGTCGTAGGAGGCGGGGAGCAGCTCCAGCTCGGGCATGGCGACCCGGCCGGAGCCGGCCAGGCGGGCGAGGCCGTCGGTGAGCGCCGGCTCGCCCTCGCCGGTCGCCACGACCACCACCGTCCGCCCGCCGGCGCAGGCGTCGACCAGTTCCGGCGCGGTGGGGGACGCCTGCGTCACCGCTATCCCGGCCTCCCGCAGATACGGCAGCTGGGGATGCGCGCCGTCCGCGCACAGCACGGTGTCGGCGGCGCGCAGGGCCTGCCAGGCGGGCCAGGACAGCAGGCCGGGGGCGACGCGGTGGCTGGTGGTCAGCAGGACGACGCGGCCGGGGGCGGCTTCCCGGCCGGGGGCGGGACGGGCTTCGGCACTGGATTCGTTCACGATCCGAACGTAACCCACGGCTCGGAAGCGTGGATCGAGTTGTCCACAGGGCCGAGGACTCGTGTGATCGTATGACCGAACCGGCCGCCCACACCGACCCGTCTACGCCGCCCCGCCTACGCCGTCACGGGCTGCCCGCCCGCCGCCGTGACCTCCCGGACCCACGGTGTCTTGGCGTCCACCCGGCTGCTCTTCTGCACGTCCCAGGTGCCGTAGCGCGGGTTGAGGTCGACGTGGAGGTTCGTGGACGCCTTGGACAGGGCCTGCCAGAACGCGGGCTGGCTGGTGTCGGTGCCGAGCTTGGCGGCGAGCTTCTGCGCCTCCAGTTGCAGGCGCAGGTTGTCGTCGAGACGGGCCGGTGAGATGCCGTACTTCTGCAGCCAGGCCATCTCCAGGCCCTTGCCGCCGCCGGCCTGCTGCTCCAGGCCGGCGCGCATCTGCTGGATCTCCTTGCGGGTGACCGAGACGCCCTTGTCCCGGGCGGCGTGGTGCAGGACCCGGTCGAGCACCATGTTGTGCAGGGTGTCGCGGGTGAGGCTGCTGGTGGAGGAGACGACCTGCTGGTACTGCGTGTCGTCCGGCACCGCGGCCCGCTGGGCCCGGCGGACCTCGTCGACCCGGCTCTCCAGCTGGGCGACGGTGATCCGCTGCCCGCCGACGACGGCCGCGGCGCCCGGATGCGCGTCGCTTCCGCAGGCGGTCAGCAGGGGGGCCGCGGCGGCGATCGCGGCGGTGAGGACGAGCGCGGTGCGACGGCGGCGGTGCAAGGAAACCTCCTGGGGGAGATTGTGCGGCGGTGCACAAAGTCTTGCGATGATCGATGGTAGGCAGTGGGCAGGCCGCGGCCAACCCATTCGACCAACGATTCGCGCCCGCTTCGGGCACCGCCGCGCCCCTTCGGAGCGGTCCGCCGGATCAGCCGATGAGGGCCACCGGGGCGTCCCAGGCGTTCCGGTCGACGGTCAGCGTGACGCCGCCGCGCGTCTCCTTGCTGTTGACCATGTACTGGTGGCCGCGGCTGTGAGGGGTGAACTGGGCGGCGCCCCACGGCCAGTCCGCGGTCGTCGTGTTCTTCTTGTCGTACAGCGCGTACCAGAGGTTGCCCGGCAGGTCCTTCTTGTCGGCCGCGGTGGCGACGGCCTTGGCGCTGGAGCTGGTGAAGCCGTAGTAGCCGCCGCGGTAGGTCTTGGCGCGCAGCGTCTTCATGAAGGAGCGCACGTACGTCAGCACGGCGTCGTTGCACGCCTTGTTCTTGACGTCGTACGCCTCCATGTCGAGGTAGATGGGGCTGCCGGCCTTCATGCGGAGCGCGGACGCCTTGGCCACGGCGTCGGCGGCGTCCTTCGCGCCCAGGGAGGCGGCCGTGGCGGCGCTCAGCTTCTCGGGGCTGGAGCCGGTCTGGCAGGGCGGCTGGGCGCCGACGTAGATCGGGACGAGCTTCCAGCCGAGGGAGTTCACCGACTTCACCCAGGACGCGGTGAGGTTGGGCTGTGCGCAGCCGCGGTTCTTGCCGCCCACGTAGACGGCGGCGGCGCCGTAGAAGCCGGTGTTCCAGGCCTTCATCGCGGACAGCGAGGGCGCGGTGCAGGTGTCGAACGCACGGCCGGTGAACGTCTTCTGCGCGGGCCAGGAAGTGGCGGCCATGGAGGTCTGGGCGGCGATGCCGGCCCCGGCGGCGACCACCGTGCCGGCCACTCCCCAGGCGATGTATCTGCGCTTCTTGGACAGCCGGTGACCGGCCATGTGCCCCACCCCTTTGTCGCGCACGGCGGCTTGCACGCGTGCGTGTCTGACGAAACCGAGGACAATCTATCCGCGCACTTGTCCGAGCCACTGGAGGGTCCGCCGTACCTCCACGGCCAGCGGGTGGCCGGGGCCGTGCAGCCGCTCGACGTCCAGCACCAGCCGCGCGAGCGTGTCGTGGGCGGCCGGCCGGTCGCCGAGCGCGAGCAGCAGATGGCCGATGCGCCGGCGCACCTCGTGGGCGAGGTGCGGGTCTCCGGAGACGTACTGGTTCTCGTAGTACGGCAGCAGCGCGCGGTACTCGGCGAGCGCCGCCGCCGGTTCGCCGAGCTGCTCCAGGCACTGCGCGGCCTCGTAGCGGTAGCGCAGCGACTGCGGGTCCGCCTGGCCGGCCTCGGCGGCGCGTTCGTCGGCGAGCCGGCGCAGTTCGGGCAGCGCACGCCGGTACTGGCCGTCGTCCAGGAGGGTGGCCACGTACTGCTTGCGCAGGGTGCGGACGACCGGGGAGTGCTCGCCGTGCTGCTCGGCGGCGGCCGGCAGGATCGCGCCCAGGATGTCCACGGCCTGGGTGATACGGCCCTCCCCCAGCAGCCGCTTGACCTCGTCCACGGCGGCGGCGACATCCGGCTTCCCGGCCACCGGCGGCGCGGGCGCGACGGGCGCGGGCCGCGGCGCGGGCGTCCGCGCGCGGTCCGGCCAGGGGGCGTGCGGACGCAGGAAGGGGCGCGTGGGATCCAGGGGCGCCCCGGTGGGGGTGCCGCGCCCGGGCAGCAGCAGCGCCAGGTCCTCGTAGACCTCCTGCGCGGACGCCGGCCGGTGCTGCGGGTCCTTGGCGAGCAGGCGCAGCACCAGCGTCTCCAGCGCCTCGGGGACCTCGGGGCGGATCCGGCGCACGGGCAGCGGGGGCTCGTACAGGTGCCGGTGCAGCACACCGAGCGCCGTGGAGCCCGCGAAGGGCACCTCGCCGCTGAGCAGTTCGTGCAGGAGCACGCCGAGCGCGTACAGGTCGGTGTACGGGCCGACCGCGCCGCCCATCGCCTGCTCGGGCGCCATGTAGGCGGGCGAGCCGATCGGGGAGCCGGTGTGGGTGAGGCGGGTGGTGTCGGTGTCCATCACCGAGGCCACGCCGAGGTCGAGCACGGTGATCGTGCCGTCCTGCTTCACCATCACGTTGCGCGGCTTGAGGTCGCGGTGCACGATCGGCACGGCGTGCACGGCGCTCAGCACGGCGCACAGTTGCGCGGCCACCGCGACCGCCCACGGCCACGGGTACGGGTCGTGCTCGGCGAGGTGGTCGGACAGGTCGGCGCCGTCGACGTACTGCATGACGAGGAACAGCTCGTCGCCCTCGCTGCCCGCGTCGTGCACGGTCACCAGGCCGGGGTGGTCCACCTGCGCGGTGACCCGGCACTCGCGCAGGAAGCGGCGGCGCAGCTCGTCCGCCTCCTGGCCCGCCACCTTGTCCGGGCGCAGCAGCTTCACCGCCACACGCCGGTCCAGCCGCCGGTCGTACGCCGTCCAGACCTGGCCCATGCCGCCCTGCCCGATGAGCGTGGACAGTTCGTATCGACCGGCGACGACGCGTCCCGTCGCCCCGCTCACCGTCCGCCCTCGTGGCCGTCCCGCCGGCGCAGGTAGTCGCTCAGCTCGTCCAGCTCCGCGCGCACCTGGTCGATCCGCGCGGGCGCCGGGCCGGCCGGCGGGGGCGCGGGCACGGGCGTGTGCGGCACCGGGGGCGGGGTGTGCGGCGCGGCGGGCGCCCGGTGCGCGGCCTGGGCGGCCGGGGTGAAGGGCATGGCCGGTACGACCGGGGCGGCCGGTGTGGACGGCGTGATCGGCGTGGTCGGCACGGACATCGCGCCGTACGGCGTCGCGGGGGCCGGGTAGCCGTACGCCGGGGCTCCGGGCGGCGTCGCGTACGCCTCCTGGCGCAGCAGGAAGTGGCGGATGTCCGCGGCCAGGTAGTACGCGATCGCGCCCACGAGCGTGCCGAGCACCAGGAACAGGCCCACGTAACCGCCCGTGGTGTGGATCTCGTCGCCGGGCTCCATCGCCAGCAGGACGACGCCCAGGACGTCGGCGGCCAGCACCGCCACGAACAGCCCCCAGTCCAGCGACCGGCGCGTGACGGCCGCCAGCCGCAGCAGCATCACCCAGGACAGGAAGCCGAGGGTGAGGATCCCGAGCGCCACGAACAGCACACGCAGGAAAACCAGCCACGCGGTGTGCGGCGGCTGCTTCGCCGGCTGTCCGTAGCCGTGGCCTTGCATGGCTGCTCCCGATCCTGGAAGTGGGCGTGGCCGCCCGCCCGTCCTGGTCCGCGGGGGCCCGGACCGCGCCGGGCGCGCGGTTGTCGCTTCGAGCATATGGCCCGCCGGGGACAAGTGATCGGAGTTGTACCGAACCGTTGTCCGGTGGCCGCGCGGGATCAGTCCGGGGCCACCGTGCCGTCGGTGAGCCCGTCGTACATCCCGCGCACCAGCTGCTCCCCGAGCCGGCTCGCGTGCCGCAGCGCCCGCTCGAACTCGTCGAGCGCGCGGAACCGCGCGCCGTAGCGCCGCTGCTCCTCCAGCGGGAGCCGGGGCAGGTGCAGCCGGCGCACGTCCAGCCGGGTCGCGGTGGAGGCGTAGCTGCTGGCCTGCCGGTTGTTGGCGGTACCGCGCAGGAACCCGGCCAGGAACCACGGGTCGAGCGCCGTGCGGTCGGGACGCAGCAGCACCAGGTTGCGCCCCAGGGCGGCGCCCCCCGTCGCCTCGTCGATCACCCGCGCCACCGCGCCCCCGCCGAGCACCGGTACGACGACGTCGCCCGGCTCGGTCAGCACGGCCTCCTCCTCGCTCTCGGGCAGCGTGCCGGAGGGTGCCGTCCCGGCGAGGACGTCGTGGTCGGTGAGCACCGGCACGCGCGCGTGGCCGCCGTTTCCGCCGGTACGCATCACCAGCGCGCCCCCGCGCGCGAGTTCGCCGACGGTCGTCAGCGGCCAGCGCGCGGGCGCTGCCGGGTCGGCGGGCGGCGGGGTGAGGTCGGCGGTCAGGCGCAGGGTCGCACCCAGGCGTTCGCGCACCCGGGTGAGCTGCTCGGCGCCCTCGGCCAGCGCGGCCGGCGGCAGATGGCGGGCGGGGGCGAGGTCCACGTCGTCGTCGAGGAGTTCGATGACCGGCACGGACCGGGCGAGCCCGGGCCGCTCCGCGAGCCGCCCCGCGTGCGCGTAGGCCCGCCAGGCGTCCAGCACCGCGTCCCGCACCGCCTCCCAGTCGGGGCCGCCGCGTGCCTCCCCGGCGAACCGTCCCGTGTCCACGAGCAGCACCTCGGGGGCCGCCGGTGTGCGGTCGGGGCGGCGCAGCACCCACAGGTGCAGCGGGATGTTGTACGGCGGGGCCGCGCCGACGGGCAACGCGATCACGGCCCGCAGCGCGCCCCGGCGCAGCAGATCGGCGCGGATCCGGCGCCCGGAGCGGCGGGAGGCGGCGGCCGGCGGCATCAGCAGGACGGCGGTGCCGCCGTCGGCCAGCCGGGCCAGCGCGTGCTGCGCCCAGGCCAGCTCGGACTCCGTGCGCGCCGGGAAGCCGTACTCCCAGCGGGGGTCGTAGGCGAGTTCGTCGTGGCCCCAGTTGCGCTCGTTGAACGGCGGATGGCACAGGACCGCGTCGGCGCGCAGCGCGGGGTGGGCGTCGGCGCGCAGGGTGTCGCCGACGGCGGCGCGCACGGCGGCCCGGCTGTGCAGCGCCAGTCGCAGCGCGCTGAGCGCGGCGAGTTCGGGGGCGCTGTCCTGGGCGTACAGCTCCTGGTCGGGGCGGGGGTCGACGGCGCGCAGCAGGGCGCCGGTGCCGCAGGCCGGGTCCAGGACGGTGCGGGCGGGGCCGGCCAGGTCGGCCATGAGGCCCGCCAGTTCGGCCGGGGTGAGCGTGTACTGGCGCGGGTTGGCGTCCAGGTGCCGGCCGAGCAGGAACTCGAACGTCTGCCGGGCGCCGGTCTCGGCGGCGAGTTCGGCGGCGCCGCGGAGGAGGGGGACGGAGGGGAGGAGCTGGGGGCCGGTGGGGGTGGTGAGGGCGGGGGCGGGGGGCGGAGGCGGGGTGGAGGTGAACGGCGGGGTGGGTGCGGGCGGGGTGGGGGTGGCCGGCGCGGTGTGCAGGGCCGGCTTCGCGTGAACGGGTGGTGTGGCGTGGACGGCTGGTTCGGTGTGAACGGTGGGTGGAGTGTTCACAGTCGGCGCCGTCGGTGAGGAGTTCACAGCGGGCGCGGTGGGGCCGGCGTTCACACGCGGCGCGGTGGCGTCCGCGTTCACGTCGGGCGTGGTGACGTCCGCGTTCACACCGGACGTCGCCGAATCCGCGTTCACAGCCGGGGCCTTGAGCGGGGCGTTCGCACCGAATCGCCCGAAAGCCGCGTTCACACCGCCACCCCCGCCCGCGCCCGCACTCGCACCCAGCCCCACACCCGCACCCCCTCCCCGGCCGCCACTCCCGCGCCCCCGCGCGCCCCCGAGTCGAGGCGTCAGCACCTTCTCCAGCGCCCCCGGCAGCATCGCGGCCAGCCTCGCGTCGGAGCCAGCGCTCGCGTCGAGCCAGACCGTGGGGCGTTCGTGGATCAGCAGCAGCGCGCACCCCGCGTGCACCAGGGCCGTCAGCGGGCCTTCCGGATGGCCGGCGAGCTGCTGCCAGACCCGTTCCCGCAGGGGTACTTCCGCGAGTTTGCCCTGCTTGCGCAGCCATGCCTCGACCTCGGCCAGGGCGAAGGACGGGCTGGTCTCGCTGCCGCCGACCGGCTTGGGGAAATCGGCGTGCCTGCGGCGCCAGTTGCTGACGGCGGCCCGCCCCACCCCGGCGAGCCGGGCGATCCCGGCCGCGGTCACCTCTGTCGCGTTGTCCTGCACCGGCTTCGCTCCCCTCGTCCCGTGTGTGCGCCGAGCATACCGGCGTACACAAGATCCATGGGTTCACGGACGTGTACACACACGAAGGTGTGAATCGTGTTGACTCGGTTCACACGCTCTGCTGTTATTGACCCAGCGAACGAGCGGTCACCGGAGGGGGAGGCCGCCGCATTCGGGGAGGGAATCGTCATGGGCATGAAGGCCAAGGTCGCGATCGGCGCGGTAGTGGGGCTCGCCGTCATCGGGGCCGTGTCCGCCACCGTCGGCAGCGACGACAAGGACGGTGGTTCCGGCGGCGGCGCCAAGGCCGGTTCCTCGGCCTCGGCCGGGCACCGGCCCGGTGACGGCGGCAAGGAGGCGGACGGCTCGAAGGGTTCGGGCGCCGCCAAGGCCGCCGAGGAGAAGAAGGCCGCCTTCGGGGGCGACGGCGAGTACCAGGTCGGCACCGACATCAAGCCGGGGACGTACCGGACGACCGGCAACACCGACGACATGTGCTACTGGGAGCGTGCCAAGGACGCCTCCGGCGAACTGGACTCCACGCTCGCCAACGACAATGTGAGCGGCACGAGTTACGTGACCATCAAGGCCACCGACAAGCTGTTCAAGTCCAACGGCTGCTCCGACTGGGAGGCCGTCGACCCGAAGGCGAAGGGCACGCCCGCCACCTCCATGGACGGCGACGGGGGTATGTTCAAGGTGGGTACGGACATCGCGCCGGGCACCTACAAGTCGGCCGGGAACGCCGACGACTCCTGCTACTGGGAGCGCAGCAAGGACGCCGACCAGGGCCTGGACTCGATCATCGCCAACAACAACGTGACCGGCACGGCCGTGGTCACCATCAGCGCCTCGGACGGCTACTTCAAGACGACCGACTGCGGCGACTGGAAGAAGGCCTGACCCCGTTTGCCCACCCCGGCGCGGGGACACTCACCCCGCGCCGGCGCCGCACCACCCCCCACGACCCCAGCACCCGCACCACCCACGCCCCACCACTCACCCCCGTACCACTCACCCCGGAGCCCCCCGGCTCCCCGCTCATCAGAACACCTCTCTCAGCAAGGAACCGTCATGCGTCGTACCGCTTTTGCCGCTCTCTGTCTCGCCGCCGCGGCCACCGCGGGACTCACCACCGGCTGCCAGTCGGGGAACGACTCGGCCGACAGCAAGCCGAAGGGCCCGTTCGCCGGGCTGAGCGGTAGTGAGATCGCCGAGCGCGCGATGAAGACCACCACCAGTGCCTCGTCCCTGCGCCTGAAGGGCCAGGTCCCCGACGACGAGAGCAAGGGCATCATCGAGATCGACATGGCGCTCGACAAGAAGGGCCGCTGCGCCGGCACGATGAGCATCGGCGGCGAGGGCAGGACCGATCTGATCAAGACCGGCAGCACCGTCTACATGAAGTACGACGAGAAGTTCCTGCGCGCCCAGAGCGAGGGCGAGTCCAAGGAGGACACCGACGCGGCCGTCGACATGCTCGCCGGCAAGTGGACCAAGATGGCCGTGAAGGGCCAGGACGCCAAGGACATCGCGAGCTTCTGCGACCTGGACACGATCCTCGGCGACGTGAGCGACGGCGACACGGAGGCCACCCGCGGCAAGACCACCAAGGTCGACGGCACGCCCGCGATCGTCCTGCACGAGAAGGACGGCAAGGACGACTACACGGCCCACGTGGCGACCGAGGGCAAGCCGTACCTGCTGCGGATCGACAGCGGGGCCAAGGCCAAGGAGCAGATACACCTGGCGTTCGGCGACTACGGCCGTCCGGTCCCCGCGGACAAGCCCGCGGGGAAGATCATCGACCTGGACTCGCTGTAAGGGCCGGTACGGGGCCGGGCCCGGCGCCGGGTCACCGCGGGTGCCGGGCGCCGGCTTCCCCGGTCAGCGGGCCCGGAAGCGTTCCGGTGCCCGGGTCGGGTTGCCGCCGGTGGGCAGCTTCTGGTCCGGGCAGCCGGCGAGGACCTTCTTCATGGCCGACTGTTCGGCGGCGGTGACCCACAGGCCGTACTTCTTCTTGACCGCGACCTGGGCGGCGACATACCCGCACCGGTAGCCCTTGTTGGGCGGGAGCCAGGTGGCCGCGTCGCCGTCGCCCTTGCCGCGGTTGGTGCTCGCGTCGACCGCGAGCAGGTTGAGCGGGTCGTTGGCCAGGGCGATGCGCTTGGCCGCGTCCCAGTACTTGGCGCCCTTCTGCCAGGCGTCGGAGAGGGCCACGACGTGGTCGATGTCGACCTGACTGCGGCCGCGCCGGTAGGTGATCTCCTTGCCGGAGTAGGGGTCGGGGTCCAGCAGGCCGGCGGAGACCTTGCAGGTGCCGCCGGTGAACCTCACGTTCTTCAGGTCGCGTTTGAGGATGTCGTCGCGGGTGTCGCAGGAGTTGGAGTCGGTGTCCGCCCAGGCGGTGCCGAACCGGTCGCGGGAGTAACCGGTCTTCGGCGCGCGTCCCTTGACGGTCAGTGCGCCGGCGGCGGACAGGGCCGCGCCCCCGCCTCCGGTCTCCTCGGGCCCGGCGGCCCCCTTGCTCTGCTCGGCCGTACAGCCGGTCGCGGCGACCAGCATGGCCACGGCGGCGACCACCCCGCCCCTCAGACGCGTCACGGTGCGTCCCCCTTGCTCGTGCTGGTCCGCCCGTCGGGAGCGGGGCGGATCGTTCCGCTCCCCACGGTAACTTCCCGTAGCCGTCCAGCAGATGGGGCCTCATCACCTGATAGGGCGACACATACCGTTTTGTCCGTCGGGCAAGTCCCGCTTGACCTTGTCATTGGCGTCAGGGTCCGACGATCCCCGCATGACCGAGAACAGCACCCCCGGGAACCAGCCCTCTCGTACCGTCCTCGTGACCGGCGCCGGCACCGGCATCGGCCGGGCCACCGCGCACGCGTTCGCCGCCGAGGGCGCCCGGGTCGTCGCCGTCGGCCGTCGGGCGGCGCCGCTGGCCAAGACCGCCGAGGGGCACCCGCGTATCACTCCCCTGTCCGCCGACCTGACCGCCGAGGACGGGCCCGCCTCCGTGGTACGGGCCGCGCTGGAGCTCCACGGCCGGATCGACGTGCTCGTCAACAACGCGGCCGTCGTCACCGACGACTCCCTGCGCAGCTACACCCGCGCGTCGGTACGGCCGCTGCTGGAGACCAACCTCCTCGCGCCCGTGCTGCTCACCCAGGCCGCGCTGCCCGCGCTGGAGGAGAGCCGGGGCGTGGTGGTGAACGTGACGACGTCGGTGGGCCAGCGCGGCTGGCCCGGCAACTCCCTGTACGCGGCGGGCAAGGCCGCCCTGGAGGTGCTGACCCGCGGCTGGGCGGTGGAACTGGCGCCGCACGGCATCCGGGTGGTCGCCGTGGCCCCGGGCGCCATCGACACGCCCATCGCCGAGCACAGCGGGTACTCGCCCGAGCGGCGGGCCGCCGTGCGCCGGTGGCAGCTCGACCACACCCCGCTCGGCCGTATCGGCCGCCCCGAGGAGGTCGCCTGGGCCATCACCCGGCTCGCCTCCCCGGGCGCGTCGTTCGTGACCGGCGTGGTGCTGCCGGTGGACGGCGGCGCGGTCGTCTCCTGACCCGGCCCGCGCCCGGGGACCCGCCCGGGTCCGCCCGCCCACGAGGACGTTCCCGCCCCGTTCACCGGGGGGCGGCGTCCGCCTCCCGCAGGGCCGCCGCCAGCCGGTCCCGCAGCCGGGTCTGGGCCGCGATACGGGCGTCCAGAACGGCCAGCCGGTCCCGGGCGACCCTCAGCCCCGCGGCCGAGGCGGGGCCGGCGGTGACGTCGCCGTCCAGGCAGGGCAGGAACACCCGTACGTCGTCCAGGGTGAGGCCCGCCGTCAGCAGCCGGCGGATGTTGCGGACCCGGACGACCGCCCCGGCGTCGTACTCCCGGTAGCCGTTGGCCGCGCGCGCGGAGGTGATCAGGCCCTGCCGTTCGTAGTGGCGCAGGGCGCGCGGGGTCGTGCCGGTCGCCTCCGCCAGCTCACCGATCCGCACGCGCGCCCCCGGTCCCGTCCGCCACCCGTCGATCCCCTCCGCCGGGCGCCCCGCGCCGCCCCCGTCGCCGCACACCCCGCGCCGGGGCCGGACAGGCCCTAGCCCAGGACCGAGGTGAGGAACTCGCCGACCCAGGCCAGCAGTTCGCGGCCGACCAGCGGCTTGCCGCCGACCTTCGCGGTCTTCGGGCGCGGGACCAGCACCTGGTGGGCGGTCGGCTTGATGACCGTGCCGGGGTAGAGCCGCTTGAGGCGCAGCTCCTGCGACTCGCGCAGCTCCACCGGCGCGAAGCGGATGTTGGTGCCCTGGAGCACGATCTCCCCGACGCCGCAGGCGCGCGCGAGCATCCTGAGGCCGGCCACCAGCAGCAGGTTCTCCACCGGTTCGGGCAGCTTGCCGTAGCGGTCGGTGAGTTCCTCGCGGACGGCCTTGACGTCCTCCTCGCTGTTGGCGGAGGCGATCGAGCGGTACGCCTGCAGGCGCAGGCGCTCGCCGGGCGCGTAGTCGTGCGGGACGTGCGCGTCGACGGGCAGCTCGATCTTGACCTCCAGCGGCGGCTCCTCCTCGATCCCGCCGGTCTCCAGCTGGCGCCGGTAGTCGGCGACGGCCTCGCCGACCATGCGGACATACAGGTCGAAGCCGACGCCGGCGATGTGGCCGGACTGCTCGCCGCCGAGCAGGTTTCCGGCGCCGCGGATCTCCAGGTCCTTCATCGCGACGTACATGCCCGCGCCCATCTCGGTGTGCTGGGCGATGGTCGCGAGGCGCTCGTGCGCGGTCTCCGTCAGCGGCTTCTCCGGCGGGTACAGGAAGTAGGCGTACCCGCGCTCGCGGCCCCGGCCGACCCGGCCGCGCAGCTGGTGCAGCTGGGACAGGCCGAAGGTGTCGCCGCGCTCCACGATCAGGGTGTTGGCGTTGGAGATGTCGATGCCGGACTCCACGATCGTGGTCGACACCAGCACGTCGGACTTCTTCTCCCAGAAGTCGACCACGACCTGTTCCAGCGCGGATTCCGACATCTGGCCGTGGGCGGTGGCGATGCGCGCCTCGGGGACGATCTCGCGGAGCCTGGCCGCCGCGCGGTCGATGGACTCGACGCGGTTGTGGATGTAGAAGACCTGGCCCTCGCGCAGCAGTTCGCGGCGGATGGCGGCGCCGATCTGCTTCTCCTCGTACGGCCCGACGAAGGTGAGCACCGGGTGGCGCTCCTCGGGGGGCGTGGTGATCGTGGACATCTCGCGGATGCCGGTGACCGCCATCTCCAGGGTGCGCGGGATCGGGGTGGCGGACATCGTCAGCACGTCGACGTTGGCGCGGAGCTTCTTCAGCTGCTCCTTGTGCTCGACGCCGAAGCGCTGCTCCTCGTCGACGATGACCAGGCCGAGGTCCTTGAACTTGGTCTCGGAGGAGAACAGGCGGTGGGTGCCGATGACGACGTCCACCGAGCCTTCCTTCAGGCCCTCCAGGACGGCCTTGGCCTCGGTGTCGGTCTGGAAGCGGGACAGGGCGCGCACGTTGACGGGGAACTGCGCGTACCGCTCGGAGAACGTGCCGTAGTGCTGCTGGACCAGCAGGGTGGTGGGCACCAGGACGGCGACCTGCTTGCCGTCCTGTACGGCCTTGAAGGCGGCCCGCACCGCGATCTCGGTCTTGCCGTAGCCGACGTCGCCGCAGACCAGGCGGTCCATGGGGACCGACTTCTCCATGTCCTCCTTGACCTCGGCGATGGTGGTGAGCTGGTCCGGGGTCTCGGCGTAGGGGAAGGCGTCCTCCAGCTCGCGCTGCCAGGGGGTGTCGGTGCCGAAGGCGTGGCCGGGGGCGGCCATGCGCGCGCTGTACAGCTTGATCAGGTCGGCGGCGATCTCCTTGACGGCCTTCTTGGCGCGGGCCTTGGTCTTGGTCCAGTCGGCGCCGCCGAGGCGGTGCAGGGTGGGTGCCTCGCCGCCGACGTACTTGGTGATCTGCTCCAGCTGGTCGGTCGGGATGTACAGCCGGTCGCCGGGCTGGCCGCGCTTGGCGGGCGCGTACTCCACGACCAGGTACTCGCGGGTGGCGCCCTGCACGGTGCGCTGCACCATCTCGATGTAGCGGCCGACGCCGTGCTGTTCGTGGACGATGTAGTCGCCCGGCTCCAGGGTGAGCGGGTCGATGGTCTTGCGGCGGCGGGCCGGCATGCGGGCGCCCTCGCGGCCGGCGGTGCGCTGCCCGGAGAGGTCGGTCTCGGTGAGCACGGCGAGCCCCAGCGCGGGGTCCACGAAGCCGTACTCGATGGAGCCGCAGGAGACGTGCACCACCGACGGGCTCAGTTCGCCGAGGTCGGAGTCGAGGCGGGCGGCGATGCCCTCGCCGCCGAGCACCTCCACCGTGCGGGCGGCCGGGCCGTGGCCCTCGGTGACGAACACCGTGCGCCAGCCGTCGGCGAGCCAGCCCTTGGTGTCGGCGAGGGCGCGCGCGGTGTCGCCGCGGTAGGACTCGGGGGCGCGCATGCCGAGCTTGAGGGTGTCGGCGTCGCCCGCCGCGTCGGCGTCGGCGGCGAACGGGGAGACCGACCACCACATCATGTCCAGCTCGCGTGCGCGGTCGCGGACGTCGGCGATGGACCACAGGGAGGCCGCGCCGACGTCGATGGGGGCCTCGCCCCCGCCGGCGGTGGCCGCCCAGGACGCCTGCAGGAACTCCTGGCTGGTGGCGACGAGGTCGGCGGCGCGGGTGCGGACCCGCTCGGGGTCGCAGACGACGGCCATGGCGCCCTCGGGCAGCACGTCGAGGAGCAGCTCCATGTCGTCCACCAGGACCGGGGCCAGGGATTCCATGCCCTCCACGGCGATGCCCTCGGCGATCTTGCCGAGCAGTTCGCCCAGCTCGGGGTGGTCCTCGGCGAGGGCACGCGCGCGGGCGCGGACGTCGTCGGTGAGCAGCAGCTCGCGGCAGGGGGGCGCCCACAGGCCGTGTTCGGCGACTTCGAGGGAGCGCTGGTCGGCGACCTTGAAGTAGCGGATCTCCTCGACCTCGTCGCCCCAGAACTCGATGCGCAGGGGGTGTTCCTCGGTGGGCGGGAACACGTCCAGGATGCCGCCGCGCACGGCGAACTCGCCGCGCTTCTCGACCAGCTCCACGCGGGCGTAGGCGGCGGCCGCGAGGGCTTCGACGACCCCGTCCAGATCGATGCTCTGGCCGGTGCGCAGGGCCACCGGTTCCAGGTCGCCGAGTCCCTTGACCTGCGGCTGGAGCACGGAGCGCACGGGGGCCACGACGACGGAGACGGGGCCGGTCTCGGGGTCGTCGGGGCGGGGGTGGGCGAGGCGGCGCAGGACGGCGAGGCGGCGGCCGACGGTGTCGCTGCGCGGGCTGAGCCGCTCGTGCGGGAGGGTCTCCCAGGAGGGGTACTCCACGACGCCCTCGGGCGGCAGCAGGGAGCGCAGGGCGGCGGCGAGGTCCTCGGCCTCGCGGCCGGTCGCGGTGACCGCCAGCACCGGGCGGCCGGCGTCCCGGGCCAGGGCGGCGACGGCGAAGGGGCGGGCCGCCGGGGGGCCGACCAGGTCGACGTGCGGGCGGTTGCCGTCCGCTGCCGCGCGCATCGCTTCCGCGAGGGCGGGGTCCTTGACGACGGCGTCGAGCAGACCGTGCAGGCTCATGGAGGCTTTTTCCGTCCAGGGGGTCGGCAACACGAAGGGCCCGACTCGTGCGACGGGCCGGGGCTGTCCAGCGTACGACGGTGTCGGCGGCCGTGCGGGGGCCTGTGGACAACCTCGGGCCCGGCCTTGTGGACAACTCCTGGGCCGCGGGCACGGAAGGTGCCCGCGGCCGGGGGTGCCCGCGTCGGGCGGGTGGGCCCGTGAACACGCGGGGCGGCGCCGGGAGGCCCTGGTGGGCTTCCCGGCGCCGGGCGCTTCCCCGCGGCCCCCGTGTGCGGTGGCCGTCGTCCCGGGGGGGGGGGGGGGGGGGGGGGGGGGGGGGGGGGGGGGGGGGGGGGGGGGGGGGGGGGGGGGGGGGGGGGGGGGGGGGGGGTCGTAAAGGGGGGGGGGGTTTCCTCCGGGTGCGAGTGCGACG